>JBGQKQ010000007.1:0-34188 GCA_041499655.1 Gammaproteobacteria bacterium
GCCGCGCGCTCCACTTCGCCCTTCAACTCGCCGGGGAGAGTCTGGTAATCGAGAACGGCCTTGGGGTGCACGCCGATCATATTGTTGATGACGAACTCCAGGCGCGCGAGCCCGACACCCGCGTTCGGCAGCGCCTGGAAGTCGAAGGCGAGCTGCGGGTTGCCGATGTTCATGGTGATCTTGACCGGGCAGTCCGGCATTTCGCCGTAGTCGCGCGAGGTCACCTCGAACTCGAGCTTGCCGCGGTAGATGTTGCCGGTATCGCCCTCGGCGCACGAAACGGTGCAGGTCTCGCCTTCCGTGAGCTTCGCAGTGGCGTCCCCGCAGCCCACCACCGCGGGAATGCCGAGCTCGCGCGCGATGATGGCCGCGTGACAGGTGCGCCCTCCCCGGTTGGTAACGATGGCCGCGGCGCGCTTCATCACCGGCTCCCAGTTGGGATCGGTCATGTCCGTGACGATGACTTCACCCGCCTTGATGCGTCCCATCTCGGAAGCGTCCTTCACGACGCGTGCCACTCCCGCTCCGATCTTGTGCCCGATGGCCCGGCCCGACGCCAGCACTTCGGATTTCTGCAGGAGGAGGAAGCGCTCCTGGCCTTCCGCGGTCTTGCGCGATTTCACCGTTTCAGGCCGCGCCTGCAGAATGTAGAGTTTGCCGTCCGAGCCGTCCCTTGCCCACTCGACGTCCATCGGCCGTCCGTAGTGCTCCTCGATTTTCACGGCGATGCGCGCGAGCTCGATCACGTCGTCGTCGCTCAGGCAGAAGCGGTGGCGGTCGGCCTCCGAAACGTCCACCGTGCTGACCGAGCGGCCGACCGTGGCCTGATCGCCGAACACCATCTTCTGCAGCTTCGAGCCCAGGCTGCGGCGGATGATGGCGCGCTTGCCGGCGCGCAGCATCGGCTTGTGAACGTAGAACTCGTCCGGGTTGACCGCCCCCTGCACCACCATTTCA
Organism: Gammaproteobacteria bacterium; assembly: GCA_041499655.1. Lineage (GTDB taxonomy): Bacteria > Pseudomonadota > Gammaproteobacteria > Burkholderiales > SG8-39 > VBDM01. The sequence goes on from JBGQKQ010000007.1 coordinate 958, forward strand.
CCCAGGCCCCAGGATGCGGTAATGAATACGACGCCGCGAAATCCCGACTCGGTGTCCATCGTGAACAGCACGCCGCTTGCGCCCAGATCGCTGCGCGCCATGCGCTGCACGCCGGCCGAAAGCGCCACCGCCGCGTGCTCGTACCCCCGGTGGCTGCGGTAGGAAATCGCCCGGTCGTTGTACAGCGACGCGAACACGCGCTTGAGCGCGGTCATCACGCTGGGGAGTCCGCGGATGTTGAGAAAGGTCTCCTGCTGACCGGCGAAAGACGCATCCGGCAGGTCTTCGGCGGTCGCGCTCGAGCGTACCGCGACCGATACGCCCTCGTCGCCGCCCGTCAGCGCCCGGTACGCCTCGGCAATCCCGGTCTGGAACTGCTTCGGAAGCTCCGCGGCCTCGATCCAGCCGCGAATCTCCTCTCCGCAGCGGGCGAGTGCAGCGACGTCTTCCGCATCCAGTCCCTTGAGGCGCTTCTCGATGCGGGCGGCGAGTCCGCCCTGCGCGAGGAATTCGCGGAAGGCGTCGGCGGTGGTGGCAAAGCCGCCCGGAACCCGGATGCCGGCCTGCGAAAGCCGGGAGATCATCTCCCCCAAGGAGGCGTTCTTGCCTCCGACTTGCTCGACGTCGGCCATCCCGAGCCGATCGAAATTCACCACGTATTTGAGCCCGGCCATGACCTGTCCTTCGTCGAGGTTGAAGGATCTTGTTGAAACCGCTATTTTACAGACAGCGTACTTTCGGCGCAGCCGCTTTCCACTCTCCGGACCCCACCTTCATGCCTGATCGCCGCCGAACCGTGTTCTTCGTCTCCGACGGCACCGGAATCACGGTCGAGATGCTCGGCCACAGCCTGCTCACGCAGTTCGACGGGATCGAGTTCAACCATGAGACCGTCCCCTTCGTCGATTCGGTCGCGAAGGCCGAGGCCTGCGTCAACCGCATCAACGGGACGCCGCGGCCCGCCAGCTTCCGTCCAGTCGTTTTCACGACCCTGGTGAACGCGGACATACGCGAGACGGTAAGAAAGGCGGACGCGTGCGTGCTGGACTTCTTCCAGAACTTCCTGGATCCGCTCGAAGCCGAATTCGGCTCGAAATCGACCCACACCATCGGGCGTTCGCACAGCACCCGCGACGCCAAGGGGTATACGCACCGCATCGACGCGATCAATTTCGCTCTTGCGCACGACGACGGAGCCTCCTCCCGGGATCTCGACAAGGCGGATGTCATCCTGGTCGGCGTGTCGCGCAGCGGCAAGACCCCGACCAGCCTGTACCTGTCCCTGCAGTTCGGCATCCGGGCGGCGAACTGCCCCCTCATCCCCGAGGATTTCGACCGCATGAGCCTGCCCAAGGCGCTGGATGGCTACCGCAGCAAACTCTTCGGCCTGTCGATCGCGCCCGAGCGCCTTCGCGAGATCCGCAACGAACGCCGCCCCAACAGCACGTACGCCGACCTGGAGAACTGCCGCTACGAGGTGCAGCAGGCGGAGAAGCTGATGCAGCGCGAAGGTATAAGGTGGGCCAATTCGACCACAAAATCCATCGAGGAAATCGCCACGACCATCATGCAGGAGTTCAAACTGGAGCGCCGCGTCTATTGACCCCGCTGCCGGATCTGCTCGAAAAGACATATCGCAGCCGCCGCGGCCACGTTCAGCGATTCCGCCGAACCCGGCATCGGAATGCGCACCTGGGTCGCAGCGACGGCTTTTGACGCCGAGGACAGGCCCGCGCCTTCGTTTCCGAACAGCCACCCCACATCCCCTTTCAAGTCCAGGTCGTAGAGCGAGCCTGCGGCACGTGGAGCCGTGGCGATGATCCGGCCGGCGAACGAGCGCGAGATTTCCCCCAGGTCGACGCTCTCGTAGATCGACAGGAAGAAGTGAGCTCCCATTCCCGCGCGGACGACCTTGGGCGCCCAGGCGAAGACCGACCCGCGCGAGAGAAACACCTGGCGCGTTCCGGCCGCGACCGCCGTCCTCAGTATCGATCCCAGGTTGCCCGGGTCCTGGATGTTCTCCAGCAGCACGCATCCCGGAAGGGGCTTGGGCAAAGGACCGGGCTCCGGCGTCCGGATGACTGCCGCCACGCCTGCCGCGCTCGCGAGCTGCGAGATCCCCGAGAAGATGGCGTCGGCGATCGCCAGGTGCGACCCGGCGGGAAGGTTCTCGACCCAGGCGCGCAACGGCGGGTCGGCCAGGGCGCTTTCGCTCGCGAATATCGCCTCGGCCCTGCCACCGCTTTCCCCGTAGGTGCGAACCAGACGCTCGCCCTCGAGCAAGGTCGTCCCGGTTCTGCGGCGCTCCCGCGAGGATCCGGCCAGCTTGACCAGCGCCTTGACCGTGGGATTGCTTCTCGAGCGGATCGTTTTCACGGGGATGCGCAGGTCCTGAACCCAGCAAAGATGTCGCCCCGGTTCGGTTGGTAGAAATTCCGCCAGCTATTTGCGATCAGGCGGAGAGGTGTCGCAAAGCTGCCCCCGCGCAGGACTTTGTGGGTCCCGAACCAGGGCTCGGAGTACTCGAGATAAGGATCGGGCACGAACCCCGGATAAGGCGCGAAAACGCTCGAAGTCCATTCCCAGACGTTGCCGATCATCTGGCGGCATCCGCCGAAGCTGTCGCCTGAGGGAAACCCATCCACCGGGACCCGGCCCGCGCCGGTCAGGTTGGCACGGCCGCGATCGCTCGAGTCTCCCCAGGGAAAGCGGCCCTTCCCGCCGGCTGCGCCGAGCGAGGCGGCGATCTCCCACTCGGCCTCGCTGGGCAGGCGCCTGCCCGCGTAGCGGCAGTAGGCGTTGGCCTCGTGCCAATCGACATGCATGACCGGAAGCGCTGGGTGGAGGGGCACCCACGCCGAAAAACGACGCTCGAGCCACTGGCCGTCGCGCTCGCTCCAGTAGCGCGGAGCGCTCGCCTCACCCTTGCATTCCCACCCTTCCGGGGACCACCATTCCCGGCGGCGGTAGCCGCCTTCGTGGACAAACTCCAGGAACTCCCGGTTCGTGACGGGCAGCCGCGCGATCCGGAACGGCGCAAGCTTCACGGGATGCGCCCACTTTTCATTGTCGAAATGAAAACCCGAGTTCCGCGGAGCGCCGATCGAATAGGTTCCCCCGGCCATGTCTGCATCGCCCCGCGGGGCTTCCCCTTCCCCTCCCGGCGCCGAAGTCTGACTCCGGAACGGGTCCGTGTAACCGAGAGTCTGGCGCGTATAGTGGAACGCTTCCGCGTGCATGTCCTCGTGAAAGATCGCGAGCTGGACGAAATAGAGAATCCACGGGTCGCCGGCCTCCTGCGCCAGACGCGCCAGCACGCGCTCGAGGACCCGTTCCTGAAAATCGAGCGTCTCGCCCAGGGTCGGCAGCGGCAGATCCCAGCGCACGTCATGGGCCACCTCGGCCGAGTCGTAGAGCGCATCCGATCCCTCGAGCAGGCTGGCCGCCAGCGACTCATCGGGGCGCGGCCTCAGGCACCAGCGTTCCTGGAACCAGGCGACGTGTCCCAGTTCCCACAGCACGGGATTGACGATCGCGCGCTTGGGGCCGAACAATTGCTGGCCTTCGAGATCGCCGGTTAGCGCCAGGGTGCGCTGCCTGGCGTCGCGCAGTTGCAGCGAAAGTGTACGGGGATCTTCGTAGAAGGATGACATGGTGCGAGAGCAAACATAACATGAAAATTGCGCTGGTCACGCCGGCAGGCGCGCGCTCGCGAAACGGGAATCGGCACACCGCCGTCCGCTGGGCGGCGATGCTGCGATCGCTTGGACATACCGTTCGGGTCTCGCGCGTCTGGGACGGTCGGGCTGCCAACGCCATGATCGCGCTGCACGCGCGGCGCAGCCACGCGTCGATCGCCGCTTTCCGCACGCGGCATCCCGCAGCGCCGGTGGTCGTCGTCCTCACCGGCACCGATCTGTACCGCGATATCCGCACGGATCGCAGTGCGCGGACCTCGCTCGAGCTGGCCGATCGCTTGGTGGTGCTGCAGGACATGGGGAAGGCGGAACTGGCGCCGCGGCTGCGGCGTAAGACCCGGGTCATCTACCAGTCGGCAGCGAGCCCTTCATCCTCCCCGAAGCGTTCGCGCCGCTTCCGCGTGGCGGTGCTCGGCCATCTGCGCGACGAAAAAGATCCCTTCCGTACCGCGCTCGCGCTTGCGCATCTGAGTGATCTGCCGGACCTCGAAGTGGCGCATCTGGGTGAGGCGCTTTCCCCCGGCATGGAACGCGAGGCACGGCGTCTGATGCGGGTCGATGCCCGCTATCGCTGGCTGGGGAACGTACCGCATGCGACTGCGCTCCGATGGCTCGCAGGCAGCCGGCTACTCGTGCAGAGCTCCCGGATGGAAGGCGGCGCCAATGTCATCTGCGAAGCTGCCGCGGCCGGCGTGCCCGTGATCGCGTCCCGGGTCTCGGGCAATATCGGCATGCTGGGCAGCGGCTATCCGGGTTACTACCGGCTCGGCGATGCACGCTCGCTCGCACGCCAGATCCGCCGCGCCGCACTCGATCCCACCTACTATGGCCGCCTCAGGCGCCTGACGGCCGCCCGGCGGCCGTTGTTTCGACCCGCCGCGGAGCGCGAGAAATTGCGCAAGCTCCTCGCGGAATTCGAGCGGCCTCAGTCCCCGCGCTCGAGCACATCCCGCACCGGGGCGAAGCTGCGGCGATAGACCTCGCAGACGCCGTAGCGGCGCAAGGCCTCGAGGTGCCGCGGTGTCGGATATCCCTTGTGCTCGTCGAAGCCGTACTGAGGAAAGCGCTCGTGAAGACGGCACATCTCCGCGTCGCGTGCGGTTTTCGCCAGGATGGACGCCGCGGCGATCACCTTGATCTTCGCATCGCCGTCGATCACGGCACGGGCCGGTACGGAGAGCGCGGGACAATGCGCTCCGTCGAGCAGCACTTCGTCGGGTGCAAGATTCAATGACTCCACCGCACGCCTCATGGCAAGGAGGCTCGCCTGGAGGATATTCAGGCTGTCGATCTCCTCGACGCTCGCCCACGCCACCGCCCAGACGAGGGCTCTCTCCTTGATGACCCCGGCGACCTTCTCGCGACGCCGTGCGCTGAGAAGCTTCGAGTCGGCGATGCCGTTCGGCGCGCGCCGCCCCGGAGGAAAAACAACCGCCGCCGCGAAGACCGGTCCGGCGAGCGGTCCCCGGCCGGCCTCGTCGACGCCGCAGATCAGGCGGGCCGCAACCACGGGAGGAGCGCTTCGCTCGCCCGCGCCGCCGTGTCCTTGCGCAGGAGAAGGCGTATCCGGTCCAGGCGCTCGGGAAGCTTGCGGCTGACGACCGGGTCGTTGAGCGAATTCAGCACCGCCTGGGCCAGGTTCTCGGGCGTCGCGTCGCCCTGCAGGATCTCGGGCACGATGAATTCTCCGGCGATGATGTTCGGCAAGCCCGCGTAAGGCACGGTGGCCATCTTCCTCATCATGCGGGCGGTAAGGCCCGCCATCTTATAGGTGATGACCATGGGTTTGCGCGCCAGCGCCGTCTCGAGCGTCGCCGTTCCGCTTGCGACAAGCGCGACGTCGCACCCGGCAAGCGCTTCGCGCGCGTGCCCGAACAGCACGGTGAGCGGCAAGTCCGACGCGCCGGCCGTGTAGATCGCCTCTTCGAAGATGGCGCGCGTTTCACGGCTGATGAGCGGCACCAGAAAATGCACGGCCGGCTGGCGGGCCGCAATCAGCTTGGCGGTCTGCACGAAACACAGGGCCATGTAGTGCAGCTCCGATTGCCGGCTCCCAGGGAGCAGAGCGATGATCTTGCGCGCCGCGGGGAGCTTCAGTTGTTCGCGCGCGTCCGCGGTACCGCTATCGTCGGAGGTCAGGTCGGCGAGCGGGTGGCCGACGTATGCGACCGGGACGCCAGCGTCGCGGTAGAGTTGTTCTTCGAAGGGAAACAGCACCAGCATCTTGTCGACCGAAGCGGCGATCGACGACATGCGCCCGCCGCGCCAGCCCCACAGCGACGGGCTCACGTAGTGCACGGCGGGGATGCCCGAGCGCTTGAGTTTGCGCTCGAGGGACAGGTTGAAATCCGGTGCGTCGACGCCGATGAACAGCCTCGGCCTGGCGTCGATCAGCCGCCGCCGGAGTTTGCGGCGAATCGCGAGGATTTCGAGAAAATGCCTTAGAACCTCGACGTAGCCGCGCACCGCGAGCTTCTCCATGGGGAACCATGATTCGAAGCCCTGCGCTTCCATCTTCGGTCCGCCGATGCCGACGAAGCGCAAGCGCGGGGCGCGCTCGCGCAGCGCCGCGATCAGGTGAGCACCGAGGAAATCACCCGAGGCCTCCCCTGCCACCATGCCTACGAGTATGTGATCGCGTTCCACTGCGATCAACGCACGATGCCCCGCCGCGAGCGCTCGAGAAAGTCGACCAGTATCTTCAGCGCCGGCACCTTCTCCCCCTGCGCTGCAATCGCGCTCCGCGCCTCCTCGAGCGTGAGGCCCGAGCGGTAGAGCGTCTTGTAGGCGCGCTTGATTTCGGTGATCTGGTCCTCGCCGAACCCGCGGCGCTTCAGCCCCTCCGCGTTGATCCCGAACGGCTTTGCGTTGTTGCCCGCCGCCATGACGTAGGGAGGCAGATCCTGGAGGAGAAGCGTGGCGCCCCCGGTCATGGAATGCGCTCCGATCATGACGAACTGGTGCACGGCCGTGAAGCCGCCGAGCACGGCGTAGTCGCCGACGTGGACATGGCCGGCGATCGAGGCGGCGTTGGCGAAGGTCGTGTGGTTCCCCACTTGGCAATCGTGGGCGATGTGCACGTAGGCCATGATCCAGTTGTCGTTGCCGATGCGTGTGACGGTCGCGTCCTGGGTAGTGCCGCAGTTGAAAGTGCAGTACTCGCGGATGGTGTTGCGGTCGCCGATCTCCAGTCGCGTCGCTTCACCGGCGTGTTTCTTGTCCTGGGGTGCGCCGCCGAGCGCGCTGAAGGCGAAGATGCGGTTGTGCGTCCCGATGCGCGTTCTTCCCTCGATCAGGACATGCGGGCCGATGGTGGTCCCCTCGCCGATCTCGACGTGCTCCCCGATGACGCAGTACGGCCCGACCGACACATCCGCGGCGAGCTTGGCCCCCGGGTGAACGATCGCGCTCGGGTGGATCATGCAGGCCGCAGCGTGCACAGCAGAGTTGCCTCGGCGGCGAGCGCGTCTCCGACGCGCGCCTCCGCGGAGAATTTCATCAGGTCCCGCCCGATGCGATCGGCGGTCACTTCGAGCAGAAGCTGGTCACCGGGGACCACTGGACGCTTGAATCGCGCATCGTCGATCCCTACGAGATAGTAGATCGACTTCTCGTCGGATTTCTTTTCGGCGGTGCGAAACGCCAGCACCGCGGCGGCCTGGGCAAGGGCCTCCACCACCAGTACTCCCGGCATCACCGGAAGGCGCGGAAAATGCCCGTTGAAAAAGGGTTCGTTGATGGTGACGTTCTTGAGGGCGAGGATACGCTTGCCCGGCTCGCACTCGAGGACCCGGTCCACCAGGAGCATGGGATAGCGATGCGGCAGCGTTTCCAGGATCGCGCGGATGTCCATCGTTCTCTACCTCTTCTTCTTTCCTGTTGCGGGTTTGGAGCGCGTTTCCAGCTCACGGACCCGCTTCGACAACCGCTCCAGACTTCGCAGATGCGCAAGCGTTCTTGCCCATTCCCGGGCGGGCTCGGCGGGCAGCACGGCGGTATACGCTCCCGCGCTTCTGATCGACTTCGTGACGAAAGTGGTGGCGGTGATCGTGACGTGGTCGGCGATCTCGATGTGGCCCATGATGCGTGCCGCACCCCCGATCGCGCAGTGTCTTCCAATTCGCGTGCTGCCCGCGACGCCCGCGCAGGCGGCCATAGCGGTGTGCGCGCCGATGCGAACGTTGTGGCCGATTTGGATCTGATTGTCGAGCTTTACCCCGTCTTCGATCACGGTATCGTCCAGCGCTCCGCGGTCGATCGTCGTGTTGGCGCCGATCTCGACGTCGTCGCCTATGACGACACGCCCGGTCTGTGGAATCTTGATCCAGCGCCCCGCCTCGGGCGCCAGACCGAAGCCGTCTGCGCCTATCACGGCTCCCGCGTGGATCACGACGCGTTTTCCGATCGTGCAGCGCGGATAGACCGTCACCGAGGGGCCCAGGCGTCCGTCCTCCCCTATCTGAGCGTCTTCTCCGATGGTGCACCCGGGCGCGACTACCACGCGCTCTCCCAGCCGGGCGCCGCGGCCTACATGGCAGAAAGGTCCCACGGTGGCCGATGCCGGAACCTCGGCGCCCGCCTCGACTACCGCCTGAGGATGAATTCCCGGAGCGGGCCGGTCATCCGGATTCAGCAACTGCGCCGCCCGGGCGTAATAGACGTAGGGGTCATCGCAAAGGATCCTCGGCAGTTTCGTGGCTCCCTTCTGCCCCTTCGGGAGGATCACGGCTGAAGCGCGCGTATCGCGCAGCTGCGGCAGGTATTTCGCGGCGGAGACAAAGGACAGGTCTCCCGGCCCTGCGCTTTCCAGCGTGGCTATCCGCCGGATCTCGACGTCCGGGGCACCTACGAGGTCGCCGCCCAGTTTCGCCACGATTTCATCGAGCCGGCGGATGCGAAAGTTGGATTGCGTCACGGGTGATCTGCGTTTCCGTCGCGGCCGCCGCCCGCGGACTACTTGCTGCCTGGGCGTGGATCGCTCAACGCCTTGATGACTTTGTCGGTGATATCGATGCGATTGCTCGCCCAGACGACCTGGTCGTTCTGAAGCACCAGGTCGAGCTTCTCGGCTTCGGCGACCTGTCTCACCGCCCGGTTGGCGCGTTCGATGACGCTCTCGAACTCCTTCTTCCGCTCTTGGGCCAGATCCTCGTTGAATTCCCTCTGCTTTCGCTGAAATTCCCGGCTGGAGTCACCGAACTCGCGCTCGCGCTTCTGGCGCTCGGACTCCGGCATGGTTACGGCGTTCTTCTCCAGGTTTTCCTGCATCTTCTTCAACTGCTCTGCCTGCCGGGAGAGTTCCTGGGCGCGCTGGGAGAATTCGCTCTCCAGCTTCTTCTGCGCCTGCTGCGCGGGTGGAGCCTCGCGGAGGATCCGGTCCAGGCTGACGAAGCCGATCATCGTCTGGCCGAGCGCCGGACCGCCTGTCACCAGGAGCACTACGGAGGCCAAGCTCGTGAGCGCGAGCCGCTTCGACTTTGCTGTCAGTCCTGACATGGGGGAGGATTATACCGGGGCGTCAGAATACGTTGCCAAGCGTGAACTGGAAAGCCTGCAGCGAGTCCCCGGGCCTCTCGTTGAACGGCCTCGCGATGCTGAATTTCAAGGGTCCGACGGGTGAGTTCCAGGCGAAGCTTATTCCCCACGCCGCGCGCAGCTGAGACAGAGCCACTTTCTCACCCGCCGCGTACACCTGCCCCGCATCGACGAAGGTCCCGAGCCGCATCGAGCGGTCAAGCGTGTTCCCGGGCACCGGAAACAGGAGCTCGCTGGTCCCGTTGAGCTTGCGGTTTCCACCGAGAAAGACTCCGTCCGCATCGCGCGGCCCCAGGGAGGCGGTGCGGTACCCGCGCACACTGCCGATGCCGCCCGAGTAGTAGTTCTTGAAAAACGGCAACGGCTTGCTCCCGAACCCGTCGGCGGTGTCCGCTTCTCCGGTCAGCACCAGGGTGACAAGGCGCGACGCCGGGTAGAAGTACTGATGGGTATAGGTTGCCTTCCAGTACTGCAGGTCCCCGGGCGGCAGTCCCAATTCCAGGTTGGCGCGCTGCAAGTGACCCCGGGTCGGCCATATTGCGCTGTCCCGCGTATCGCGAACCCAGCCCGAGGTGTCGATCAGTGTCGTGTATCGGCTGCCAAACTGGTTTTCAAAGCCGAGATAGCGCTGCGGGCTGCTGTCGGCGAGCATCAGCCTGACGTACTCGACGCCGAGACCGAAGAACAAGGTGTCGAATTCAGTGAAGGGCACCCCGAAGCGCACCGCCGTGCCCACCGTGCTGGTTCTGTAGTTTCCGACTCCCAGCGTCGCGGAATTGACGTCGCGGCGGTACACGTCGAAGCCGCGGCTGACCCCGTCAACCGTGTAATAGGGATCGGTGAAGGAGAACGAGGCGACCTTGTTGACCGTTCCCGACGCGATTTGGAAGCCCAGGGTATTTCCGGTACCGAAGAAGTTCGCCTGCTGCACCGAGGCCTGAAGGATCAGCCGGTCCACGCTCGAGAAACCCACTCCGACCAGGAACGCCCCGGTTGGCCTCTCCTTGACCCGCACGTTGACGTCGACTTGGTCGGTCGTGCCGGGAACGGCCGGCGTCTCGACCTCGACCTCGCTGAAGTATCCGGTTTTGTCGATGCGCTGCTTGGAGAGCTGGAGCTTCTGGCTGTCGAAAAAGCTCCCTTCGAGCTGCCGCAACTCGCGCCGAACGACTTCGTCGCGGGTGCGCGAATTCCCCGTCACGTTGATCCGCCGGACGTAGACGCGGCGCCCGGGATCGATCAGGAAGGTGAATTTGACGGTCCGCTTCTCCTTGTCGATTTCCGGGTTGGCGTTGACGTTCGCAAAGGCATAGCCTTCCCTGCCCAGCCGCTCGGTGATCGCCTTGCTCGAGTCAGTGAGCCTCTCCCTGGAGAACGTTTCCCCGGCCCTGACCGTGACCAGTGAGCGCAACTCGCTCTCGGGGACGAGCAGGTCTCCGCCGAATTTCACCTCGGTCACCTGATACTTCTCGCCCTCGGTGACGTTCACGGTGATGTAGATGTCACGGCGATCGGGCGTGATGGAGACCTGCGTCGAATCGATGGTGAACTCCATGTAGCCACTGTTCAGGTAGTACGAGCGCAGCGCTTCCAGATCGCCCTGCAGCTTCTGCCTGGAGTACTGATCGTTCTTCGAAAACGAGGTGAACATGCCCGACGTGCGCAGCTGCATCACGTCGAGCAGGTCATCTTCCGAAAACGCGCGATTGCCCACGATGTTGATCCGCTTGATCTTCGCCGCTTCTCCTTCGATGATGTTGAAATTGATCGCAACGCGATTGCGCTCGAGCGGTGTAACCGTCGTCGTCACTTCCACGCCGTACAGCGCCCGCGTGAGGTACTGGCGCTTGAGCTCCTGTTCCGCCTGGTCGAGAAGGGAGCGGTCGAAGATGCGGCCTTCCTGGAATCCGACGTCGCGCAATCCCTGCTTGACCTTGTCCTTCTCGAATTCCTTCATCCCGACGAACTCGATGGAGGCAATGGCGGGCCGCTCCTCGAGATTCACGATCAAAACGTTGCCCTGCACCTCCATCCGCACGTCCCTGAAGAAACCCGTACCGAACAGGGCGCGGATCGCCGCGGAGGCCTTTTCGTCGGTTATCCGGTCTCCGACTTTGATCGGCAGGTAGTTGAATACCGTTCCGGGTTCGATGCGCTGGATCCCTTCGACCCGGATATCCTTCACCACGAAGGGTTCGAACGCCCACGCCGACTCGGCGAGCATGAGCATGAGAATCGCCGCCCGCAACGCGTTTTTCACTTAGGAAGGATTTACCCCGTCAACAGACGGTTGAAGTCGTTGTAGATCGCGAACGCCATCAGAAACAGAAGCACGGTGAGTCCCACGCGCTGCCCCAGCTCCATCACTCGCTCGGAAACCGGGCTGCCCTTGAAAATCTCGACGACATAATACAATAAGTGTCCGCCGTCCAATAACGGGATCGGCAGCAAATTGAGCACACCCAGGCTGATGCTGATCAGCGCGAGAAAGGCCACGTAAGCGCCGATCCCAAGCTGCGCGGATTGGCCGGCGTAGTCGGCGATCGTCACCGGGCCGCTCAGGTTTTTCCACGACACCTGGCCGATCACCATCTTGCCGAGCATCTTCAGGCTGAATGCCGAGGTCTCCCAGGTTCTCTGCAGCGCCATGCCGAATGCCGCCAGCGGAGCGTAGCGAACGAGCGTAACGAGGTCCTTCATCGACTCGGGGTCGATCTTCGGAGCGGCACCGATGCGCCCGATGCTCCGCCCGTTCTCCTGGAAGGTCTCCGGGCGCAAGTTGAGATCGATCTTTTCCCCGCCGCGTTCGATACCGAACCGGACGAGCTCGCCGGGCCGGCGCCTGACGGCGCTCACGACATCTGCCCAAACACCCATCTCCTCCCCGTCGATCGAGACGATGCGGTCACCCACGCGCATGCCCCCTTGATCGGCAATGCCTCTGGCCACCAGCTTGCCGACGACGGGCGCCACATCAGGGCGGTCGAGTCTGAGCCCCAGACGGGCAAGCGGATCACTCTCGAAGCCCTCGAGGTCGAACGCGGACAGATCCAGAGTGCGCCAGGCGAGCCGCTGCCTGGCGTCCATTACTTCGAGCCGCGCCGGCTGCTTCTCGACCGCGAGCTGCAGCAGCCGCCAGCGAACCTGCTGCCAGCTGGCCATCGGTTCGCCGTTTATCTTCAGTATCGTCTCGCCTCTTACGAGCCCGGCCGCCTCCGCCACGGTTCCGGGCTCCGGGGCACCGGCGATGGGCTTGGCTTCCTGCACGCCCCCGACGAAAAGCATCCAGTAGAACGCAATCGCAAGCAGAAAATTCGCCACGGGCCCGGCCGCAACAATCGCGATGCGCCGCCACACGCTCTGGCGGTTGAACGCCCGGTGCGCCTCCTCCGGCGCGACGGGCCCTTCATGCTCGTCGAGCATTTTCACGTAGCCGCCGAGCGGCAGCACGGCGATCACCCATTCCGTTTGGTCCCGGCCGCGTCGAAACCGCCACACGGCTCTGCCGAAGCCCATCGAGAAGCGCAGCACCTTGACCCCGAACAAGCGCGCGACAAAGTAATGGCCTAGCTCGTGGAACACGATGAGCACGCCCAGCGCGACGACGAAAGCGGCGATAGTGACGGCGATGTTCATGCGGCGTTCGAATCGAAACGGGCGACAAGCTGCCTCGCCCTCATGCGTCCCGCCGCGTCTGCGGCGAGCACTTCCTCGAGCGTGCGCGCGGGGCCTGCGCCGAGGACATTCAGGGTCTCCTCGATCACTGCGGTGATCTGGAGGAAGGGGAGTCTGCCCTCGAGAAATGCTGCGACCGCGACTTCGTTTGCCGCGTTGAGGGTAGCCGGTGCCGCGCCCCCGCTCGTCAGGGCCGAATAGGCGAGGCCAAGTGCGGGAAATCGCTCGAAATCGGGCCGCTCGAAGTCGAGCGAACCGATACGAAACAGGTCGAGCGAGGGCACTCCGGCGTCGATGCGCTCGGGATAGGCGAGCGCCTGGGCGATCGGCGTGCGCATGTCCGGGTGCCCCAACTGCGCGATCACCGAACCGTCCGCATACTCGACCATCGAGTGCACCACGCTCTGCGGATGCACGACGACCTGGATTTGCTCGGGTTTCGCCCCGAAGAGCCAATGGGCTTCGATGACTTCCAGTCCCTTGTTCATCATCGTCGCCGAATCCACGGAAATCTTGCGCCCCATCACCCAATTCGGATGGGCGCACGCCTCTTCGGGCGTCACGCGATGCAACTCCTTGCGCGCGCGCGCCCGGAACGGGCCGCCCGAGCCAGTGAGGAGAATCCGGCGGATACCCTTTGCCGCCAACTCGCCCGCCGCGAACGCCGGGAGACACTGGAAGATCGCGTTGTGCTCACTGTCGATCGGCAGGAGCGTCGCGCCGCTTGCGCGCACGGTCTCCATGAACACCGGTCCGGCGACGACCAGCGCCTCCTTGTTCGCCAGGAGCAGCTTCTTGCCCGCTTTCGCCGCAGCGAGAGTGGCGCGCAGTCCGGCCGCTCCGACGATCGCCGCCATGACGCAGTCCACATCGCGCAGGGAGGCTATTTCGACCAGGCCTTCCTCCCCCGCGAGAACCTTGCAGCTCACCCCGGCGCCCGCGAGGCGCTCGCGCAGACGCGGCCCCTGCGAGGCGTCCGCGACGCAGACATAGTCGGGACGATGGCGTCGGCACAATTCCGCCAGCTCGTCGACTTGGCGGTTTGCGGTCAATGCCGTCACGCGAAAGCGAGACGGATGCCGGGCGATCACATCCAGCGTGCTCGCCCCTATCGACCCGGTCGCTCCGAGTATGGCGATGTTCTGCATCTTGCTCATCTCATGAACGCAAGCACTGCGAGCGGCAGCATCGCCACAGGCGCGTCGATACGATCGAGTACGCCGCCGTGCCCCGGAAGAAGCGTGCCGCTGTCCTTCACTCCCGCCTGGCGTTTTATCAGAGATTCGAACAGATCGCCAATGATTCCCAACACGGCCAGCCCCAGAAGGATAGCGATGAGCCCTGCCCCGCCCACCCCGCGGTTCTCCGGCGCGCCCAGGCTCGCCCATGTGAGCGCGTAGAGCAGGACTGCGACCAAGGCCCCGGCGACCCCTTCCCAGGTTTTCCCGGGGCTGATGGCAGGAGCGAGCCTGCGCCTGCCGAACCGCCGCCCGACAAAGTAGGCGGCCGAATCCGAAATCCAGACCGTGCCCAGGACGGCGAGCAGCAGGGCCGGGTGAATGCTGCGCAGGTCGACGAGGGCGGCGCAAGCCGGCACCAGTACGAGAATGCCGACGGCGAGCAGCGTGACCTGGCTGGGAACGAGGTGGCTGCGCCAGATCCAGAGCGGCGCCAAGAGGATCCAGAAAAGGCCGGAGACGCCGTAGACCCAGACGGGCCCGTACAAACCGCTCGGCGCGACACCCTGAGCATACAGAGGCGACACGAAGACCAGAACCAGGAAGGCAGCGTAGATCGAACGGCCGACCGGCGCGAGCGCGGCAAGAGCCGCCCATTCCCAACCCGCGATTCCGAGCAAGGCCGCACAAAAGACGATCCAACCCAGCTGCGGAAGAAAAAAAAGCGCAGAACCAAACACCACGAGCAAAACAGCCGCGGTCAGCGCGCGCGTCTTGAGCATGGAAGCGCGCGCAATCCTGCCCGCCTGGCAGGGAGCGCTACGCGATCCTCCGGCGGCCGCCGCTTTCCTGCTTGGACTTCTCCAGCTGCTCGCTGGTGCGTCCGAAGCGGCGCTCGCGCTGCTGGTACCAGACAATCGCGGCGTCGAGCTCCTCGGCGCCGAAATCCGGCCACAGCGTCGGCGTGAAATACAGCTCGGTGTACGCGAGCTGCCAGAGCAGGAAATTGCTGATGCGCTGCTCTCCGCCGGTGCGGATGAAGAGGTCGGGCTCGGGCGCGTAGTTGAGCGCCAGATGGGGTGCGAGCTGCTCCTCCGTGTAGCCTTCGGTGGGAATCGGCTGGGTCCGCACCAGCTTTCCGAGGGCCTGCATCAGGTCCCAGCGGCCGCCGTAGTTGGCGGCGATGGTCAAGGTGAGCCCCCGGTTGTGCGTGGTCAATTCCTCGGCGCGCCGCGCGAGCTCGACGACGCGGGCGCCGAAAGGGACGATATCGCCGATCACCTTGAGGCGAACCCTGTTCCGGTGCAGGCGCTCCGCTTCCTGCTCGAGAGCCACCATGAACAGCTGCCGCAGGGTCGAAACCTCCTCTGCGGGACGGCGCCAGTTCTCCGAGCTGAACGCAAACAAGGTGAGGTACTCGACGCCGCGCTCGGCGCAGCACTTGGTGATCCGGCGCACGGTCTCCACACCCTGTTTGTGGCCCGCGACCCGCGGCAAGTATCTCTTCTTTGCCCAGCGTCCATTTCCGTCCATGATCAGGGCGATATGCTTGGGCATGCCGTCGGGAGACGGAATCTCGCGGGTCGAACTGCTGAAGGATGTCATGTCCGGGGAGTGTCTCGGTGGAATCAAACGGCGATCAATTCTGCTTCTTTCGTGGCGATCATCTTGTCAATATCGGCGATATGCCTGTCGGTGAGCTTCTGGATGTCGTCCTGGGCGCGCCTTTCCTCGTCTTCCGAGACGGACTTGTTTTTCAGCAGTTCCTTGAGCGCGTGATTGGCGTCACGGCGCAGGTTGCGCACCGCGACCTTGGCGTTCTCGCCTTCATGCTTGACCACCTTGACCAGGTCGCGGCGGCGTTCCTCGGTGAGCGAAGGCATGGGTACCCGGACCATGTCCCCCTGAGAAGCAGGATTCAGGCCAAGGTCGGACTCGCGGATGGCTTTCTCGATCGCGCCCAGCATTTTCTTTTCCCACGGAGACACGCCCAGGGTCCGGGCGTCGAGCATGCTGACATTGGCCACCTTGGGGATCGGCATCTGGGAGCCGTAGTAGTCCACAGTAATATGGTCGAGCAGCCCCGTGTGCGCGCGGCCGGTGCGGACCTTCCCCAGATCGGTCTTCAACGCCTCGAGCGACTTGTGCATCCTCTGCTCGGCGTTCTTCCTCACATCAGCCACGGTATTCATGCGTTCTCCCCTCGTCCCCGCGGTTTCAGGCGTTGACGTAGACCAGCGTGCCTTCGGGCTCGCCGGTGACGACCCGCTTCATGGCGCCGGCCTTCAGGATGCTGAAAACGGTGATCGGCAGCTTCTGGTCGCGGCACAGGGCGAACGCGGTCGCGTCCATGACTTTGAGGTTCTTGCCGATCGCTTCGTCGAAGCTCACCTTGTCGTAGCGCTTCGCGTCCGGACGCAGCTTCGGATCGGCCGTGTAGACCCCGTCGACCTTGGTCGCCTTGAGCACCATCTCTGCGCCGATTTCGGTTCCGCGCAACGCGGCGGCGGTATCGGTGGTGAAAAACGGATTGCCGGTGCCAGCGGCGAAGATCACGATCTTGCCCTCTTCCAGATAGCGAATCGCCTTGTTGCGGATGTAGGGCTCGACGACCTGCTCGATGTTGAGCGCCGATTGGACGCGCGCGTTCAATCCTGCATTCCGCATCGCGTCCTGTAGCGCAAGCGCGTTCATGATCGTCGCGAGCATGCCCATATAGTCCGCCGTCGCGCGGTCCATGCCTGTCGCGCCCGGCGCTACGCCGCGGAAGATGTTGCCGCCGCCGATCACCACCGCGATCTCCAGGCCGAGCGCCGCCACCTGCGCGATCTCGCCGACGATGCGCTCGATGGTCGCACGGTTGATCCCGTAGGCGTCTTCGCCCATCAGGGCTTCGCCGCTCAGCTTGAGCAGGATCCGCTTGTATTTCGCGGTTGCGGCCATCTCAGGCTGCTTTTTCGGACTCGTTTTCATCCTTCTTGGCCTTGCTCACCTGCGCCATCACCTCGGCTGCGAAATCGCCCGATTTCTTCTCGATGCCTTCGCCGACCACGTACAGAACGAAGCGCAAGACAGAGGCGCCTCGAGTCTTCAGCAACGCTTCCACGGTCTGCTTGCCGCTCGGGTCCTTCACGAAGGCTTGTCCGAGCAACGTGACTTCCTTCAGGAATTTCTGCACGCTGCCCTCCACCATCTTCTCGACGATGTTCGCGGGCTTGCCCGATTCGGCCGCTTTCGCCGCAGCGATGCTGCGTTCCTTTTCCACCAGATCCGCCGGAACGTCGTCCTTCGACAGGCCTTTGGGTTTGGAGGCGGCAATGTGCATCGCAAGGTCGCGGCCGAGTTGCTCATCGCCGCCCACGACGTCCAAGAGCACACCGATCTTGCCGCCGTGGACATAATGCGACAGGCGACCTTTTGCCTCCATCCGGGCAAAACGCCGGATCGACAGGTTTTCGCCGATCCTGCCGACCAGCGCCGTGCGAGCCTGCTCGACAGTAGAGCCGGCGAGCGGCAGAGCCGAGAGCGCTCCGACATCGGCCGGATTCCGGGCCGCAACCAACTCGGCGAGGGCCCTCGCAAACTTGAGGAAGTCCTCGTTCTTGGCGACAAAATCGGTTTCGCAGTTGACTTCCACGATCGCGCCGGTGCGGCCGTCGCGCGCGAGATGAACTCCGACGACGCCTTCCGCCGCCGTGCGGCTCGAAGCCTTCGACGCCTTGTTGCCCAATCTGACCCGCAGGAGCTCTTCCGCCTTCGACAGGTCTCCATTCGCCTCGACGAGCGCCTTCTTGCACTCCATCATCGGCGCATCGGTTCTGTCGCGAAGTTCCTTGACTGCGCTTGCGGTGATTTCCGCCATCTTCTTACGGCCTCGTCATTCCGAAAAGTTTAAAAAAAAAGGGCCGCCGAGCCCTTTTTTTCCCCTGCGAAGAACTGTTCACTCTTTTTTCCCGCCGGGCTCGTCGACTTCGACGAATTCGTCGGAGGCCGCGCCCATGATTTCCTGCACGACCTGGTTACGCCCCTCCATGATTGCGTCGGCGATGCCGCGCGCGTACAAGCGGATCGCGCGGCTGGAATCGTCGTTGCCCGGAATCACATAGGCGATCCCGTCGGGGTTGTGATTGGTGTCGACCACTCCGATAACCGGGATGCCGAGCTTCTTCGCCTCGGCGACCGCGCCTTTCTGGTAGCCGACGTCGATGACGAACAGGGCGTCGGGCCGGTTATCCAGGCCCTTGATCCCGCCCAGGCTGCGCTGCAGCTTGGCCAATTCGCGCTGAAACTGCAGGCCTTCCTTCTTCGGCATCTTCTCGACGCTGCCGTCCTCGATTGCCGCCTCCATGTCCTTCAGCCGCTTGATCGACTGCCGCACGGTCTTGAAGTTGGTCAGCATTCCACCGAGCCATCGGTGGTCGACGTAGGGCGCGGAGCAGCGCTCCGCCTCTTCGCGGATGATCTCGCGCGCCTGGCGCTTGGTTCCGACGAACAGGAGCGTGCCCTTGTTCGACGAGAGCTTGCGCACGAATTTCATCGCCTCGAGATACATCTCCATCGTCTTCTCGAGATTGATGATGTGGATCTTGTTGCGGTGGCCGAAGATGAAAGGCGCCATCTTCGGGTTCCAATAGCGGGTCTGGTGGCCGAAATGCACGCCCGCTTCGAGCATTTGGCGCATCGTGGTCGACATGAATGACTCCGGTTAGGGTTATCAGGCCGCCCCCAGCCAATGACCCGCCGGAAACCGGCCGGGCACCCTAACGGAGGGGGCGGAAAAATTTAGCCGAGCCCAAGCCCGGCTAGATTTAAAATGGTACCACGTGGGCTGCGAGAGGCGCAAGGTTTTTCCTGTGCAAACAGAGTATTACCCTAGCTGCCGGCACTCCGGGCCTCCGGCGAGCCCACCCCGTCGGTTTGCCCCATCGGGTTCGATGAATTATCCTTCGCACTTTTTTTGTCGCGCATGGCAATACACCTGAAGACGGCGGAGGAAGTCCTGTACATGCGCGTCGCCGGGAAGCTCGCCGCTGAAGTGCTCGACTTCGTTGCTCCGCGAGTCAGGCCTGGAATCACCACGGGTGAGCTCGACCGCCTCTGCCACGATCTCATCGTCGAGGAGCAGAAGGCCATCCCCGCGCCTTTGAACTATGCTCCACCCGGGTACAAGCCATTCCCAAAATCCATCTGCACCTCGGTCAACCACCAGGTCTGCCACGGGATCCCGGGCGAGCGGGTGCTGAAGGGGGGCGACATCCTGAACATCGACGTGACGGTGATCAAGGATGGCTACCACGGTGATTCCAGCCGCATGTACTACGTCGACGAGCCTTCGATCCAGGCAAAGCGGCTGTGTGAAACGACCTACGAATGCATGTGGCACGGAATCCGGATGGTTCGTCCCGGGGCCTTTCTCGGCGATGTCGGCGCGTCCATTCAGCTGCACGCCGAAACCCACGGGTACAGCGTGGTGCGCGAATTCTGCGGTCACGGCATCGGCCGGAAATTCCACGAGGAGCCGCAAGTCCTGCACTACGGGCGTGCCGGGACCGGCATGCGCCTTCAAGCCGGCATGACTTTCACCATCGAACCCATGATCAACGCCGGCAAGCCTGCGGTCAGGGAACTCGCCGACGGCTGGACCATCGTCACCAAGGACCACAGCCTTTCGGCTCAATGGGAGCACACGGTGCTGGTTACCGAGAACGGCTACGAGGTCCTGACGCTCTCGGTGGGCGCCCCGCCTCCTCCGAAGTACTGAGCCATGTTGTCCTCTGCAGCCACGCTCGCGGAAGCTGGCAACACTTTCGCCCGCCTGAAAGCGGGTATCCAGGCCGAGCGCGCGGCTCTCCAGTCCCGTTTCCGGGAGAACGCGGACGGTCCGGCCGTCCTCCGCGAGCACTGCCGCCTGATCGACCGCACGCTGAAAGACGTCTGGAGGCAGCTGCGACTGCCGGCCCCCCCCGCCCTCCTTGCAGTCGGCGGGTACGGACGCGGCGAGCTCTACCCTCATTCCGACATCGACGTCCTGATCCTGCTGAAGGACCCGGCGTCCCCCGAGCTGGCCGCGAAGCTCGAGGAGCTCGTCGGGCGGCTGTGGGACATGGGCTTGGAGCTCGGCCACAGCGTCCGCACGGTCGCCGAGTGCGCCGAAGAAGCAGGCAAGGACGTCACCGTCATGACCAGCCTCCTGGAAGCGAGATTGCTCGCCGGAAGCCGGGAGCTTTTCGCGGGTTTCGTACGCGCCCGCGGCGAATGCATCGATCCTCAGGTCTTCTTCAAGGCGAAGCGCTTCGAGCAGGAGCAGCGCCACACCAAGTTCCAGGACAGCCCCTACAGCCTCGAGCCCAATCTGAAGGAGGCCCCGGGCGGCCTTCGCGACCTTCAGGTGGTTCTCTGGATCGGCCGCGCCTGCGGTCTCGGGACTACCTGGCCGCAACTGGCGCGCCGCGGCCTGATCACGACGGAAGAAGCGCGCCAGGTGCAGCGGCATCACCGGCTGCTGCAGAACCTCCGCGTGCGCCTGCACTATGCCGCCGGACGGCGCGAGGACCGCCTGCTGTTCGACTTTCAGGAAAGCCTGGCGCGCGATCTGGGCTACTCCGCTACGGCGCACCGCCGCGCGGGGGAGCAGCTGATGCAGGCGTATTTTCGAGCGGCGAAGGCTATCACCCAGCTCAACACGATACTGCTGCAGAACATAGGCGCCGAGATCTTTCCGGTGAAGACTTCCGACGCCGTGCCCATCAACGACAAGTTCCGGCGCCTGGGAGAGCTGCTCGACGCGCATCGGACCGACTTGTTCGAGCGCGACCCGGCCGCGATCCTCGAAAGCTTCCTGGTCATGCAGCAGCACTCCGAGCTCAAGGGCATGACGGCCAAGACGCTGCGCGCCCTGTGGCGGGCGCGCGAGCGCATCGACGCGGCGTACCGGCGCGACCCGCGTAACCGCGCGACGTTCCTCTCGCTGCTGCAGCAGCCGCGCGGCATCGTGCACGAGCTGCGGCGCATGAATCAGTACGGGATCCTCGGCAGATACCTGCCGGCATTCCGCCGCATCGTCGGCCAGATGCAGCACGACCTCTTTCACGTTTACACGGTCGACCAGCACATCCTTACGGTAGTGCGCAACCTGCGCCGCTTCACCATGCTGGAGTTCTCGCACGAGTATCCTCTTTGCAGCCGCCTGATGGCGGGCCTGGAGCGCCATTGGCTCCTCTACATCGCGGCGATCTTCCACGACATCGCCAAGGGCCGCGGAGGCGACCACTCGCAGCTGGGCAAGTCCGATGCCCGGCGCTTCTGCCGCGAGCACGGCCTGTCGAACGACGATATGGACCTGGTCGTGTTCCTGGTGGAGCACCACCTCACCATGTCATCGGTCGCGCAGAAGCAGGACCTGTTCGATCCCGATGTCGTAAGGCGCTTTGCCGACATCGTCGGTACCGAGCGGCGCCTCGTCGCGCTGTACTTGCTCACGGTCGCTGACATCCGCGGCACGAGCCCGAAAGTCTGGAACGCCTGGAAGAGCAAGCTCCTCGAGGACCTCTTCCAGGCGACAACGCACATGCTGAAGGGCGGAAAGCTCGAGGCCGATCAGTATATTCAGAGCAAGCAAAGCGAGGCCAAGCGTCTGCTGCGGCTCTATGAGCTGTCCGACACCGTCCAGGATGCCCTGTGGCGCAATTTCGA
The DNA here is from genome assembly GCA_041499655.1 of Gammaproteobacteria bacterium. GTDB lineage: Bacteria > Pseudomonadota > Gammaproteobacteria > Burkholderiales > SG8-39 > VBDM01. Next base: position 22,736 of record JBGQKQ010000007.1, read on the forward strand.
TGTTCCCTATTTCCTGCGCTACGACGCGCAGGAAATAGCCTGGCACACCCGGATGCTGCACTCCAGGCCGAGCGGCGAGCAACCGGTAGTCAAGGCGCGCCTGTCGCCCGCCGGCGAAGGTCTGCAGGCCATGATCTATGTCCGCGATCAACGCGACCTGTTCGCCCGAATCTGCGGCTACTTCGGCTCGGTCGGCTTGAGTATTGTCGACGCGAAGATCTACACAACCCGCCACGGCTACGCGCTCGACACCTTCCAGCTCATGGATGTGGGAAACGAGCCCCATCCACGGGACATGATCTCGAAGATCGAGGAAGAGTTGGCGGAGTGGCTGGCGAACCAGGTCCCGCTGCCGCCGCCGATCCGCGGACGCGTGTCGCGGCGAGTCAAGCATTTTCCGATCACGCCCGAGGTGCGCATCGTGCCGGACGAGAAAGGGCAATATCACTCGCTCTCGATCACCGCGGGCGACCGGACCGGCCTGCTTTACGCCATTGCGTTGGTTCTCAGCCGCTACGGCGTCAGCCTGCACACGGCCAAGATCGTGACGCTGGGGGAGCGGGCCGAGGACGTCCTGGTCGTCTCGGGTCCCGCGCTCTCCAATCCGAAGACGGTGCTGCAGTTCGAAACGGACCTGTTCGCGGCGCTCCAGCCTTAGCCGCTATTCGTCGCCCAGGTCCTGACCCGGGAACAGGACGTCGACGAACCCGAACAGGGACATGTCCCGCATGCGCATCGGATACAGGATGCCGTCCAGGTGGTCGCACTCGTGTTGCACCACGCGCGCGTGGAAGCCCTCGACCGTGCGGTCGATCGCAGCGCCCGACTCGTCGAACCCGCGGTAGTGCAGCCGCGAGTATCGCGGCACGACTCCGCGCATTCCCGGCACCGACAGGCAGCCCTCCCAGGCCTCTTCGATATCGTCGCCGAGCGGCATGATCACCGGGTTGATGAGCACGGTGTCGGGGACTTCCTCCGCGTCCGGATAGCGCGGGCTGTGCTTGACTCCGAAGATCACCACGCGCAGGAGCACGCCGATCTGGGGGGCGGCCAGGCCGGCGCCGTTCAGGTGCGCCATGGTGTCGCGCATGTCAGCGATCAGCTCGTGCAGCTGCGGCGTGCCGAAGGCTTCAACGAGCTTCGATTTCTCGAACAGTCGCGGATCGCCCATCCTGAGGACTTCCCGGATCATGGCGTCACCAGCGCCTCGATGATCCTGCACACGCGGCCGACGGCGTCCTTGAGCACCTCCTCGATCTGCTGCAGCGACACGCCGCGAACGCTGCCCCCGCGGCCGGCCGCGTGGTTGACGACCGCCGCAACGGCCGCGCAATCGAGATCGAGCTCGCGCGCCAGGGCCGCCTCGGGCATTCCGGTCATGCCGACGATGTCCGCGCCGTCTCTCTCCAGCCGGTCGATCTCCGCGGCGGTCTCGAGCCGCGGCCCCTGCGTGACGGCGTAGACCGCGCCGTCGCCGGCCGCCTCGCCGCTCTTCCTGGCGGCGGCGAGAAGGCGCGCACGTAGGCCCGCCGCATACGGTTCGGTGAAGTCGATGTGCTTCACCGGCGCCTCGCCTTCGAAAAAAGTACTCGACCGGCCCCAGGTGTAATCGATGATCTGGTGCGGGACGACGAGTTTTCCCGGTCCGAGGTCGGGACGGATTCCACCGACCGACACGACGGACACCACCTCGCGAGCGCCCTGCTCCTTGAGCGCCCAGAGATTGGCGCGGTAGTTCACCTGATGCGGCGGAATCGTGTGGGCGTAGCCGTGGCGCGCGAGAAAAATCACGGGTATGCCGCGGATCGCCCCGAACGTGAGCGGACCCGAGGGCTCCCCATAAGGCGTTCTCACCGCCTGGCGCCGCGAGACCTCGAGATTGGCGAGCTGCGTCAGCCCGGTGCCGCCGATGATCGCCAGCATGCGTCTCAGGAGCCCTTCACAGCGTAGATCGCGGGCAGGTTGCGCCAGGCGCCTGACACGTCCATCCCGCAGCCGAACACGTAGCGGTTGGGCAGCTTCAGTCCGACGAAATCGGGAACGGCCGGCTTGGCGCGGCCGATCTCCTTGTCGGTGAGCACTGCGCTGAAGACGCTCGCCGCTCCGAGATCCTTCACGCGGTCGCGTATCGCCGCGAGCGTGTCGCCGCCGTCCAGGATATCGTCCAGGACGAGAACCGTGCGGCCTTTCACGTTCTCACCAGGCTCGACCTTCCACACGATCCCGCCTCCGGACGTCGCCTTGCCGTAGCGCGATGCATGGACGTAGTCGAATTCGAGCGGAAAACGCAGCAGCGGCAGCAGATTGCCGGCGAAGAAGATCGACCCGCCCATGACCGCGAGCAAGAGCGGATACCGGTCCCTCAGTTTCGCCGTGATCTCCGCCGCGACCCTGGCGATCGCCTCGCGCACCTGAGTTTCGTCCCAGAGCAGGTCCGCGCTCTCGAGAATTTTCCAGGACTCTTCGGACGTCATGGGGCCAGAAGTATATGCGCCCGCGACCCAGACCACATCACAACGATTTCAGAAATTCGTCGAACGCATTTCCGACCTCGGGATGCTTGCGTCCGTACGCCACCATCGCCTGCAGGTAGCCGAGCTTCGAGCCGCAGTCGTAGCGTGTCCCCTTGAAACGGTACGCCAGCACGCGATCCTCCGCGAGCAGCGCGCTGATCGCGTCGGTAAGCTGAATTTCGCTCCCGGCCCCGGGGGTGGCCTGCGCCAGGTGATGGAAAATTCGCGGCGTCAGGATGTACCGCCCGACCACACCGAGGTTCGACGGAGCCGCTTCCGGCTTGGGCTTCTCGACGATGCGCATGACCCGGTCGAGACCCATGGTCACGGGCTCGACTTTGACCATGCCGTACTGGAGGCTTTGCTCCGGCGGGATCTGCTGAACGGCAAGCATCGGCGACTGGTGACGCTCGAATACCTCGGTCATCTGCCGCAATGCCGGAGGAGTGCCGTCGATCAGGTCGTCAGCCAGGATGACGGCAAACGTCTCGTCCTGGACCACGGGTTGCGCGCACAGAACGGCGTGGCCCAAACCGAGCGCCTCGGGCTGCCGGATGTAGATGCAGTTCACCGACTTCGGAATAACGCTTTGAATGAGCGCGAGCAGATCGGTTTTCCCGCGCGCGGCGAGCTCGGCCTCGACTTCGTAGGCCTTGTCGAAGTGATCCTCGATCGCGCGTTTGTTCCGCCCGGTGATGAACACCATGTCGCGGATCCCCGCCGCCACGGCCTCCTCGACTGCGTACTGAATGAGCGGCTTGTCGACGATCGGCATCATCTCCTTCGGGCTCGCCTTGGTTGCAGGTAGAAACCGGCTGCCCATTCCGGCCACCGGAAAAACCGCCTTGGTTACTTTTTTCACGATCCAGCCTCCTTCAGCAGTTTCCGCAGGCCCCAGTCTTAGTCAGGCAATATATTGCGCAGCGCCTGAGTCCGTTTCGGTCTTGCGAATGTTCTCTCATATCGGAAGGGCCAATAGTCGCCGGAAATCGCTTTCGCCAATGATTCGGATGACTTGCCCCTGCGCCATCAATTCTTCGGCCTTACGGTGCTTGGTACTCTTTTCGTGTCCTGAGAGTCTGGCGATATCCTGGTCTCCGACGACCGAAATGGTGGTGTGTTTGGTTACACCGCTGTCGACCTCAGAACCAGCGGCGGCAGCCAAATCTGATGCCTCTCGGCGTGGCATCGAGAGCGTGCCAGTGAAAACCACCGTCTCACCATAAAGCGGGCCATCTGGGTCGCCAGATCTTGAACCTGACGCCGTAGCGAGTGGGTCGATGGGCTTCGCCGCTCGGTCGAGCCATTGCTCAATCGTTAAGCCGGTTTCCGCCATTGCTCGTAGCAGGATCTCGCCGGCGGCTCTCGCATCTTCTCTGGCGTTGTGATGCTGAAACAGGATATTCAGGTGTTTTGTCACGTTAGCTAAACCGTAACCCTTCTTTGCGAATGCCGGCCACGCCCGCCGTACGACGCGAGCGGTATCAATCCAAGTGCAATTGTGCGGAGGAGGAATGCCATTCTTCTCGCAGGCTCGGAATATGGCGGCCCGATCGAACGGCGTGTGGCTCGCGATCACGTGACCTTGCAGCCAGGGTGCGAGTAGTTCATTTACGGCCTGCCACTTTGGTGCACCGTGAACCGTCCTCTCGCCTATGCCGTGGATGGCAACATTCATCTCGTCGAAGTAGTCTTCCGGATCGACCAAAGACTCCCACGTGTCGAGTAGCGTTCCATCGCGGAACATAGCAACGCCGACCTGACAGATGCTCGCAAAGTCTGGATTGGCGGTCTCAACATCAATCGCAACGAAGTCCACTTCCCTCCCATGTGTTGCCTAACGCATCGCTCAGTCAGGATTTGGGCTCCCTAATTGTAGTCAATAGATGTAGCAATTGACCTTCACTCAATATTCGAATATCAAGGCGCTTCGCATCATCGTACTTGCTACCCGCGTCGGCGCCCGCAACAACGTAGTCAGTCTTCCTGGAAACAGAGTTGGTAACCCTACCTCCCAAAGATTCAATCTGCGCCTTTGCTTGGTCTTTGGACATTCCGGGGAGTTTACCTGTTAGTACAAAAATCTTTCCCTCTAACGGGGGACTTGCCTGTCCTCGAGTGGAGCTTCTTCCAACCCAATGCATCCCGAATTCTCGAAGCTGACGATTGACTCGAATTGCCAAGTCTAGATTTGAAGGCAATTGGAGGTACTGCTTTAGCGCGCCCATCACCCGGCAAGCCGAAGACTGCGAAAACCCTTCATTCTGCAGTCGCTTGGTAACATCCTCGTCGGATGTTGTGGACAACTCTTCGATATCCTTAAATGCCTTCTCGATTGCGAGTGCAGCCTTGTCTCCTACTTTTGGAATCTCCAGCGCTGCAATAAACGAAGAGAAGGTCGGTCTTGTAGCTACGCTAGGATGGATCTTGTTAGATTCGTCCCAAGACACTCCGCGTTCCTTTAGCTGCTGAATGACTTCTCTGTTGTGTTTGGTTTGAAAGAATACATGAATTGAATTTGCCAGTTCTCTGCCAATCCCGGGGACATATCGCAATACCTGAGGGTCCGCGACCATGATCTTCGCCAGATTCCCAAACTTCAAAGCGAGATCCTTTGCGATTGCTTCACCGACACCAGGTATTCCGATCGCGTACAACAATCGCGCTAGCGTCGTCTTCTTGCTGGTGGCAATCGCTGAGAAAAGTTTTTGCGCAGACACTTCACGATTTCCCTCAGAGCCAGAAAGTTGGGTGACTGTGAGAGAGTAAATATCGGCAGGCGTCATAACCAACTTCAGATCGACCAATCGATCCACTACCCTTTCGCCAAAACCATCAATATTCATCGCTCTCCGCGAGGCAAAGTGTAGAAGCGCACGTTTTCTCTGCGCAGAACAAAAAAGTCCTCCTACGCATCGATAGACGACTTCCGTTACGACGTGCACCTTAGTCTTTAGCTTTTGCTCCTTGGCGAGCCGGACTACGCGCGATCCACAGATCGGACACTCCGAAGGCATGACAAATGGAGGTGTGCCTTCGGGCCGCTTCGTTTGGTCAACAGAAACAATCTCTGGAATTACATCACCCGCTCGTCGGACCAATACCGTGTCACCAACTCGGACATCCTTGCCTTCGATTTCATCCTGATTGTGTAGGGTTGCATTGGTTACGGTAACGCCGCCCACGGTCACCGACTCTAAGCGAGCGACTGGCGTCAATGCACCAGTGCGACCGACTTGCACATCAATACCGATTACTTTGGTTGCCTTAGTTTCTGGGGGAAACTTGTGCGCCATCGCCCAGCGCGGCTCTCGATCTCGAAAGCCGAGCTTTTCTTGTAGATCGCGTCGGTCAACTTTGTACACGACCCCATCAATATCAAAATCTAGCTCGCTCCTCTTGTCTTGAATCTGTTCATAAAACTGCTCAAGACCATTCGGACCGGGCGAAACGATACGTTTTGGACTGACTGAAAGTCCCCAATCCACAAACGCTTTCAGAATGTGGCTTTGGGTCTTGGGCACGGTCCAGCCTGTTGCTTCTGCGAATCCATGCGCCAAGAACGAGAGCCTTTGTAACGATGCAACGCCCGAGTCAAGCTGACGAATGCTGCCTGCCGCGGCATTGCGTGGGTTCTTAAAGGTCTTGCCACCCTGCGCCGCGAGTGTCCTATTCAATTCGTCGAAATCGCGCCGCGACATGAATACCTCGCCACGCACTTCGAGAAGGGATGGTGGTGTATCGGTTTTCAGCTCCGAACGAATATCCTGTATCGACTTTAGGTTTTGTGTTATGTCCTCACCAATCTCTCCATCCCCACGTGTTGCTCCTCGAACCAGTTTGCCTTCTTCATAGCGAAGACTGACTCCAGCACCATCAATCTTCAGCTCGGCGAGATAGTCAATCGGTGGATCCGACTCGGAGAGCTTTAGTTCTTTTCGGATGCGTACGTCAAATGCTTTGCATTCCGAAATATCCGTAGTAGGTGCATTGCGTATTGAAAGCATGCGTACGTTATGTTTTGCAGCCGGCAAGTACGCCGCACGCGTACCACCTACACGCCTCGTAGGCGAATCAACTGTCTGCAGCCCTGGATGCTGCTCTTCAAGAGTCACCAGTTCCTGAAACAAGCGATCGAACTCTGAATCATCAATTTCTGGATCGTCGAGCGAGTAGTAAAGGTAGTCGTGATGATCGATCGTTCTCCGAAGCCTCTTAGCCTCAGCGCGAACATACTTTGGAATAGCCACGCTCAGGAGAACAGCCGCAGCGCGAGCGCCCCGCCGGGCGCGATGCCGCGCGCCTCCATCGCCGCGTGGACCGCCTGGAGCTGGGTACCGATGGCGTCGAACGCTCCCGGCGTGACCGGCTGGCGGTTGTCGTCCACGATGCGCGCGTTGAGCTGCTTGGCCATCCGCTCAGCCGCCTCGCGGAATCGCGCGAACGCCCCGCGCCGCGTCCTCGGAACATCGAGCTCCAGGGTAACCGCGTGCGTGGACAGCGTCTCGAGACTGTCGAGCTTGAAGGGAATCGGCTCGAAATTCACCAGCGCACAGACGACCGCCCCGGTATCGTCCCTGCACCGGAATTTGCCGTCGGGTTCGTCGAGCTCGAACCCTGCCGCCTTTGCCACGGCGTCCACCCTCGCCCCGGGGAAAGGAGCGTTGTCGTTCGCCAAGTGCACTGCGATTCTGATGTCCAGCTCGCCGCAGAATTGATCGAGGTCCCTGGCACGCGCCAGCGCCTGGGCCGGGTCGGGCATGGTCGCAAGCATGCCCAGCGAGCCTGCGGCCTCCTCGACCGCGGCCCCGAACGCGGCGAGCTCTTCCCCGCCGGCAGCCCCCCGGCGATCAACCAGCTGCAGCCCCGCGCGCATCTTCGAATAGCTGCGGTCCGGATCGATCAGTTCCCAGGAGGCGAGCGCCTCGTCGTAGCCTTCCAGATGGACCGATCTCGGGCAGCGGTCGAATGCGGCACCCGCGGCGTCCAGCATGGATGCCCCGGGCACCTCTTCCGGTGATTCGATGGGAATGATGAAATCGGCGAATTCCACGAGCACCTGCTTCGACCCGTGCTCAAGCTCGGGCGCCCCACCCAGAGACGAGAGCATCGGCTCGATCCGCTCGGGCACCGGGCTCTCGGCGCCTTGCCCGTCAGCGCCGCCGGAGCGCATCAGCACGTCCTCGTGGCGCGAGCTGAAAGCCGCTTCGGCCTGGCGCCGGTAGCGCCGTTCCTGCCATTTGTTGTAGAAGAAGACGCCCGCGACTACGAGGGTACCGATCGCAATGAGGCCGAATTGCAACTCGCCCATGGTCAGGCGGCGGCGGGCTCTTCCCGCAGCTTCAAGGCTTCATCGATATCCACTGCCACCACGCGCGACACGCCGCGCTCCTGCATGGTGACGCCGATCAGCTGCTGCGCCATCTCCATGGTGATCTTGTTGTGGCTGATAAACAGGAACTGGGTCTGCTGCGACATCTTCGTGACCAGATTGCAGAAGCGCTCGGTGTTTGCGTCGTCGAGCGGCGCATCGACCTCGTCGAGCAGGCAGAAGGGCGCCGGATTGAGCTGGAACATCGAAAAGACCAGGGCGATCGCGGTGAGCGCCTTCTCCCCGCCCGACAGCAGATGGATCGTGGTGTTCTTCTTCCCCGGCGGGCGCCCGAGCACTTGCACGCCGCAGTCGAGGATCTCCTCACCGGTCATCGTGAGTTGGGCCTCCCCGCCCCCGAATAGCGCGGGGAACATCTCGCCGAAGTGACGGTTCACCGTGTCGAAGGTCGCCTGCAGCAGATGGCGCGTTTCCCGATCGATGCGCCGGATGGCGTTTTCCAGGGTCTCGAGTGCCGCGCCGAGGTCGGCCGCCTGGGCGTCGAGGAACTGCTTGCGCTCCTGGCTCGCCGTGAGCTCCTCCAAGGCCGCCATGTTGATCGCGCCCAGCTCCGCGAGGGCATTCGTGAGCCGGGTGATTTCGCCCTGCAAGGGTGCGGCCTTCTGCCCTTCCTTCATCGCCGCCGAGAGGGCCGCCTCGTCAGCCCCCGCTTCCCGTAGTTGCTGGTCGAACTGCTCGCCGCTGATTTGCGCTGCCTGCTCCTTCAGCCGCAGCTCGGCGATGCGGTCCCGCAGAGGCTGCAGTTTGTGCTCGCTGCCCAGCCGCGCTTCCTCCGAGGCGCGCAGCCTTGCCGCGATCTCCTCCTGCCGGTTGCGGGCCCCAGCCAGGCTCTGCTCTCGCGCCAGCCGGGCTTCCAGACCCTTCTGAAGCTGGCTTCGCAAAGCCTGATCGTCGATGTTCGTTAGCTCCGCCTGGAGCTGCTCCACGTTCTGGTCGGTCTGGCCTGATTGTTCATGTAAAACATCAATAGAACTATTGATATCATTGATTTTACTTATACATTCTTTTTCTTGAAATCCTGCTGTCTGAGTGTCGCGCTCGGCCTGCTGCACGGCCTGCCGCTGCTGCTCCAGCTTGCTTTCCGCCACCTCGTGCTCCTTCTGGCTGAGCTCGACCCTGCGGTACAGCTCGTCGATCTCGGCCTGGTGCTGCTCGAGGCTCGTCTCGGCCGCAGACTGGGCAGTCCGCTCCTGGGTCTGCAGCGCGGAGATGTCCGCGAACTCCCGTTCGATCTGCTGGCTGCGCTCCTGGTAGCGCTCTTCACCCTGTGTCAGCTTGAGGTGCTCCAGTTCGCGCTCGTGGTGGCGTTGTTTCAGCGCCATGCCCGCGGCGCGCAGCCTGGCGAGCCCCTCGTCGTGCTCGCTCAGCGAATGCTCGAGGCCGGAGAGCTCCTGACGCTTCTTTTCTATTTCTTCCTGGCGCCTGCCCGCCTCCAGGCCCAAAGCCTCGATTTCACGCTGCCGGGCGAGAATGCCGGTGTCGGCCGGGTCGGGGGCGTGGAAGCTCACGCCGAAACGGCCGAATTGATGGCCGTCCTGGTTGACCAGAATGGCATGCGGCGACAGCTCCATGCGGGTCAGTAGTCGCGGAACCCCCTCGACGGCGTAGTACGGAGCAAGCCATGCGGAAACGACCGCGGCTACCGCCGGCTCGCCGGCCTTGACGTAATCGGCGAGCGGCGTCAGCCCCTTCTCGCGCCGCAGCTCTGCAGCGGCTCCCGGACTGAACGCGCTCACCCTCGCCGGAGGCGGGTCCTCCAGCAGGCGCTGCAGCAGTTCGGGGTCGGACATCTCCATGGCGTGAAGGCGCTCACGCAACACCGATTCGACCGCCGTCTCCCACCCTTGCTCGACGCGGATTTTCTGCCACAACCGCGACTTGGAAGCGAGCTGGTGCCGCGCGATCCAGTCCTGGACCTTGCTGTTTTCCTCGACCTGGTTCTGGATTTTCTGAAGCGTGGCTAGCTTCCCCTCCAGCACCGACAGTTCCCGCTCGAACGTCTGCAGCGTGTCGGTGCCCGTCCGGCGCCGCTCGTCGGCGGTGCCGCGGGCCGCCTCGAGCTGGGCGAGCAGCGCCTCCTGCCGGGAAAGCTCGGAGCGGCTCTGTCCCAGATCCCCGCTCAGTCGCGTCATCGCCCCGGGGTCGGGTGCAACCAGCTCGGCGCGCTCGGCGAGCAGCTTCTCGCCGCGCTGCTCCAGCGACTGCAGCGTCTTGTTGGCGTGCGCAAGGTGCGCCTGCTTGACCTGGAACGCCTGCTCCGCCTGGGCGATGAGCTCGCGCTCGCCCGCAATCCGCCCCAAAAGCAGGCGCGCCGCCTGCTCGGCCTGAGGCAGCTTGATCTTTTCCTCTTCGAGCCTGCGTTTCGCCTTTTCCAGGGCATCGCGCGACTCAACCAGCCGTGCCTCCCAGCCCATGAGACCTTCGCGCTGCTCGACCTCGCTCCGCCGTCCGGCATCGCGCTGCGCGCGGATCTGCGCAAGCTGGGTCTCGAGTCGCTGCCGGGTATCGGCAACGAAGCGTATCTCGGTCTCGAGGCGGGATACGTCCGCGTTGGCTCCGTAGAGCTCGCCCTGCGCGGCGCCCAGGGCGTCGCCCGCCGCGTAGTGCTCTGCGCGCGCCTGCTCGAGCTCGCGCTCGTTCTCCCGGAGGCGCGCGGTCTCGGATTCGAGCTCGATCCCCGCGCGCTCGACTTCCCGCGCATGGCGCTGCGCCTCCGCCTGCGCCTCGTTGCGTCGCAGAAGCCACAGCAGGTTCTGCTTGAGCGATCTTTCCGCCAGCAGCTCGTTGTAGCGCCGGGCGATTTCGGCCTGCTTGTCAAGCCGCTCGATCTGAGACCCCAGCTCCTGGCGGATGTCGCTTACCCGGGCGAGGTTGTCGCGGGTGTCGGCGAGCCGGTGCTCGGTCTCGCGCCTCCGCTCCTTGTACTTGGATATGCCGGCGGCCTCCTCGAGAAACACGCGGAGCTCCTCGGGCCTCGCCTCGATGATCCGCGAGATCATCCCCTGCTCGATAATGGCGTAGGCGCGCGGACCCAGGCCCGTACCCAGGAAGATGTCCTGGATGTCCCGCCGGCGCACGTGGGTGTTGTTGATGAAGTAGGAGGACTCGCCGTCCCGCTGCAGCACGCGCTTGACGGAGATCTCGGCGTACTGCGACCACTGGCCCGCCGCCCTTCCCAGGCTGTTGTCGAAGGAGAGCTCGACGCTCGCCCGCGCGACCGGCTTGCGCAGCGACGAGCCGTTGAAGATCACGTCCTGCATCGAGTCGCCGCGCAAAGCGGCGGCGCGCGATTCGCACAGAACCCAGCGAACGGCGTCGATGATGTTCGACTTGCCGCAGCCGTTGGGACCGACCACGCCCGCCAGTTGGCCGGGGAATAGCACGGTGGTGGGCTCGACAAACGACTTGAAGCCCGAAAGTTTCAGCTTGTTTAGACGCACGAGGGATGAACCGGAAAGAGGATGACAAAGACACGACTCTGAAGCCGCGCCATTATAATCTGTCCCGACATCCTTACCCGCAGGCGCACCGCATGCCCAAGCCAGCCA
>JBGQKQ010000008.1:0-31606 GCA_041499655.1 Gammaproteobacteria bacterium
CACGTTGGTCGCTCCGGGATTGCCCGAGCCGTACGAGCGCGGGTCCGGCAGGCGAAGCGCACGGCTCACGATGACCGCGAATGGCAGCGAGCCGATCAGGTAAGCAATCGAAATAAATGCTGCGGCAGCCATAGCCTTCCACTAGAATCGCGACGAGAGTTTAGCAGCGCCTCCGATTCGGGGAAGGCGCACCCGGTTTTTTCAGTCCCAGACGCGAAAGCACAGCCTTGGACGCCGTTTTCATCCGCCAGTTGCGACTCCAGGCCTGGATCGGGCTTTACCGTCACGAGAAGATCGCTCCGCAGACCATCGAGATCGATCTCGAGATCGCCCTCCCCGCCGGCGGCACGGTGTTCAAGACGGGAAGAGTCGCGGATACGATCGACTATGGCGTGGTCGTCGAGCACATCCGCACCCTCGTGGCGAAGGAGCGCTTCGGTCTGGTCGAGAGCCTGGCCGAGCGCATTGCCGATTCGATTCTCCGGGAATTCAATTCGCCTCGCATCAAGGTGAGCATCGCCAAGCTCGGAGTGCTGCGAGACGCTCAGCGGGTGGGCGTGACGATCGAGCGCGGCGGGAACTAGGATCGAGTCGCTCACGCGGTCTACGCCCTGGGGTGGTGCTTCTGGTGCAGTGCTTTCAGCCGCTCGCGCGCCACATGCGTGTAGATCTGCGTGGTCGAGATGTCGGCATGGCCGAGCAGCAGCTGCACCACACGCAGGTCGGCCCCGTGGTTGAGCAGATGCGTCGCGAACGCGTGGCGCAACGTATGCGGTGAGAGCGACTTGCCCGGCAGCGCCGCGCTCGCGCGCCGCTTGATCAGGTGCCAGAAGGCCTGGCGGGTCATCGGCCCGCCGCGCGCGGTGACGAACACGTAGTCGCTTGCGCGCCTGCCCAGAAGGGCCGGCCGGCCTTCCCTGGAATAGCGCGCAAGCCAAGCGAGCGCTTCTTCGCCGAGCGGCACCAGGCGCTCCTTCGCGCCCTTCCCGAAGATGCGCACCACGCCCATGTCGTAGCTCACTTCGGCGAGTTTCAGCCGCACCAGCTCCGACACGCGCAATCCACTCGCGTAGAGCACTTCCAGCATGGCGCAGTCGCGCAACCCCAGAGGCGTGGCGGGGTCCGGCTGCGCGAGCAGCGCCTCGACGTCCTCCTCCGAGAGGGTCTTGGGAAATCGCGGCGATTTTTTCGGGGTATCGAGCTTCAGCGTCGGGTCGATCTCGATGCGATTTCCGCGAGCGAGAAACTGATAGAAGCGCTTGAGGCTCGAGTGCAGGCGCGCCTGCGTGCTCGAGCGGATGCCGCGATTCTTCCCTGCGCTGCCGGGCGAGGAGCGCGATGCGAGATACGCGGCGAGATCGGCTTCGGTTGCCTGGAGCAGGGAGGAGCGGCTCTGCCGCTCGTGCCATTGGGCGAACAGCCGGAGATCGCGGCGGTACGATTCGAGCGTGTTCTTCGCCAGGCCGTCTTCGAGCCAGATGGAATCGCAGAACTCATCGAGCAGGGCCGCGTTCTGCGCGTTCATCGCACTGGCACCCCCTCGTGCGCGAGAAGCCAGCGCTTTACCGACAGGTGGAACCCTTCGTCATGGTGAGCGAAACCTCCGATCCCGCTCGCGGCGAGCACGCGATGGCAAGGCACCACCAGTGGCAGCGGATTGGCGCCGCAGGCCTGTCCCACGGCACGAGCGGCGGAATCGATTTCCCGGGCAATCTCGCCGTAACTTCGCGTGCGCCCCGGCACGATGCCGGCGATCTTCGACCAGACGCGACGCTGGAACGGCGTGCCGCAAGGCGCCAGCGGAAGGTCGAAACGGAACTCCGGATCGGCGAAGTAGCTTTCTAGTTGCGCACAAACCCGCTCGGCGAGGCCGTCGCGCGGTGCGAGCGCAGCGCCACCCGGCCTGAGAAAGACGATTTCCGCTAACCGGCCCTCCGCAGTCCGAATACCGAGCAGTCCGAAAGGCGCCCGCAGCTTTGTCTGGAACGATCCCGACACAGTTCGCATCGGGGGATTCTAGCGCGCTATGCGGTGGATCCGGCCGTCCGCTTGCGCAGAAGCTGCATGGCAACGACCAGCGCAAAGAAGCCGAAACCCACGATGTCCGCCGTCGTCGTGGGGTAGACGAGCGCGAGGCCGGCCGCGATCAGCATCCACTTCTCGATCCAGTTGGTGCGCCCGAACAGCCAGCCCTGCACGCCGCCCGCGAGCGCGGCGATGCCGAGCGCCGCGGTGCCGGTCACCACAGCGATCGAGCCCCAATCGGCGTTGCCCAGCGTCTTCATCGAGCCCGTGAGGAGGAGGCCGGTGCCGGAGGGATCCAGCACGAACATGAAGGGAACCAGGAAGGCCGGCAGGGTGTACTTCCAGGATTGCAGCGTAGTCTTGTACGGGTCACCGCCGGTAATCGCCGCGGCGGCAAAGGGCGATAGAGCCGTGGGCGGCGACACCTCGGACAAAACGGCGTAGTAGAAGATGAACATGTGCGCGGCGAAATCAGGCACCCCCAGCTTGATCAGCGCCGGCGCAGCGATCACGGCGCAGATGATGTAGGACGCCGTCACAGGCACCGCGAGCCCGACGACCCAGACGATGAGAGAAGTGTAGACGGCCGTCAGAAACAGGGACCCGCCCGCGTACTCGATGATGATCGAGCTGAATTTCAGCCCGAGCCCCGTCAACGTCACCACACCGACGATGATCCCCGCTCCCGCGCAGGTGACGGCGACGTTCAGCACGCCGGTCGAGCCTGCTTCGAGCGCCTTGAAGAACTTCGACTGGAAAATCTCCTTCACGATCGGACCGCGGCCGCGGAACAGGTCGTAGGAGAACATGGCGCAATCGCGGTGCAGGAAACTCGTTGCGAACGAGGTCGCCGTCGCCCAGAACACCGACATCACGGGCGAGTAACCCATGAGCATGAAGACCACGATCGACACCAGCGACAGGAAGTGAAACCAGTACTGCTTGGTGAGGCTCCACAACGATTCGACGCGCTCGAACCTCACTTCGCTCATGCCGAACTTGCGCGCGTCGATCTCGACCATGATGAGGAGCGCGAAGTAATAGAGGCAGGTGGGGATCGTCGCCATCAACAGCACGTCGAGATAGGAGATCTTCAGGAATTCGGCGATGAGAAAGGCCGCCGCGCCGAGCACGGGCGGCGAGATGATCGCGCCCAGGCCTCCCGCCGCGAGCAGCCCGCCCGCCGCGTCCTTGCCGTAGCCGGCCTTGACCAGCATCGGGTACGCGACGGAGCCCAGCGTCACCGTGGTCGCGACGCCGCTCCCCGAAGGGCCGCCGAGGAGAAACGAGGCGAGCACCACGGTGCGGCCGGCGCCGGTGGATTTTCCGCCCATGGCGGAAAACGAGAAGTCGATGAAGAATTTTCCCGCTCCGGAAAACTGCAGGAACGCGCCGAAAATCGTGAACAGGATGATAAGCGACGAGGACACGTCTACTGCGACACCGAAGATGCCTTCGAGCGTCATGTACATATGCCCGACGAGGCGCCCGACCTCGTAGCTGCGGTGCGCCCACAAGCCGGGAAGGAACTCGCCGAAGAGCGCATAGAGAATGAATGCAATCACGACCGCGGGGATGATCCAGCCCGAAGCGCGACGCATGCCCTCCAGGATCATGAGGATCAGCGCCACGCCGAAGAAAAGGTCCCAGTTGTCCGGCGAGGTGTTGCGGTCCCAGAAGTCGTCGCCGCCCCGGATCACGTAGGCGATGATCGCGACCGCGGCAAAAGCGGCGATCCAATCCCACCACATGATGCGATGGCGGTAGCGCTTCGCAACAGGGAAAAGCAGATAGATCATGAACAGCACAAAGCCGACGTGCACCGGACGCATCACCTGCGTCGGGACGATCGCGTACGCGGAGTAGAGGTGGAACAGCGACATCACCACCGCCACCGCGGAGACGAAGACGCCGAGCGCACCGCGCAGCTTGTTGCTCGCGCCCTCCTCTTCCTCGATGTACGCCTCGGCCTTTTTGAGCGCCTCGGCATCGACCGCTGCGCTATCGGGCAGCTTCGCGATCTCGCTCATTCGCCTTCCTCCGCGCCGCGCATGCTAGCACAGCGTAGATGCGGTCCTTGGCGGCAAGAACCGGGGAATCAAGGTCTCCCAATTCCGCGGCTCCAGTTCAAACGGCTCGCTCTGAGTCCCCCTTTACCGAATCTTGATTCCCCGCTCCGCGAAATATTTGATGGCCCCCGGATGAAACGGGATCGGCGAAGCGTCGGCCCTCTGGTTCTCCAGCCTGAAGTTCTCCGCTTCCTTGTGCACGTTGATCAGATCCGACTGGTGATCGAAGATGGTCTTGACGACGTTGTAGGCGTTCTGGTCGCTGAGGGACGCGTTCGAAACCAGGATGTTCCACACGGTCGCGATCTTGTTGTCCCCGTCCATGCCCCTGTAAGTGGCCTTCGGGATCGTGTCCTCGATGTAGAGCGGGCCGTACTTCTTGTTCATCTTTGCGACGGTGTCGGAATGGTCGATCATCTTGATCTTGATTCCGGGCGTGTTGGCGAGGTCGGTTACCGCCGCTGTCGGCAGCCCGCCCACCCAGAAGAACGCGTCGATCTTGCGGTCCTTGATCGCGTTCACCGACTCGGCCGCGCCCAGACGCTCGCGCGTCATGTCGCGATCCTTGTCCAGGCCCGCCGCCTCGATGACGCGGAAGCCCATCACCTCGGTCGCGCTGCCGGGCGAGCCGGTCGATACGCGCTTGCCTTTGAGGTCGGCCATCTTGTTGATGCCCGTGCCCTCGATGGTGACCACGTGCATGCGGTTGGGATACAAAACCATGAGAGTCTTGAGCGGGACCTTGTTGCCCTTGAACTTGTCCTCCCCGCGGTAGGCGTCCTGGCCGGCATCCGCCATTGAAAAAGCGATATAGGGCTGGCCGGTTGCAATGAGTTTCAGGTTGTCCACCGAGCCGCCGGTTACTTCGGCCGTAGCCTGCATGCCCGGTACATATTTGGACAGGAGATTGGCGAGCCCGCCGCCCAGCGGATAGTACACGCCCCCCGTGCCGCCGGTGGCGATCGACAGGCTGTACTTTTCCTGTGCGGACGCACCACCCGAGAACGCGAGCGCGGTGCCGAACAAAACAGATGCGAGCAGTCTCATGAGTCCCTCCTTCGAAGTGAATCGTCCCTGAAGCGGTCCGGCGGTGGACCCGCCGTTGTCCTCGTGGATTATCCGCGAGCGGCTCGCCCGCGCCAAGAGGCCGCGCCCTACTTCGCGAACAGCCTGCCGATGTCCTTGAATGCCTTGAACTCGAGCGCGTTGCCGCAGGGGTCGAGCAGGAACATCGTCGCCTGCTCGCCGACCTCGCCCCCGAAACGCACGTGCGGCTCGATGATGAAGGTCTGTCCCGCCGCCTTGAGCCGGGCCGCAAGCCGCTCCCACTCAGCCATCGGCAGGATGGCGCCGAAATGGCGCACCGGCACACTGTCTCCGTCCACCGTGTTCGTGTTCTTGTGGCCGGCCTCGTCCGGCGCCAGGTGCGCGACGATCTGATGGCCGTAGAAGTCGAAGTCCACCCAATCGGGGGCAGAACGACCTTCGCGGCAGCCGAGCAACCCGCCGTAGAAGACACGAGCCTTCTCGAGGCTGCTAACCGGGAACGCGAGATGGAAAAGCGGCAGCGCAGACACGCGGCTATTGCGGGCTCAGTCCCGCGGCATAGTCGACGAGGATCTCGATATCCTTGTCGGTAAGCGGCTGTGCCGCGGAAGTCATGTTGCCGTCCAGATCGGCGCGCTTCTGCGCCTTGAACTTGCGCAGCTGCGCGAGAAGATATTCGTACTGCTGCCCGGCCAGGCGCGGAATGTGCTGCTGGCCCCGCAGCGCGGGTCCGTGACATTGCGCGCAGTTGAACTGCTGCGCGAGCTTCGCTCCCGCCTCGGCGTTCTCGGGCGAGGTCTTGTGAGAGGGGACCGCCGCTTTCTGCCTGGAGAAGTAAGCGGCGAGCTCGTTCATCTCCTTATTGCTCAGGTTCGCCGCCATCGCCGTCATCTGCGCGTCCTTGCGGTTGCCCTCGCGGAACTGAAACAGCTGGATCGAAATGGATTGCTCGGGCTGCGCCGCCAGCGACGGATTGGCGGGAATGATCGAATTGCCTTCGGGGCCGTGGCAGACCGCGCACAGCTGTGGGTCGGCAGCAAGCGCTGCCTGCCCTGCAAAAAAACAGAGCGCGGCGGCCAGTGCCGCCGCGCCCGCATTGCGAAAACTACCGTTCACTTCTTGGCGTAGCTGATACGGTAGAGGAGGCCGTTGTAGTCGTCCGAGAACAGGAGTGATCCATCCTTCATCTGCAGCAGGTCCACCGGACGGCCCCACATGGGCGGATCGGCTTTCTCGTCGGTGAGGAAGCCGGTGAGGAACGGCTCGGACTTGATCACCTTCCCATTCTCGTTCAGCACCACGCGATAGATGTCGTATCCCTGCTTGGTACTGCGGTTCCACGAGCCGTGCCGGGCGATGAAGATGTTGTTCCGGTATTCCGCCGGGAACATCTTGCCCGTGTAGAAGCGCATACCTAGCGGCGCCACGTGCGCACCGAGCTTCAGCACCGGCGGGGTGAATTCCTTGCAGTCACGGCCTTTGCCGAATTCGGGATCGAGCGTGTCACCCTGGTGGCAGAAGGGATAGCCGAAGTTCTGGCCCTTCGTCTTCGCCACGTTCAACTCGTCGCTCGGCGAATTGTCGCCGAGCCAGTCGCGGCCGTGCTCGGTAAACCACAGTTGCTTGGTTTGCGGGTGCCAGTCGAAGCCCACCGAGTTGCGTACGCCCTGAGCGTAAGTCTCGACGATTCCGGACTTGGGGTCGACCCTGGAGATCGACGCTTGAAAGTAGCCCGGCATGACGATGTTGCCCGGTGCGCCAACGTTGTAATACAGCTTGCCGTCGGGGCCGAGCGCCAGGAACTTCCAGAAATGCCCGGGCTGATTCTGCGGATCGAGGCCGTCGATCACAACCTTGGCTGCCGGCGCGTTGTCGAGGCTGTTCTCGATGCCGTCGTAGCGCGTGATGCGATCGCGCTCGGCGACATACAGAGTGCCTTTCGTGAACACGATACCGTTGGGCGCGTTGAGGCCCTTGAGCAGCGTCTTCACCTCGCGCGTGCCCCCCTTGTCGACCACCGCGTACACGTTTTTCGCCAGCCGGTTGCTGACGAACACCGTGCCCTTGTCACCGAGCGCAAGGGAGCGCGCCTCGGGGATGCCGTCGGCCCACACCTCCACTTTGAAGCCGGCGGGGACCTTGAGCTTGTCGACCGGCAGATCCTTGGACGCCCTGCCCGTCATGTGGGGCGCAAAGGGGTGCAGGGTCGAGCTCGCCTGTTCGGCGCTCCTGCCCTGCTGCCATGAGGGCGGGGCAGCCGGCGCTTGGGCCAGCGCGGCGGTGCTGAAAAGCGTGAGGAATGCGGCGGCTAAAGCTTTGCGGGAATTCATATCTCCTCCTTTATTGACTGCTTTGGCGGAATGCGGGTCTTGCAGGCCAAGGCGCTGCTGGGACGCGACCTAGTGTATCCAGACATCATCCGCTTAAGCAAGCCGGTTGGCCTGGGCACCCACCGCTTGACCCAGGCCGTTGGTGCTATACTCGCCGCACAAGAAAAAGTCATGCTTTCCGGGATTTGAAGCCCTAACCAGCTGAGGAGACAAAACGATGACCTGGGAAACACCGGAGTTTGTCGAAGTGAAGATGGATGCCGAAATCAACTCCTACCAGGACGACTTCGGCGGCGACCGGGACACCGGCGTCTAGATCCTCCGCACGGCACCACTGCTGCTAGCTCTCCTTTCTACCGCCTCCGGCTGAAGCAGTCCGGGGGACGGCGGGTTTGTCTGCGCTTCCAACATGCGCATCAAGGTGCTGGGAGCCGCCGCGGGCGGCGGATTTCCTCAGTGGAATTGCGGCTGCCCGAATTGCCGTGACATCCGATCCGGTGTCTTGGCCGCGAAGCCCCTGACGCAGGAGTGTGTCGCGGTCAGCGCCGACGGCGAGCGCTGGTTTCTCCTGAACGCCTCGCCGGAAATCCGTTCCCAGATCGAAAACTGCCCTGCCCTGCACCCGCGCGAGCCGCGCCATTCGCCGATCGCCGCGATCCTGCTCACCAACGGTGATCTCGATCACTGCCTCGGCCTGCTTTCGCTGCGCGAATCCCATCCCCTGGTGATCTACGCGACCGAGCGCGTGCATCGCGGCTTCACCGAGGGGAACGTGCTCTACCGTACCCTTCAGCGCTTCCCTGGACAGGTCACCTGGCGGACGCTCGCGGCGGACGAGGAAACGGAGCTGAGCGGTCTCGACGGCCAGGCGAGCGGCCTCACCGTGGAGGCGATTGCCGCGCCCGGAAAACCGCCGGTTCATCTCGAAGGGAACGCCCCGCCCGATCCGGGTGAGAACATCGGCGTCGTGATCCATGAGCGCCGCACCGGCAAACGCCTCGCCTACTTCTCCGCAGCCGCTGCCGTTACCCCGGCCATGAGAGCAACATTCGAGCGCGCCGATTGCGTGTTCTTCGATGGAACGTTCTGGGCGGGCGACGAGCTGATCTCCCTCGGCCTGGGCGACAAGCGCGCCGAAGAGATGGCGCATTTGCCGGTCGGTGGCGAAGGTGGCAGCCTGCAGGCGTTCGCCGGGGTGCGCGTGCCGAAAAAGATCTATATTCACATCAACAACACCAATCCTCTGCTGCGTCCGCGTTCGGCCGAGCGCAGGCAAGTCGAGGCGGGTGGGTGGGAAATCGCCTACGACGGCATGGAGGTGAACCTGTGAACGCCCCCGAGCGCGCACCGCTGCCGCGTGAGGAATTCGCCGAATGGCTGCGGCGCGAGGGCGAGGGGCGCTATCACGACCGCCACCACTACCACGTGCTGATGCATGAAGGAAAGCTCACCCGCGAGCAGCTCCAGCAGTGGGTGCTCAACCGCTACTACTATCAGACGCGCATTCCGGTCAAGGACGCGATCATCGTCTCCAAGTCGGAGGATCCGGCGTTTCGCCGCATGTGGATCCGGCGCATACACGAGCACGACGGCGACGCGGAAGGCGAAGGCGGGCTCGCGCTGTGGCTGCGGCTCGCGGTGGGCGTCGGCCTCGATCGCGAGGAGGTCGCGAGCTGTCGCTCGGTGCTTCCGGGCGTGCGCTTCGCCTGCGACGCCTACGTGGAGCTGGTGCGTAGCCGCAGCTTGCTCGAGGCTGTGGCATCCTCGCTCACGGAATTCTTCGCGCCCGACATCATGACCAGGCGCGTGCTCGCCTGGGAGAAGCACTATCCCTGGGTCAGCCCCGAGATGCTCGCGTACTTTCGCGGACGGGTCACGCGCGCGCGGCGCGATTCGGCCGAGGCCATCGAATTCGTCGCGCAGCACGCGACCACTTACGAACTGCAGGAGCGCTGCGTCGCAGCGCTGATCCGCAAGACCGAGATCCTGTGGCAGCTCCTCGACTGCGTGTACGCGGCGTATATCGACCCCGCGTGGGGCAGGGACGGCCCGCGATGATGTCCGCGGAGTCCCGGCCGTGCATCGCCTCCAAGGTGCGGCTGCGCTACGATCGCAAGACCGGCCGCACCATGCTGCTCTATCCGGAAAAAGGCCTCGTGCTGAACCCGACCGCCGCCGAAATTGCGAAGCTCTGCACGGGCGAGCACTCCGTCGCCGTCATCGTCGCGCAGCTCGCTTCCCGGTACGGCAAGGACACGACCGCGATCGAGAGCGAGGTGATGAAGTTTCTCTCGGCACTGGCCGAGCGCGGCCTGCTGCAGGAGGCAAATTGAGCGACGAGCCCCGACCCTACACCCTGGTCGCAGAGCTTACCTACCGCTGCCCGCTGCGCTGCAGCTACTGCTCGAATCCGATCGACTGGGCGAAGCGCAAGAACGAGCTGGATACCGAGACCTGGCTGCGCGTGTTCCGCGAAGCTGAAGACCTGGGCGTGGTCGGTCTCAATCTGACCGGGGGCGAGCCGATCCTGCGCCGCGATCTGGAGGCGCTGATCGCGGGCGCAAGAAAGCTCGACCTTTACACGAACCTGATCACGAGCGGAATCCCGCTTTCCCGCGCCCGCCTAGAGAAGTTCCGCGCCGCCGGCCTGGACAACGTTCAGGTCTCGGTCCAGGACGTGGACGCCAAGGCCTCGGACCGGATTGCAGGCTTGAGCTCCTTCGAAAAAAAGCTCGAGGTCTGCGGCTGGGTGAAAGACCTCGGCATGCCGCTCACACTCAACGTCGTGCTCCATCGCGACAACCTCGATCATGTCGCAGAGACCATCGCACTGGCGGAGAGACTGAAAGCCGACCGCCTCGAACTCGCGAACACGCAATACCTAGGCTGGGCGCTCATCAACCGGCGCGCACTCTTGCCGACGCGCGACCAGCTTGAGCGCGCGCGTGCGGTCGCCGCAGAAGCGAGAAAGCGCTTGCGCGGCAGCATGGAAGTGCTGTTCGTCACGCCCGACTATTACACCGATTATCCGAAAAGTTGCATGGACGGCTGGGGGCGGCGCTTCATCGTCGTCAGCCCGGAGGGCCTCGTCCTGCCCTGCCACGCGGCTCACACCCTGCCTGGATTGAAATTCGACAACGTACGCGAGCACAGTCTGGGTACGATCTGGTCCGAATCGCCGGGATTCAACGCGTTTCGCGGCGAGGCGTGGATGCCCGAACCCTGCCGCAGCTGCGACAAGCGCGGCGTCGACTTCGGCGGTTGCCGCTGCCAGGCCTACCACCTGACGGGCGACGCGGCGGCCACCGATCCGACCTGCATGCTGGCGCCCACGCACACGCTCATCGAAACCGCGCGCGGCGAGGCCCTTGCCGGCGAGCCGCCGCCTTTGCGCTACCGCTCGGTCAGGATCGCGGCGGCGAGGTAATGCGCCGCGCGATCTGCGCCGCGGTCGTAAAGAGTGCGCAGCTGCCGAGCGCGATCGCGTTCTCCTTCGGCGTCGGGAACACCACCAGGATGAAGCCCTTGCCCTTCACCAGCGCGGCAAAGCTCGAGACCGCAAACGGCGCCATATAGAGCCGAAACAGCTGCCAGCGCCCGATCTTGATGCGACCTGTCGGCGAATTCACCGCAGATAGCCATAGTGCATAGCCCATGATCGCGGAAATCCCGATCGAAGTAAGCCACAGCGACGGGCTCGGATCGAAGTACAGGACGACCGCGGTGAGGTACCAGATCAGGTAGCACCACAGGATGGTGCGCGCCGCATTCAGGCCGGCGAGATATCGGACCGGGGCCATCAGGCCACGACCTCGCGGTGCCGATCGATCCAGTAGGCCAGCGGCCCGAAGATAGCCAGGGCGATGATCCCGAGGATCGCCACGGCATTTTCGCTGGGAGGCGGCGAAGACCAGGGCCCGGGAATATAGAGCGCGAGCAAGACGCCCACCATTGCCCACCATGCGATCGTCCCGACGCGGTCCTTGCTCTTCGTCGCCCGGACGTAGAGCGCGATCCCGGCCGCGAACATCAGTCCCTCGACCGCGAAGGTCCCGGGTATGGACTGCCACAAATTCAGCCCCAGCTTTTCGCCGCCTCCGGGATAGAGCGGCATGTCGGGGCGATGGCTGACGAAGTCGAGCACCCAGTGGCTCGCCACCAGGATTCCCACCCACACGGCACCGGCGCGATCGCGACTCAAGCCGAAATAGCCGAGCGCAACGAGCAGGGACCACACGATGCTCATCACCAGGCTGTGCGACCAGGGGTAGTACACGAAATCGAAAGGATTGTTCGCGGTGAAGCCCGGTACGATGCGAAAGCGCTCGACCCCGAGCAGCACGAGGACCGGCCAGACGACATCGAGAAACGCGGCGGCCAGCACCAGCGTCCCGAGCGACACCTTGGGCGCGACTTTCTTCGCCGCGAATGCTGCCGCAAAGTGGCCGATGAACATTTCACTCTCCCTGTCCGAGCAGCGCTTTTTTCAGGCTGCCCGACACCGGGTTGTCGCCGAGCCAGATCCTGAGCAGCGCGCGGTAGAAATCCTCGCCAGTGATAGCCTTTCCCCTGGGTTCGCCGTTCAGCACAACGCGAGTCCCGAATCCTGGCACCCAGTCGAGCGCGATGACATCGCCCTCCTTCGCGGACTGCAGCGCGTTCATGGTGGCGGCGAGCTCGGCCAGGCGTGTCTTCAGGGATTCCTGCTCGGCGGCAGGCGTATTGTCGCGCATGCCCTCGTCGAGCGCGTCGGTCAGTTGCTTCGCGCTGAGGTCGCGCATCAGGCGCAGGGAAACGCGCTTTGCGCCCGGCAGAGCCAGCACCTCGCCGGTGCTTGCCTTCTTCTCGGCGAGATAGAGCCCCGCGACGTAGACCTTGAAGAAAGCCTTGGTGCGAAGCCCCGCGCCGTTCAGCACCAGCTCGCCCGATTCCAGCTTGATGCGGTCGTCGATCTTGATTCCGGCGACTTCCGCTGCCAACACCGGCGCGGCGAGAAACGCGAGGAGCAGCAATCCCCGCCGCATCAGGCGCTTTCGTAGAGGCGCGTGAGCACGAACTCCCGGTGGCCGAGCGCTTCCGCGGCGGTGAGTCTGCCGTTGGCGGTGCGCAACATCATCTCCAGCAGCTTGTCGCCCGCCTGGTCCATGTTGATCTCTCTGCGCGTGATTCCCGACACATCGACGTCGAGGTGCTCGGCCATGAGGCGCACGGTGCGCGGATTGGCGCAGACCTTGATCACCGGCAGGATCGGGTTGCCGATGACGTTGCACTGGCCGGTTGGGAAAAAGTGAACCACGTAACCGCTCGCCGCGCACAGCGTCACCATCTCGGCTGCGGCCGACGAGGAATCCATGAACCACAGGCCCGGGCCGCTCGGGACCTCGGCCTTGTCGAGCACGCCGTCCACCATGCACTTCTTGCCGATCTTCTGGATGTTGCCGAGCGCCTTTTCCTCGATGGTAGTGAGCCCGCCGGCGATGTTGCCCTTGGTCGGCTGCGAATCCATGAGGTCGCTGGTCTTATGGCGGTTCACCACCTCCTGGTAGCGGTTGAACATGGCGATGAAGCGCTCGCGCACCTGGGGAGTGCGGCAGCGTGCGGCCACCAATTGCTCCCCGCCGGTCAACTCGGTCGTTTCGCCGAATACCAGCGTCGCGCCATGAGGATAGAGCTTGTCGAAGGCATTGCCGACACAGGGATTCGAACCGATTCCCGAGGTCGTGTCCGATTCGCCGCACTTGGTGGACACCCACAAGTCCTTGAGCGGTCGTTGTTCGCGACGCAATTCCGAGGCCCAGTGCATGTATTCCTTCGCCTGGTGTGACGCGCGTCGTATGGTCTCCAAGTCGCCGTGGCCCTCGATGCCAAAGAAGGAAACGGGCTTTCCGGTTTTCGCGATGCCGTCTGACACGTGCTTCGCCCAGCCGTCCTCGATGCCGATCACCACGGCGGCGGCAACGTTGGGGTTTGCCCCGGTACCGATCAGCGTGCGGAAATGCAATTCCAGATCCGCGCCGAATTGCAGCCGCCCGTACGGGTGAGGGATCGCGAGCGAGCCCTTGATGTTATTCGCAACCGCCTCGCAAGCAGCGTTCGAAAGATCGTCCACCGGCAGGATGATGACGTGATTGCGCACGCCGACGCGGCCGTTCTCGCGCCGGTAGCCGTGGAAAGTGGCGTTCTTCAGGTCGATTGCCATGTACTCACCAGCGCTTGGTCTTGATGTTGTGCACGTGGGCGTGCTCCCCCACCTTGATCGGCGCCACCGCGCGTCCGATGTCGACCCCGTACTTGATCACGGTGTCGTTCGCAGCGAGCGCGCGAATGGCGAGCTTGTGGCCGATCGGAATCTCGCTCTGCGCGCGAACCCTGATCTCGCGGTCCTGATCCATGATCCACCCGGTCAGCTCCTGGCTGGCCTTCACGCCTTCGACAACGACGACGCCCACCGAATCGCCCTCGTCATGCACAACGAAATGAATCATGGGATGGCCTTCCCGTTAGCGGCAAAGCAAGTTGCCGGCACTGTAGTCGACCGGCTTGGTGCAATCCTGGGCGTTGATCGCGCGCGCCGGGTCGGGCTCGGGCGCCCGGTACATGGGCGACTTGTCCTCCGGGCCCATGCTGTAGTAGTGCACGGCATCCGCCGCCATGACGCCGAGGATGACGGCCGTTGCGACCGGAGACACGCTCGAAACGCTCGCGCTGGCGGCCGCCGTACCGCCCGCGGTGTTCGAGGAAATTCTGATCGCGCAGCCCGACAGGTCGATTGCGGCCAGGATACTGACCACGATGGAGAGAGTCCCACGCACGGCGCTCAGGCTAGCATGCACCGGTGCGCTTGGCTAGAATCCGAGTCTTCCCTGCGAGCGGGCAAGGCCCGCCGGAGTTTCCACTATGAACAAGCCCGTCGAATCGCTGCCGGCCGAAAAGCTCGAGTACCTCAAGCGCCGCACCGACAAGTACTTCACCAAGTCGCGGAGCATCGTCGAGAAATTCGGAGACCGCACCGTCACCTACGGCGTGTTCCTGCGGCGCGGCGTGATCTGCGCGGTCAATCCCGCGATCGATGTCCTGCGCGCCTACTACTCCTCCAAAGCCGAGCCGCTCAGGATCACCCGCCTTTACGAGGAGGGGGCCTTCGTTCCCGATCAGAAGGCGATCTTCACCTACACCGGCTCGTTCGCCGCCCTGGTGGAACTCGAGACGCTCATTCTCCAGCGCGTCGGCGTGGCCTGCGTGTCGGCCTACAACGCCTACAAGATGGCGATGAATCTCAAGAAGGTCGCATTCATCGACATGCACGCCCGTCACTCAACCGGCGACGACTTGTCGCTGCTCGCCGCCTACGGCGCTTCGGTGGGAAGCCGCATGGCGAAGCTGGGCGGCGCGCTCGGCTTCATCGGTTCGTCGCAAGATCTCACCGCCCATTTCTACGGGCAGGCGAGCGGAATCGGAACGATGCCGCACGGAATCATCGGCTACGCAGGCTCGACTCTGCGCGCCGCACAGATGTATGTCGAGACACATCCCCAGGACAATCTCACCGTGCTGATCGATTATTTCGGAAGGGAATATTCCGATGCGCTCGAAGTCTGCCGCTGGTGGTACAACGAATACCTGCCGCGGGACGAGACGGGTTCGCGCGCGCTCGCGCTTCGGATCGATACTCACGGCGAGCGCTACGCTGAAGGGCTCGACTACGAGAAATCGGTCGATATCGTCGTGAACTGGCTGCACGTACCCAACGAGTTCGAGGCGGTGCGCTATATCATGGGCGAAGAAGCGTTCGACGCGGACAGCCTCAACATCGTCAAGGACCGCGTGCGCAAGGTGCTGTTCGGCACCGGCGTATCAGTCGCGTCCGTGATCCAGCTGCGGCAGACCCTGGATGCGCAGGGCTTCAACGCCGCGAAAATTGTCGGGTCCTCAGGTTTCAATCTGTTCAAATGCAAGATGTTCGCGAACGCCCGTGCGCCCCTCGACGTGGTAGGTACGGGCTCTTTCATCCCGGAGAGCTTCCCGGACACCTTTGCCACGGCCGACATCTACTTGTACGAAGGCAAGCCCGGCATCAAGCTGGGGCGAGAGAAACTTTTCCAGGGCCTGAAGGCCTAGCCGCCTCGTGCTGTTCCCCACGACTCTGGTCGGCAGCTATCCGCAGCCCGACTGGCTGATCGACAAGAAGAAGCTCGCGGGGCGCTTTCCTCCGCGCGTTCGCGCGAAGGAGCTGTGGCGGATTCCCGAGGCGTTCCTCAACGAGGCCCAGGAAGACGCCACGCGGCTTGCGATACGCGCGCAGGAGGCAGCCGGCCTGGACATCATCACTGACGGCGAGATTCGGCGCGAGAGCTACTCCAACCGTTTCGCCACCGCGCTCGAGGGCGTGGACGTCGACAACCCGGGGACAGCGCTCGACCGCTCGGGCCATCCCAATCCCGTGCCGCGCATCGTCGGAAAGATCCGCCGCCGGCACGCCGTCGAAGTCGACGACCTCCGATTCCTGCGTGCGCACACGGACCGGAAAATCAAGATGACGGTCCCCGGCCCGTTCACCATGTCGCAGCAGGCGCAGAACGATTTCTACAAGTCGGACGAGGAAGCCGCGATGGACTACGCGGTCGCGGTGAACGAGGAGATTCGCGACCTCTTCGCCGCCGGCGCCGACGTAGTGCAGATCGACGAACCTTACATGCAGGCGCGCCCGGAAAAGGCCAGGTTGTACGGCCTGAAAGCGCTCAACCACGCGCTCGAAGGCGTGACGGGTACGACCGCGGTGCACATCTGCTTCGGCTACGCCGCCGTGATCCACGCACGGCCGTCCGGCTATTCGTTCCTCGCCGAGCTCGCAGGCTGCTCCTGCAGACAAGTGTCGATCGAAACGGCGCAGTCCAATCTCGACTGCTCCGTGCTCAAGTCCCTTCCCGGAAAGAAAATCATCCTGGGGGTCATCGACCTGAACGATATGACGGTCGAAACCCCCGAGAAAGTCGCGACGCGCATCCGCCGCGCCCTGCCTCACGTCGCAGCGGAGGACGTCGTCGTCGCGCCGGATTGTGGGATGAAATACCTGCCGCGCGACGTCGCCTTCGGGAAAATGTGCGCCATGGTGGAGGGCGCGAGAATCCTGCGCACCGAACTGGGCGCCCGATAGGTGGCCGAGGGGTATGCGGGCATGTCCTCGCAGTTGGGGCAGGCTCGGGCTCCCGCCCCAGCCTCGAATGGGACTTACGACATTTTTCTTTTAATAACCAATGATATATAGACTCTAGTAAATTTACAGAATTAATATTATCATCTATCGCGTTGGGCTCTAAGGGGTAATTGCGTAATTCACGCCCGACAGTTAAGAGGCGGTGGCAGAGTTCACTGACACTGCCTCCGATTTGAGGGAGGAAGAAGAGTTTAGGGGAACGTCTCCCTAGACCCCTCCGAGACCTCAGTCCCTAACGGCATTTAGCGAGAGGCGTCATGAACAAACTCGGCCGATCGAACGTTGCAGAACTTCTATTCGCGGGCGCACTGGCGCTGGCCGGCTGCACGTCGAGTGACACGGGTTCATCGGGTAGCATGTTCAACTCAGGCGGCACCGTCGGCAGTGGCGTCCTCCCCACCGGGGAGACGGTGCTGATACGTCTGGGTACCGACAATCTGGTCGAGTCAGCTCCTCCCCTTTACAAGAAGGTCTACGTCGCTGTAGTCACCGATACCAACGGACGCGCGGTTAGCGGGGCGACGGTGATATTTGCTTTGCGCCCCGGCATGGCCTTGAACCCCGGCCAGTACCTGAAGGGTGCCTATGTTCTGCCCCCTCCGGCGCCCGCCCCTCAATTGTGGAACCAAGTCGTAACCGCAACCTGTGCCAACGAAGACGCCAATTTCAACCAGGTTCTCGATCCGGGCGAAGACCTCAACGGAAACGGTTTGCTTGAACCTCCCGGCGTATCCGACGTGAACCCCATCGGCATATCGGACGCGAACGGCATCGCCACCGCCACCATCACCTACCCAAAGAATTACGCGAGCTGGACCCAGGTCACGCTCGAGGCCAGTACTGCGGGTACTGTTATT
Organism: Gammaproteobacteria bacterium; assembly: GCA_041499655.1. GTDB lineage: Bacteria > Pseudomonadota > Gammaproteobacteria > Burkholderiales > SG8-39 > VBDM01. Next base: position 17,543 of record JBGQKQ010000008.1, read on the forward strand.
ACTCCCGCCACGTCTACATTTTTTCTGGTCGGTTTAGCAAGCGACTATTCCGACCTTAACGTTGCCCCGCCGGGTGATATTAGCCCGTTTGGCCAGAGCGGCAACTGTGCGGATACGCTATGAGTTCCGTCTGCACGCCGGGTGGGCTGCGAGCATAGAACCCGGTAGAGCCGGCCTTGTTTCACGGAGCGGCTGTGGATCGGGCATCCGACGGACCGTGCGTCAACCCGACCGCAGCCGTTTGAACCCCGCATCGAGGTCCGCGATCAGGTCGTCCACGTTTTCCAGACCCGCGTGGATCCTGAAGCACGGCCCCTTGTGCGGCCAGCGCGTGGCGGTGCGCATCTCCTTCGGATCAAAGGGCACGATCAGGCTCTCGAAGCCGCCCCAGGAAGAGCCGATTCCGTAGAGCTCGAGGCCGTCGATCATAGCGCACAGGGCGCGATCGGTAATGCCCTCCCTGAGCACGACGCCGAAGAGTCCCGAGGCTCCGGTGAAATCGCGCTTCCAGATCGCGTGTCCCGGATCCCCGGGGAGTGCCGGGTGGAGCACGCGGTCCACCTCGGGCTGGCGCGCGATCCATTCCGCGAGCGCGAGGCCCGCCTCCCAGTGTCGTTTCAACCGCACGGCAAGGGTGCGCAGACCCCGCTGACCGAGATAGACATCGTCCGGCCCCGCCGTCTGCCCGAGCTCGTAGGTTGAGGCCTTCAGTTTCGGCCAGGCGCTCTTGGTGCAGGTGACCGCCCCGAGCATCGCGTCGGAGTGACCGACTATGTATTTGGTCGCCGCTTGAATCGAGACGTCGATGCCATGGGCGAAGGGCTTGAAATACAGGGGCGTCGCCCAAGTATTATCCGCGATAACGATGATCCCGCGACGGTGTGCGACTTCGGCGATCGCCGGTGTGTCCTGGATTTCGAAAGTGAGCGAGCCGGGCGATTCGAGATAGATCACCCGGGTTTCAGGCCGTATCTGCGGTTCGATCGAAGGCCCTGCCAGCGGGTCAAAAAAAGTCGTGCTGACCCCGAAGCGTGCCAGGAATCCCGTGGCGAAATTGCGCGTGGGCCCGTAAACATTGTCGCTTATGAGGACATGGTCGCCGGAGGACAGAAAGGCGAGCAAGGCCCCCGCACAAGCGGCCAAGCCGGAAGGGTAGAGAACCGTGCGATGACCGCCCTCGAGCGCCGCGATCGCCTCCTGAAGCGCTTCGGTCGTAGGAGTGCCGAAGCGCCCGTAGTAAGTCCCCGGTTGCCCGAGCAGCCAGTCTTTGCGCCTGCGTCGGAACTCATCCACGGTCTGCGAGAGGATGGTCGAAACATGGAACACCGGAGGATTCACGGCGCCTTCATACCGTTCGGGGTGAAGTCCGGAATGGACGATCGTCGTTTCTTCGCGCATGGAGGTCCTTTCTCGCTCGCCTGAAACAGAAGCGGATATTCTCACAGCGACTGGACATGGCGTAGTCCCACGTACAATGACGAATCGGGCGGACCCAGAGCCGCCGCAATCCCGCGCGCTGATACGGACTCGTGCCGCGTCAGCGCGCGGTCGCGTTTTCACGACGGGATGGAGTCATGATTTCGGCCGCACCGCACACCGCCAGGGCCATCGTGCGTCTAGCTTCGCCGGTCCTGGTCGCCCAGCTGGCGGTAATCGCGAGCGGCGTGCTCGACACCATGATGGCCGGGCGCTACGGTGCCGTCGATCTCGCGGCGGTCGGTATCGGCGCGAGCGTCTACTTCAGCATCTTCATCGGTCTGCTCGGCGTGCTGCAAGCGCTGTCGCCGGTTGCCGCGCAGCTCTTCGGCGCCCGGCGCTACAGCGAGATAGGCGAGGCGACGCGGCAGACGGCCTGGATGGCCGCCGCGCTCGCCGTGATCGGCGTGCTCCTCCTCGGCTTCCCCGATCCGTTCCTGCAGTTGCTGGGCGCGCCACCGGAGGTCGCGCTCCGCGCCCGCGCCTACCTCGTCGGCATCGCCTGGGCGACGCCAGCGATGCTCCTGTTCCGCGTTTTCTTTTCGCTCACGACGGCGGTATCGCGGCCGCGCGCGGTGATGTTCACCAACCTGGTCTATCTGGCACTGAAAGTCCCGCTTAACGCGATGTTCATCTATGGGGCCTTCGGCGCGCCCGAGCTCGGCGGCCCGGGCTGTGCCGTCGGAACCGCCATAGCGAGCTGGATGATGTGTCTCATCGCCTGGATCTACTGCGGCACTCGGCCTTTCTACAAGCCATTCGGCGTGTTTGCGCGCTGGTCCTGGCCCGACCCGCGCGCAATAGGGACCCTCCTCAAGCTGGGCGTGCCCATCGGACTGACTTCTTTCGTCGAGGTCACTTCGTTCACCTTCATCGCGCTTTTCGTCGCGCGTCTGGGTGCCGCGACGTCGGCCGGACATCAGATCGCATCCAATATGGTGGGGATTGTCTACATGTTCGGCATCGCGGTGGGGACGGCCACCGGCGTGCTGACCGCGCAGGCGGTCGGTGCGCGCGACTCCGCCAAGGCGAGACAGACCGGCTTCGCAGGCATGGTAGTCATGGTCGCGGTCTCGGCGTCCCTGGGAACGGCGATCCTGTTCGGAGCGCCCAGCATTGTGCAGGCTTACACGAAAGATGCCGCAGTACAAAAACTGGCCATGCAGCTACTCGTCTTCGTCGCCTTCTACGAGTTCTTTGACACCCTGCAGGTCGTAATCGTCAACGCGCTGCGCGGTTACAAGATCGCAGTCGTGCCCATGCTGGTCTACACGGTCGCGCTCTGGGGAATCGGGCTCGGTGGAGGCTACGCGCTAGGCCTGACTCGCCTGCCTGGCAGCGATATGGTGGGACTCGCGACACCCATGGGTGTCGCGGGATTCTGGCTCGCGGGAGTCGCGAGTCTGGTCGTCTCGAGTCTGGTTCTCCTCGCCTATTTCGCGTGGGTCAGCCGGCCTAAGCGGCTGGCCGAGTGAGCGCTGGCAACGGCGCGGCCGCGGCGGCGGGACGTCCCGAGTCAGGCCGCGCGTTGCTCTTTCCCGGGGCTTCGGGCAGCGCCGCGACATCGCCGGAGATCTCGCCGCCTTCTTCGACCGCGAGCTTCCCGTAACGGATCTTGCCCGACACCTTTCCGGTCGCGCAGACCAGTAACTGCTGCCGCGCGGTCAGCTCGCCTTCGAAGCATCCGCGGATCTCGGCGAGGTCTATCCCTGCCTTGCCGGCGAAAACGCCGCGCTCGGAGATCTGGATGACGCGGCTGTCCATCGAAGCCTCGACCCGCCCTTCGACGATCAGAGTATCGCAGTCGGTGATTTCGGCGCCCTTGAGCTGGATGTCGGGACCCACGATCAGTTTGCTGGTGGTCGCACCGTCGGATCGGGACGGCTTGCCCTCCTCGCGCTGGGTCGGCGGGATGGGTTTGGGGACCTCGGTCCTGAACGCATCGGGCTTCACAGGGTCCCCGCCGGCCGGGGTCAGGGCATCCTGAAGGCGACTATACGGCGATTGCACGCGCGGGGATTGCGGAATATCTCTCTTGCGGAAATTGTCCAACACAAATCGCTCCTATGTCCTTTCGGTAACCGATCACTCGCGGACAAGGCCCGCGATCCGATTCGCACAGTACGTAGCAACGTACATGCCACGCGGAAGTCACGTTCAAAATCATTCGATTGCAGAACGAATGTCCGAAAGCCGGGATTGCCGCGTCGCCCGCGGGCGACGCGGCAACGGGGCAAATCCACTAAGCGGCTGTTTGCAATGAAGATGGCGCGTCGGGATCGAACGACGAGCTGGACGCGCCAGGTCAGCGCACCGCGCGACCGCTACATCGAGCTGCCCTCGGCCGCTCGATTCTGCGCCGGTTTCACGAATTTCAGCGCGAATTCGTCGACCGGGGTCTGAGGGCGGAAGACGATCGCGTCGCGCATATCACCGCGATTGCGCAAAAAATCGGCCTCAACGAGCAATTTGAATCCGGCGGCTTCGATTTCCCTGCGGAGCGTGGACTCCTCGATCCGGTGCAGGGTCTTCACGACACTTGTGCCGGCTCCGGGCTGCGCGGAGTGGTCGGTCACGACGAGGACACCGCCCGGCTTGAGCGCATCGAACAAGGCCCGGTTCATCTTTGCCCGATCGACCGCCATGAATGCGGTGTCGTGATAGGCAAAGAAGAAGGTGACAAGGTCGAGGTCGCGCACGGCGGGCGGCACCGGGTCGTCGTACTCGCGCAGGACGCGAACCACGTTTCTCATCGGCGGAGTTTTCGCGCGCTCGTCGAAGCGTTCCCGCGCGCGCGGGGAGGCCGTCGGGGATTCCTGCGCATAGACCCTTCCATGCGGACCGACGGCCCGGGCTAGGAGCTCGGTCGAGTAGCCCGCACCCGCCCCCATGTCGAGTACGTTCATCCCTTGGCGGACGCCCGTAAAGGCGAGCAGCAACTCGGGCTTGCGCCGTACGTCGGTCTGCCGGTCGGTTTCGCTGCGATCCGGGCTCGCCACGATTGCGTGGTAGTCCGGTTGCTCACCGCTTGTCATCGCCGCGCACCCGGCGAGCACCAGCAAGGAAAGGCATCTCATTCGGGAAAGCATATTCACATGTCCTCCGAGCCGCTCAGCGGCCTTTGAAGTTCGGCGTACGCTTCTCGTTGAACGCGCGCATGCCTTCTCTGCGATCGTCGGTTCCGACGAGGTGACTGTAGGCTTCGATCTCGAGCTGCATGGCCGTAGCGAGGTCCCTGTGCAGACCCTGGCGAATCGCGCGCTTCGCCTGCCGCACCGCGAGCGGAGCGAGCGAAGCCATGCGCTCGGCAACCCGCAGGGCTTCCTGCACCACCTTCCCCGGCTCGCACAGCCTGTTCACTACACCCCAGGCGAGCGCTTCCTCCGCGGAGAACGGCCGGGCCGCCAAGATCAGTTCCTTCGCGCGTCGCTCTCCGACGACACGGGGCAGCGTCTGCGTTCCGCCGCCGCCCGGCATGATCCCCAACGAGACTTCGGTGAGCGCAAACTTCGCCGTAACCGAAGCGTAGGCAAAATCGCAGTGCAATACGAGCTCCAGTCCGCCCGCGTAGGCGGCTCCGTTGACAGCCGCTATCACCGGGATCGGACAATCGCGCACGGCGCAAAACATGCGCTCGAAGGTTTCATGCTGCGAGCGCCACTGCTCGTCGCTGAGCGAATTGCGCTCCTTCAGATCGGCGCCGGCGCAAAAGGCCTTATCGCCCGCTCCGGTGATGATCACGCAGCGGTAGCGCTCTTCGGCCTGGAAGGGCTCGAAAAGTTCAATCAGCTCGAGCGCGGCCCTGGTGTTGAAAGCGTTGGCGACCCCGGGGCGGTCGAGGGTGACCAGCAGGACGTTTTGAGCCTGCTCCTCCGCCCGCAGCTCGGCATGCTTTTCCATGAGAGCCTCGCTGCGGGTTGGTTACCCAGATCGGGCACCCTATTGCGGAGGTTTGACGCCGTCCTTGCTCACGGCCACGCGAGGAGCCGTGATCTTGCCGTCGGCGCCGACGGCTGCAACGGCGAATACGGTCGCACCCGGAACCAGGAGCGACTTGTCGCCGGAAACGAAATCCACGATGGGCGTGCCGTCGGGCACCAGGATCTTCTGCGATCCACCCTTGTATTCGAGCGTCAACTCGTTGCCACCCGCCGCCTTCACGACCGCACCAACGTTGGCGTTGGTCATCGTGTCTCCGGGCGACGTGTCCCAGGGGGTATGACCCGCGGCTGCTGTGGGCGGCAGCCTATGGACTTCGCTCGCGACCAGCACGCCGGCCGCGTTCTTCTTCGCGGTCGACCCAACATAGGCCCCCGGCCCGAAGGCGGACAAGGGGACCGCCTTGGCGGCAGCCACGGCGAAGTTGGGCGCCAGATTGATCTTGAGATCCTTGCCGTCGCGCGTCTTGACCGACAGCACGTCCCCGTCGAGGCTCGTGATCGTCCCTCGTATGCGCATCGGTGTTTGCGCACTGGCGGCCGCGCTTGCGAGCAAGAGCGCGCCCACAGCCAGAAATAGTCCTGATTTCTTCATGTCTTGATGCCTCCTTGAAAGACCCGTTCGGGCCGGATGATCCGCAAGCCTGTCCTGCGGCCGATGTGTAAACGCGGGCGGCCGGGCTTCCATTCCGGGCCACCTGCCATTCTCGCAGAAACCGAATCCGCCCGCGCCGCCTAGAGCTTCAGGAGCCTGCGGGCGTTCTCATCGACGATCTTCCTCTTCTGCTCCTCGTTCAGGCGCGGATGCGCGGTCACAACCTCCACAGGCTTCTCGTAGGCGATGGGAAAGCAATAGTCGCTGCCCATGAGAACGCGGTCGGCGCCGATCACGTCGACGAGGTACTGGAGGACGTGGTCCGAGTAACCGACGGTGTCATAGTAGAAGCGGCGCAGGTAGTCGACGGGCGCCTGCTTGATGTGCTTCAGGTCGGCGCGCTTCTCCCACCCCCGGCTCAGCCGGCCTACCAGCCAGGGGAATGCGCCACCGGAGTGGGGCAGGCACACCACGAGCTTGGGCAGGCGGTCGAGGACGCCGCCGAATATCAGGTGCGCGGCAGCGATTGCCGACTCGAAGGGGTTGCCGAGCAGGTTGGTGAGGTAATAGGCGCTCAGGCGCTGGTGGCCGATCACCTCCACCGGATGCAGGAAAAGCGGAAGGCCGCTCGCCTCGATGTGTTCGAAGACGGGGAAAAACGCCGCATCCGAGAGGTCTTTCCCGAGGACCTGGGTGGCCACGTAGAAGCCGCGTACGCCGGGCAGCTTAGCCGCGCGCTCCACCTCCTTCAGGGCCAGCGCAGGTTCGTGCATCGGCAGCGTCGCAAGGCCGACGAGGCGCCTGGGATGCCGCTCGTGCGCCCGCGCGAGCGCGTCGTTGTACGTTTCGCTCAGGCGCTGCGCCAGGTCCCCTTTCGCCCAATACACCATCGGCTGCGACAGCGAGAGCGCGTGAACTTCCACGCCCTGCTCGTCCATTGTCTGCAGCCTGGTGTGCAGATCGACGAACTTCGGGCCGACGGGCCCGGTCATCAGATGTCCGTGCCTGAACTGCGGGCCTTTGCCTTCGACGATCTTGTACTCGAAACCGTGGCCGGGACCGTGTTTCTCGATGAGATCGAGGAAGCTCTGCGGGAAATAGTGCGAGTGGACGTCGATGGCGTGATGCGCGTGCTGACTCATGCGGCCCCTTTTCTTGCGGATTTTACCGCGCTGGACAGCGGCGCACCTATAATTCGTACCGCATCCTCGGGAGAATCGGAAATGGAAGAACGTGTCAGCTTCACGTCCGACGGACTCAGGCTTTCCGGCGTTCTTCATCTGCCGGAAGCGCGCTCTGAGCGGCACGCCGCCTTTCTGGTCCTGCACGGGTTCGGCAGCAACAAGGACGGCGGCGGCGGGAAGGCCGTGGCCGGAATGCTCACCGGCTTGGGCTACGCGGCCCTGCGCTTCGACTTCCGCGGCTGCGGCGAGAGTGAAGGCGAGCGCGGGCGCGTCATCTGCAAGGAGCAGGTCAAGGACACGCGAAACGCCTTGTCTTTTCTCGCAGGCCGCGCCGACATCGATCCGCAGCGCATCGGCGTCGTCGGGCAGAGCTTCGGCGCCGCCGTCGCCGTCTACGCCGCAGGCGTCGACCGCCGGGTCGCCGCCTGCATATCCTCGGGGGGCTGGGGCGATGGAGCGAAGAAATTCCGCAGGCAGCACGCCTCGCCCCGAGCCTGGGCGAAGTTCGGCGCGATGATGAAGGAGGGAAGGCGCCGCCGGCGCTCGGGCAAGCCGATGATGGTGCGGCGCTATGACATCGTTCCCATCCCGCCGCGCCTGCGCGGCAACCTGGCGCCGGGCTCGATCATGGAGTTTCCGTTCGAGGTCGTCGAAAGCATGTATACATTCAATGCGAACGAGGTCGTCGGCAGAATCGCGCCGCGTCCGCTCCTGTTGCTGCATTCGGCGAGCGATTCCGTCACCCCGACCGAGCAATCCGTCGAATTGTTCGCGCGCGCCGGAAAACCCACCGACCTCCACTTGATTGCGGACGTCGATCATTTCATGTTTTCCGAAGGCAACACGCTGGTGCTGAATCTGGTTCACAACTGGCTCGACAAACACTTCCCCCCGAAAGGTTGATGCCCTCCATGAGCGCGCCCTCGTCTCGCGCCGGACGCGCGGCGGTGACCGTGTCCGCAGACGCGCTCACGCGTTTCGCGACCGATATCTTCGCCCGGGCCGGCCTGCCTCAGGCCGACGCGGCGGTCGTTTCCCAAGTTCTGGCCTGGGCCAACCTGCGCGGAGTGGACACGCACGGCGTGATGCGGGTCCCGCGCTACGTCGACCTGATCGAATGCGGCGATATGAACCCCAGACCCGCAATGCGGATCCGCACGGAAACCCGGGCTTCGGTGCTGATCGAGGCCGATCGCGCGGCCGGCCCCGTCGCGATGACCCGCGCTTCCGCAGAGGCCATGCGCAAGGCGCGGGACGCCGGCATCGGGCTCGCTCTCGCGCGGGCGACGACGCACACCGCCGCCCTGGGTTACTACACCCTGGCGATCGCCCGCGAAGGGATGGCGGGGATTGCCCTCGCCGGGTCGTGGCCCAATGTCATTTATCACGGCTCGCGCGCCGCGGGCGTGTCGACCAGTCCCATCTCCATTGCCGTTCCGGGAGGCGAGCCCGTGGTGCTCGACATGGCGACCAGCGTCGTTTCGATGGGCAAGTTGAACCAGGCAAAAAAGACCGGCACGCCGATCCCCGAGGGGTGGGCTCTCGACGGAGAGGGCAGGCCGACAACCGATCCTCAAGCTGCCCAGACTCCGCTTCCCATGGCGGGCGCCAAAGGGTCGGGACTGTCCTTCATGGTCGAGTGCCTCGCCAGCCTCATCGCGTCCAACCCGCTGCTCGCCGAGTCGCTAGAGGGTACGCCGGAAGGAAGCCGGCACCGCCAGAACGGCTTCGTCATGGCGATCGACCTTGCGCAATTCGGCGATCCTGATGCTTTCAAGCGCGAAGTCGACCGCCTGGTGAAAGCGCTGAAAGCCCTTCCCCTCGCCGAGAATGCGCAGGAGATCCTCATGCCCGGCGAGCGCGGCCGGCGAACGCTGGAGCAGCGCACGCGTGAAGGCATCCCCCTCCCGGCCAGCGTGCACCAGGAGCTTCAGTCTCTGGCGGAACGGCTCGGCGTCGCGATGTTTCCGTCTGCGCGTTGATATACTCCGAGCCCTGAAAGCAAGGACCATGGCAAAAAAATCCAAACCCAAGCCCGCGACGAAGGCCCGCAAGGCGGCCGGCGAGCCGTCGCGCGCTTATCCGGATCTCCACGAGCACCTCGAAGCCCTCGAGCGCGCCGGGCTGCTCGTCACGGTGGACCGGCCGATCAACAAGGACACCGAGATGCACCCCCTGGTGCGCTGGCAGTTCCGCGGCGGCATCGAGGAGCCGGATCGAAAGGCCTTTCTTTTCAAGCGCGTTGTCGACAGCAAGAAACGCAAGTACGACATCCCGGTCGTCGTGGGGGCTCTCGCAGCAAGCCGCGAGATCTATCGCATCGGCATGGGCTGCGCGCTCGACAAGATCAACGAGACCTGGACCCGGGCGGTGGCAAACCCGATCGCGCCGCGGATCGTGGACACGGCGCCGTGCCACGAGATCGTCATTGAAGGCGACGAACTCGACAAGCCCGGGAAAGGCCTGGATGCGCTGCCGATTCCGATATCGACGCCAGGCTGGGACATCGCGCCTTTCACGACGCTCTCGCAGTACATCACCAAGGACCCCGACACCGGCGTCCAGAACATGGGCATTTACCGGGGACAGGTCAAGGCGCAGCGGCGTCTGGGCATGAACCCTTCTCTTGAGTTGCGGCCGGGGATCTACACGCACTGGGAGAAGATGAAAGCCCTCGGGAAGAAGCTGCCGGCGGCGGTCATCCTTGGCGCGCCACCCTGCGTCGCCTTTACCTCGGCGCAGAAGGTGCCCGAATCGCTCGACGAGCTGCACGTCGCGGGCGGTCTGGTCGGCTCGCCGATCAACGTCGTGAAGGCGAAGACGGTCGACCTGCTGGTGCCTGCGGAAGCCGAAATCGTGGTCGAAGGCTACATCGATACCGAGTATCTCGAGCCGGAGGCGCCCTTCGGAGAATCGCACGGCCACGTGAACCTGCAGGAATACAACGCGTACATGGAGGTGACCTGCATCACACGGCGGAAGAATGCGATCCTCACCTCCATCATCTCGCAGGTGACCCCCAGCGAGTCGAGCCTCATCAAGCGCGTTGCGCTCGAGCCGCTGTTCACCCACTACCTGCGCAACACCCTCGGCATTCAAGGCGTAAAGCGCGTTTCGATGCACGAGCCCCTTACCAACCTGCGCAAAGTCGTGGTGCTCATCATGGAGCGCAAGACGTCGCCTACCGAAATCTGGCGGGCGCTCTACGGCGCCGCCGCCTGGAACCGCGCCGCCGGGAAGTACGTGGTCGCGGTGAACGAGGACATCGACCCGGACAACGCCGACGCGCTGCTCTGGGCGATGTCGTACCGCGCGAACCCGGCCCTCGATCTCCAGCTGCTGCACCACCGCGACCAGGGGCACGGCCCGAGGAGCAAGCGCAACGGCGGCGAGGACGCGTCGGTTCTGATCGACGCGACGATGAAAGAGGACTTCCCGCCGATCTCGCTTCCGAAGCGCGAGTACATGGAGCGCGCCAAGGTCATCTGGGAGGAACTGGGACTGCCGAAGCTCAAGCCCGAGTCGCCCTGGTTCGGCTACTCGCTCGGCGAGTGGTCTGACGAGCTGGAGCAGGCCGCCGAGCTCGCCGTGAAAGGCGATTACTTCGAGACCGGAAAGCTCCTCGTCAAGCGCCGCCGCAAGGACGTAAAGATGAACACCGAGGTGCGCGACCTGCAGGAGCCCAAGAAGAGGTAGCGCCGGCTGCCCGCTCACCTCGCGAGGCGAAGGGTGGTGCCGGGCAGAGGATTCGAACCCCCGACCGTCGCATTACAAATGCGCTGCTCTACCAACTGAGCTAGCCCGGCGCCCCGTCTATTATACGGCGACGTGCGGGCTCAGCCGCCGCCGAGCCTACTTGATCCGCCTCAGTGCCGGCTTGGTGCCGGCCTTGGGAGGGTCCTTCGGACCGGGACCTGTAGCTTGTTCGTGCGCGGCATCCGATTCAGCCGCTTTCTTCTCGGCCTCAAACGACATGCCGTGCCCGGTTTCGCGGGCGTAAATTGCCGTGACGGCGCCGACCGGGATCACGAGGTTCTTCGCAACTCCCGAAAAGCGCGTAGAGCATTCGATGATCTCGTTGCCCATCTTCAACCGGTTCGCCGCAAGCGGGCCGATGTTGAGAATGATCTCGCCGTCGCGCACGTGTTCCATCGGCACGCGGGTCTGCGCATCGACCACGACCGAGATCTGCGGCGTGTAGCCATTGTCGACGCACCATTCGTACACCGCTCGCAGCAGGTACGGCTTGGTCGACGCGGGCTCGCCCGCCGAGGTCATTTGCGCATCACTTTTTCCGAAGGTGTCAGCGCCTCGATGAAGGCCGGGCGGGAGAACAGGCGTTCGGCGTATTTCATGAGGGGGGCCGCCGCCTTGGGAAGCGACAGGCCGTAGTAGTCGAGACGCCAGAGCAGAGGGCTGATCGCGACGTCGAGCATGGAGAACTCGTCCCCCAGCATGTACTTCTGCTTGGTGAAGACCGGCGCCATCTGGGTAAGCTGGTCGGCGACGTGCTGGCGCGCCCGATCCTGCTGCTTTTGATTGCCGTTCTCCAGAGTATCGATGTGGGAAAAAAGCTCCATTTCAAACTGAAACAGGAACAGCCGCGCCCGTGCGCGCATCACCGGATCGGCGGGCATGAGCTGCGGGTGCGGAAATCGCTCGTCGATGTACTCGTTGATGATGTTCGCCTCGTAGAGGATCAGATCGCGCTCCACGAGCACCGGGAGCCTGTTGTAGGGATTCATCACCGCGATGTCTTCGGGCTTGTTGTACATGTCGACATCGATGATCTGAAAATCCATGCCCTTCTCGTACAGCACGATGCGGCAGCGCTGCGAGAACGGGTCGGTGGTTCCTGAATATAGGTTCATCATGTTGGCTTACCTGTTCGGGGGATCGCAGATGAAAAAGGCGCGGACGCCCGGCGCCCGCGCCCCGTGGACGGATACCCTTTTAGTGGACGTCCTTCCAGAATTCCTTGTAGAGGAGATACGCGAACACGAGCAGCACCAGCAGCACGAGCATCACGACGTAGCCGTACTGCTTGCGCTCCAGCTGGTTCGGCTCGGACATCCAGGTCATGAAGTTGACCAGGTCGCGGACCACGATGTCGTATTCGAGCTGCGACAGCGATCCCGGGGTCTCGGTTCTGATCGTCTTCAGGATGAATCGCTCCCCGTCCTTGCCGGCCTGCTCCGGGGTTAGCTCGTCGATTTTCCAGGCGCTCTTCTGCTGCCTGGCGATCGCCTCGGCCTGTTCCATGTTCTTGAACTTGCGCTCCACCTGTACCTGCTGGCCCGATAGCATCCAGAGGACGTGCGGCATGGCGACCCGCTCGTACACCATGTTGTTCCAGCCGGTCGCAGACTCCCGGTCGCGGTAGAAACTGCGCAGGTACGTATACAGCCAGTCCGCGCCCCGGGCGCGCGCGATCACCGAGAGATCCGGGGGAACGGTGCCGAGCCAGTCCTTGGCGTCCTTGCGGGTCATCGCAACGTTCATCAACTCGCCAATCTTGTCGGCGGTAAACAGCAGGTTGTCCTTGATCTGCTGCTCGCTGAGACCGATCTCGAGCAGCTTGTGGTAGCGCATCATGCTCGCCGAATGGCAGTTCAGGCAGTAGTTGACGAAGGTTCGGGCGCCCGCTTGCAGGCTGGCGACGTCTCGCGGGTCGATCGGCGCAGCGTCGAGCCTGACCGACTCTTCAGCAGCGAAAGCGACCGGCGCCGCGAGCGCAATAAGGAGGACGAGGGCTTTCATTTTCCGGTCACTCTCTGGGGCTCGGGCTTGCATTTCTCCATCTTCGAATACCAGGGCATGAGGAAGAAGAACAGGAAGTACACGGCGGTCCCGATCTGCGCGGCGACCGTGCGCCCGCCGGTAACGGCCAGGGTTCCGACGTATCCGAGGACGAAGAACGCCACGACGAAAAGAGCGATCGCCGCCTTGGTGAGCGGCCCCTTGTAGCGAATCGACTTCACCGGGCTGCGATCCAGCCAGGGCATGAAAAAGAAGATCATGACCGAGACGCCCATGAGCACGACGCCCCAGACCTTCGCGTCGAGCGTGAAGAATCCCGCGAGCAATACGATCGCGGCCACGCCGACGGTGATCCGGACTGCGCTGTTCCGGACGCTCCAGATGACGAGCGCGGCGAAGGCAACGACGCCGGGCGTGAGCACCCACCGCACGAACTCGTCCGTGGTCGCGCGCAGGATCGAATAGTACGGCGTGAAGTACCACACCGGCGCGATGTGCAAGGGGGTCTTGAGCGGATCGGCCGCGATGAAGTTGTTCGCCTCGAGGAAGTATCCGCCTCCCTCTGGAACGAAGAACACCACGATCGAGAAGACGATGAGGAATACCGCAACGCCGAAGAGGTCCTTCACCGTGTAATAGGGATGCATCGGAATACCGTCGAGCGGCTTTCCGGTCTTGGGGTCCTTCGCATTCTTGATTTCGACCCCATCGGGGTTGTTCGAGCCGACCTCGTGCAGCGCCAGCAGGTGGGCTCCGACGAGCGCGAGGAGCACCAGCGGTACGGCAATCACGTGGAAGGCGAAGAAGCGGTTCAGCGTTGCGTCCGAGACCACGAAGTCGCCGCGGATCCAGATCGCGAGATCCGGCCCGATGAAGGGAATCGCTCCGAACAGGTTGACGATCACCTGCGCGCCCCAGTAGGACATCTGCCCCCAGGGAAGCAGGTAGCCGAAGAACGCCTCGGCCATCAGGCACAGAAAGATCAGCATGCCGAAAATCCACAGGAGTTCACGCGGCTTGCGGTAGGAGCCGTACAGTAGCCCGCGGAACATGTGCAGATAGACGCAGATGAAGAAGAAGGACGCGCCGGTCGAGTGCAGGTAGCGGATCC
>JBGQKQ010000009.1:0-27885 GCA_041499655.1 Gammaproteobacteria bacterium
ACCCTGGCCCTTTCCTCCCGGCGGGTTCGACGGAGTGGTCGTGACGAACTACCTGCACCGGCCGATCTTTTCCCACCTCGTCGGCGCGCTGCGCCCCGGCGGGGTGCTGATCTACGAGACGTTCGCCATGGGGAACGAGCGCTACGGGCGGCCCAGCAATCCGGATTTTCTGCTCGAACCGGGCGAACTGCTCCGCCGCGTGGAACCCTTGAGCGTGATCGCGTTCGAACAGGGGCTGGTTTCGTCGCCCAAGCAGGCCCTTGTCCAGCGCATCTGCGCTCTGCGCGGCGACGCCGGGTCGTCCGGAGTGCAGGTGATTGCGCTAAAATGAGGCGCCGACTTTCCAGGGTGAGGCCGATATGGTCAAAGGATCCATCGTCGCGATTGTGACGCCCATGCAGGACGACGGGCGTCTGGACTACGAGCGCTTCAAGTCGCTCATCGATTTCCATATCGAGCAGGGAACCGACGGCATCGTCGTGGTCGGCACCACGGGGGAATCCCCGACCGTGAATTTCGACGAGCACAAGGAGCTGATCAGGGCGGCGGTGGCGCACGCGGCCGGCCGCATCGTGGTCATTGCGGGCACCGGTGGAAATTCCACGTCGGAGGCCATCGAGCTGACCGAATCGGCGAAGAACGCCGGCGCCGACGCCTGCCTGTCGGTCGTGCCCTATTACAACAGGCCCACGCAGGAGGGGCTGTACCGCCACTTCCGCACCATCGCCGAGAGGGTGGATATTCCGCAGCTCGTATACAACGTTCCCGGACGCACGGTCGCCGATCTCGCCAACGAAACGACGCTGCGGCTCGCGCAGGTGCCGGGCATCGTCGGAATCAAGGATGCCACCGCCAGCATCGAGCGCGGGAGCGACCTGCTGAGGCGCGCGCCCAAGTCCTTCTCGGTCTATAGCGGCGACGACGCGAGCGGGCTCGCGCTCATGCTGCTCGGCGGAAAAGGGATCATCTCGGTAACCGCCAATGTCGCGCCGCGGCTCATGCACGAGATGTGCGCCGCTGCGCTCGCCGGCGACCTGCCGAAGGCGCGCGAGTTGAACTTCAAGCTCCTCGGACTTCATACGAAGCTGTTCGTGGAAGCCAATCCCATTCCGGTGAAATGGGCCGTGGCCCAGATGGGACTGATCGGCATGGGCATCCGCCTCCCTCTCACGCCGCTCTCGCAGCCATTCCACGAAGTTGTCAGGGAGGCGATGCGCCAGGCCGACATCAAGCCCTCGGGCGGCTTGCGCGTCGTCGAGGGAAAGGCGGGATGATCCGCTGCACTTCGGCCGCCGCTGTGGCGGCGCTGGCACTGGCGCTCTCCGGGTGCGGCTCGATGGAGTCCGCAAAGGTCGATTACAAATCGGAGAGAAAACTTCCGCCGCTCGATATTCCTCCGGACCTGAGCACACCGGCCCGCGACGATCGCTTTCAGGTCCCCGAAACCGGCAAGCCTTCCGGAACCGCGACTCTCTCGGCCTACAACGCGGAGCGCTCGACGGTTGCAAAGCCGGGTTCCACCGGCATCCTTCCCGATGTCGAGAAAGTGCGAATCGAGCGGACGGCGAGCGAGCGCTGGCTGGTGGTGCCCGAGCCGCCGGAAAAAGTCTGGCCCGTGGTCAAGGAGTTCTGGCAGGACATGGGCTTCCTGATCAAGACGGAGGTTCCCGAGGCCGGAGTCATGGAGACCGACTGGAACGAGAACCGCGCGAAGGTCAAGGAGGATGCCATCCGGAACGCGATCACCGGCTTCCTCGACGGGGCTTATTCGACCGGCGAGCGCGACAAGTTTCGCACGCGCCTGGAGCGGGGCGCGTTGCCCAACACTACCGAGATCTACATCACCCACCGCGGCGTATCCGAGGTCTACGTCAACCAGTATCGCGACAGCACGGTGTGGCAGGCCCGGCCTACGGACCCCGGGCTCGAGGCCGAATTCCTGCGGCGCTTGATGGTGAGATTCGGAGTCGATGAATCGCGCGCCAAGGCGCAGCTTGCCGCGGTCAAGACCGATCCCAAGGCAAAGCTCGTCGAGACCGAAGGCGGCGCCGGCAGCATCGAGTTGGCTGAACCCTTCGATCGCGCCTGGCGGCGCGTGGGCCTGGTGCTGGACCGCGTCGGGTTCACGGTCGAGGACCGGGACCGCTCGAAGGGTTTCTATTTCGTGCGTTACGTCGATCCCGAGGACGACGCGGTGGGCAGGAAGAACGGGAGCTTTCTGGCCAAGCTCATGTTCTGGCGCGATGCACCCGACCCGAAGGCCGGGCAGTACCGGGTGTTCGTGAAGGACCGCAGCGATTCCAGCGAGGTGCAGGTCCTGAACAAGGAAGGCGGCCCCGACACCTCGGACACCGCCCACAGGATTCTCTCCCTGCTGCAGCAGCAGCTCAACTAGCGGGGCGTGCGCTTCGCCTCGCTCGGTAGCGGCAGCCAGGGCAACGCGCTCGTCGCCGAAGCCGGGCGCACGCGCCTCATGCTCGACTGCGGCTTCACAGTGCAGGAAACCGTGTTGCGCCTGGCCCGCGCCGGCCTCGAGCCTTCCGATCTGGCGGGCATCATCGTGACGCACGAGCACGGCGATCATGCGGACGGCGTTTTTCCGCTGGCACGCCGCTACGGGATCCCCGTGTGGATGACTTACGGCACTCTCGCCGCGCTCCGCGACGGGGGCGCGAGCGTGGAGGATTGCCCGATCCGTCTCGTCGATTCACAGAGTGCTTTTTCGGTCGGTGACCTCCTGGTGCACCCCTTCACCGTGCCGCACGATGCACGCGAGCCGGTCCAATACGTTCTCTCGGACGGCGCGAGCCGCCTGGGCGTGCTCACCGACGCCGGCTGTTCAACCGCGCATATCGCGGCGAGCCTGTCCGGTTGTGACGCGCTGGTGCTCGAGTGCAACTACGATGCGGATCTGCTCGAGGGTGGACCCTATCCGCCGTCGCTGAAGGCGCGAATCGCGGGCCGTCTGGGACACCTGGACAATCGGACTTCAGCGGAAATACTCTCCGCGCTGGATCGCGGCCGGCTCAGGCACGTGATCGCTGCGCACCTCTCGCAGGCCAATAACACGCCGGATCTCGCCCGCGCCGCGCTGGCCAGGGCTCTCGATTGCGATCCGGAATGGATTTCGGTGGCGACTCAGGAAGAGGGTTTCTCCTGGCGCGTGCTGTAGCGCTTCACAGCCCGGTCGTGTTCGCCGACACCCCCGGGATCGACGATTCCCAGATCTCGTCGAATCGCTCGCGCATCGGCTGACATTCCTTCGGATCGCCGATCACCAGGACGCCGCGCGGCTGCGCCGTGACCGGACGGCGTACCAGGTGATCGCCGTCGGCGAGAACGAAGCAGTCCTGCACCTTCGCGGCGTCGCCGATCGTCTGGTAGATGAAGATTCTCGACGCGTAGATGCCGAGCAAGGCGATCAGGCGCGGGCAGCGCTTGCTGACGTAGTCGACTCCGTGGAGGGCGATGAGGATGCGGCGATCGGGGCCGCCGAGGAGGAAGCGCGCGAGCGCCTCGATGCGCTCCGCCGAATTGATGTCCAGCTCCGAGAGGTCGGGATCGAAAATGCGCAGCTCGCGGCGCACCAGGCCGAGAAGCCTGCCGAATCCGCGCTGATAGTCGCTCCTCGCCTGAAGCAGGGCGCGCTCCGGAGTCGCGCTCGCGGGAGCTTCAGTCACGGTGCTCTCCGATGTGCAGCCAGCCGGCGAGATACCACTCGTGGAGCAGGCGCAGAAGCGGCTTCGAAGCGGGCCCGCCGGGGCGCAGGGAGCGCTCGTCCGCAAGGCGCGAAAGGCGCCCGCGAGCGGCGGCGGGCGCCTCGACCCGCTCGCCGTTGACGAAGTAATCCCGGCCGCGAAACAGCATCCTCGTGCGCGGATCGAGGCGCAGGCCCAGGGCGCGGTACCGTAGAGCGAAGCGTGCCGGTGCCAGGGGCCTGTGCGGACGCGAGAAGACGATGCGCGGCTTGGGCTCCGACAGGTACTCGCCGAGAAAGCGCGACACGTCCCGCTCTCGCCAGCGTATTGCCGCCGTCGCGCCGATCGCGTGGCGCAGCATCTTCCAGGGGATTTCTCCCGCGTGCCGCGCAGGCTGCGCTCCACGGTCCGTATACAAGCCGCCGACGGCCACCCGGTCCTGGAGAAAGGCGAGGAATTCCCGGGAGATCTCGCCGCGGGAAGGCGCCCGGAATCCGATCGAATAGGTGAAGCCGGGCTCGAGCGCGACGCCGTCGTGCGCCCATCCCGGCGGAAGGTAGAGCATGTCTCCCGGTCCCAGCAACCACTCCTGCTCCGCGTCGAAGCGCCGCAGGATCTTGAGCGGCGCTCCGGGCTCGAGTGCCGGGTGATACTTCCTGGCGATACTCCAGCGGCGTTGCCCTTCGCCCTGGAGAAGGAACACGTCGTAGGAGTCGAAATGCGGGCCGACTCCGCCGCCGCGCACAGCGTAGCTCACCATCACGTCGTCGAGCCGGGCATGGGGCAGAAACCGGAACGAGCGCAGCAGTGCGTCGGCCGCGGGTACCTCGAGATTCAGCCCTTGCACCAGAATGGTCCAGCCGGTCCGCGGCAATCGCCCCAACTGCGCGCGCGAGATCGGTCCCTCGTGCGCTTTCCACCTGCCGCGTTCACGCCTGACGATTCTCGATTCGATATCGGGTCGCGCCGCGAGCGCAAACAATTCAGGCGCTTGCACGACCCCCTTAAAGTTGCTGATCGCGTTGCGTATCAGCAGAGGTCTCCTCTGCCAGAATTGTGACAAGAACTGCTTCGTCGTCAATCCGCCAAGCAGTTGCAATCTCATCGCGGCGATTATAGTCTGTTGATGCCGCAAACCTTGCGAGGAACACTTGGCACGCGCTGACGAAGCGTCGCTCAGGACAGGCGAGGACCCGCCCGATGCATTGCATGCCGGGCAAGCGGCTCCGCTTTTCTCGCTACCCGACGCCGATATGGAGACGGTGGATCTCGGCCAGTTCCGCGGCAAGAAACACGTCGTGCTCTACTTCTATCCCAAGGACGGCATGCCGAATTGCACGCTGGAGGCCACGGATTTCTCCGACCACGAGGAGGAATTTTCCCGCCACAATTGCGTGGTGCTGGGGGTGAGCCCGGATGATTGCCTGAGCCACGCCGGGTTCCGGGACCAGAACGGAGTCTCGATCCGCCTTCTGGCGGACACCGAGAGCGAAGTCTGCAGGAAGTACGGAGTGGTGCACGAAAAGGAAAGCAACGGCTGCAGAAAGTCCTGCATCACGCGCTCGACCTTCATCATCGACAAGCAGGGCATGGTGCGGCACGTGTTCTACGGGGTCAATCCTCGCGGGCATGCCGTCCAGGTGCTGGGCCTCGTCAGGTCGCTGCGCTAGCGGGACCCGAACGCGGCGCCTCGGGTCAGTGCGCATCTCGAAGAACACCGTCGTTTCGCTGGACGTCACGCTCGCCGACATCTGGGGAAATACCATCGAGAGTTCCGACGAGCCCTTGCAGTATCTGCACGGGGGCTATGGAAATATTTTCCCCTCGGCCGAGACCGCCCTCGAGGGCGGGAGCGTCAAGGATCGCGTCGAGGTCAGGCTCGAGCCCGAGGATGCCTTCGGCGACTACGATGAGACCCTTCTCCGGGTGGAGCCGCGCAGCCGTTTTCCGGAAACTCTCGAGGTCGGAATGCGCTTCGAAGGCGATCCGGGCGGCGCGGACGAGGGCCGATTCTTCATCGTCACCGACATCGCCGAAGACAAGGTCGTGCTCGATGCGAATCACCCGCTCGCAGGCATGGCGCTCAAGCTTTCCTGCACCGTGGTCGGCGTGCGCCCCGCGAACGCTGCCGAGATCGAGAACGGCGCGGCCGACGACCCCGAGTCGATGATCCTCCGCATCCTGCCCTGACCGCGGGCGGGTGTTTTCGCCTATCATTCGATGCGGGCCGCATCGGGCCTTGCGTCGAGGAGAGCAGGCATGTCCGGCATGTTGGGAGTCGTTTCGTACGGCCTCGGCACCCTGGTCGCCTTTGGGCTGGTCGCGTTCGTCGTGATCGTCTTCATTCAGGACATCACGCAGAAGAAGCACACCGTCCTGCGCAACTTCCCGGTCGTCGGACACCTGCGTTATTTCTTCGAGAAGCAGGGCGAATACTTCCGGCAGTACTTCTTCATGAACGACCGCGAGGAGTTGCCCTTCAACCGCGCCACGCGCGGCTGGGTGTACCGGCTCGCGAAGGCCGAGGGCGGCGTGATCGGTTTCGGCTCGACCAACAATACCAACGAGCCGGGCTCGATACTGTTCGTCAATCATCCTTATCCCGTGCTCGAGGAAGACCGGCTGCCGACGCCGCCACTCGCGATCGGAGAAGGGTTCTGCAGAGAGCCGTTTCTTGCAAGATCGGTCGTCAACGTCAGCGGCATGAGTTTCGGCGCGATTTCGGAGCCCGCGGTGCGGGCGCTGTCGCGCGGCGCGGCGCTCGCCGGTTGCTGGATGGATACCGGCGAGGGCGGCCTGTCGCCGTTTCATCTCGAGGGAAACTGCGATGTCATCATGCAGATCGGTACGGCCAACTACGGCTTGCGCGACAGCAATGGACATTTTTCCGCCGAGCGCGCGCGCGAATTGGCCAAGCACCCGCAGGTGAAAGCGTTCGAGATCAAGCTCTCGCAAGGGGCGAAACCCGGCAAGGGCGGCGTGCTCCCCGCGGCGAAAGTGACCGAGCAGATCGCCGGGATTCGCGGCATTCCCGCGCACCAGGATTCGATCAGTCCCAACCGGCACCGCGACGTGGCCAACGTCGACCAGCTGCTCGACAAGATCGCCGCCGTCCGCGACCTGACCGGCAAGCCCGTGGGCGTCAAGACCGCGATCGGCGGCTGGCAGTTCATCAACGAAGTCTGCGATGCGGTGAACCGCCGCGGCCTCGAGTTCGCGCCGGATTTTCTGGCGATCGACGGAGGCGAGGGGGGCTCGGGGGCCGCTCCGCAGGCGCTCATGGACCACATGGCCCTGCCCATCGCGGAAGCGCTCCCGCGCGTCATCGATGCGCTCATCGAAACCGGGCTGCGAAGCCGCATCCGCGTCATCGCCGCAGGCAGGCTGGTGACTTCGGCCAAGGCCGCGTGGGCCCTGTGCGTCGGCGCGGATTTCGTCAACACGGCGCGCGGATTCATGTTCTCGCTCGGCTGCATCCAGGCGCTGCGCTGCCACCAGAACACCTGTCCCACCGGCGTGACGACGCACAATCACCGGCTGCAGCGCGGGCTGGTGGTCGAGGAGAAATATCTGCGCGTCGCCAACTACGCGATGGGCATGAACAAGGAGATCGACATGATCGCGCATTCCTGCGGGTGCCGGCACGCGCGCGAGCTGAGGCGCGAGCACGTGCGCATCGTCCAGACCGCGGGGCACAGCGCGGCGTTCAACGTGCTCTATCCCTACCCCGAGGCGAACGCGAAGCGCAAGGCGGCGTGAGCACTATGACCTTGGGACCGACCAGCCGCCGTGTGCTAGATTTCACGTTGTCGCTTCATTCCCTTTGGAGATCGAGATGTTCATGAGAACCAGCCTCGTTGCCGCAATGCTGCTCGCTACCTCGCTGCCCGCCGCGGCGAAGGATATCAACAACATTGGAAATCTCAGTCAGTCCGATTTCCACGGCCTTTCGCAGGACCTCGGGTCCGCGCTTTCGTACAAGCCGCTGGAGCCCGCCGAGCCGCTCGGCCTGTTCGGCTTCGACCTGGGAGTGGCCGCCACGGACACCAAGATCAAGAACAGCAGCGCCTTCAACGCGGCGGGAGCAGGGGATATCTCCAGCATCGCCGTGCCCTCGCTGCGCTTGAATCTGGGGCTGCCTTTCGGCCTGGACGTGGGCGCGATGGCGGGCACGGTCCCGGGCTCGAACGTACGGCTCTACGGCGGCGAGCTGCGCTGGGCGTTCATCAAGGGAAGCACGACGATGCCGGCGATCGCCCTCCGGGGCAGCTATACCCAGCTCGCCGGAGTGGATCAGCTCGATTTCAACACCAGGGGGCTCGACCTCTCGATTTCGAAGGGCTTCGCGATGTTTACGCCCTACGCCGGAATCGGCAAGGTGTGGGTGGCGAGCACACCGAAAGACCTTCCCGCGAGTGCGCTGAACCCGCCCTCGAAGGAATCGTTCTCGCAGAACAAGTACTTCGTCGGCGTCAACATGAACTTCTTCCTGATCAATGTCGCGCTCGAGGCGGACAAGACCGGGGACGACACCAGCTACGGGCTGAAGCTCGGGTTCAGATTCTGAAGAGGGCGGTCAGCGGGCGGCGTTCAGCAGCGCGCGCGCGCTGTCGATGACTTCGCTCGCGGTGATGCCCACCGGGCCCGAGCCGGCGGCGACCAGCGCGTCGGCCGCCGCGCCGTGCAGCCAGGTCCCGGCAAGGAGTGCCGGCAGGGGTGCGGCGCCCTGAGCGCAAAGAGCGGCGACGAGTCCGGCGAGCGCGTCTCCCATTCCGG
The DNA here is from genome assembly GCA_041499655.1 of Gammaproteobacteria bacterium. GTDB lineage: Bacteria > Pseudomonadota > Gammaproteobacteria > Burkholderiales > SG8-39 > VBDM01. The sequence goes on from JBGQKQ010000009.1 coordinate 8,475, forward strand.
CTGAAGCCATTCCCGGATTGCCCGAGGGATTGATCCAGAACTTCCCGCCCGGCTCGGCGATCACGCTGCCGTTGCCTTTCAGGACGGCCAGGCATCTGTAGCGCAGTGCGATCGCCCGTGCCGCGGCGACGCGGTCGGCCTGGACGCGGCTGGTCTTCTCCCCGAGCAGGCGCGCCGCCTCGGCGGGATGGGGTGTCATGATGGTCGCTTCCTTGCGCTTGCCGGCGGCCGCGGAAAGCGGGCGGCTGGCGGCGATCAGGTTGAGCGCGTCGGCATCGAGAACGATCGGTACGGCCGCGGCGAGCGCCGCGCGAAGCGCCTTTCTCGCGGAATCCGACTTGCCCATTCCCGGTCCGGCGACGAGAACGTCGACCAGGTTTTTCTCGAGCAGGGCGCCAGGCTTGCGCAGCATCAGCTCCGGGTGAGAGTAGTCGACGTTAGGCGGACGCGGAGTCAGCAATCCGAGGTAGACGCGTCCCGCGCCGCACCGGAGCGCCGCGCGTCCCGCGATGACGGCGGCACCGACCATGCCCGCGGCGCCGCCCAGGATCCCCACGCTTCCTGCCTGGCCCTTGTGGAAATTCCTCGGCCGGGGCGCAATGGCGGCGGGGAGGACGTCCGCGTCGAGGAGCAGGCCTTCCGGCTCGAGGAGCGCGGCCGGGTCCAGGCCGAGCGTATCGAGTTTCAGCTCGCCGCAATGGTCGGGGCCGTCGAGCGTCAGCTGCCCGGGCTTGTACGCGATGAAGGTGATCGTGTGGCGCGCGCGCACGGCTCGGCCGATGACGGCGCCGGTATCCGCGTCGATGCCGCTGGGGACGTCGAGCGAAAGGATGGGGACCTCGAGCGCGTTGAGGCGCTCGACGATGGCGCCGTACCGGCCTTCCAGCGCGCGCTTGAGGCCGATGCCGAACAGGCCGTCGACGGCGAGATCGAAGCGCGTTCTTTCGGGGATCGCGTCGAGAAGCGTTCCGCCCGCGGCTTCCCATTTCGCGAGCGCCGCCCTGGCGTCTTCCGGCAATTTGTCGCGCTCGCCGGCGAAGACGACGCTGACGCGAAAGAACCAGCGCTTGAGATGCGCGGCGACTTCGAAGGCGTCGCCGCCGTTGTTGCCCGGTCCGGCGACGACGAGGACGGCCTTGGCGGTATCGCCGCAGAGGCCGCGCGCGAATTCGGCGGCGGCCTTTCCAGCCCGCTCCATGAGCCTCGACGCGCCCGACGCGCGCGATTCGATCTCCCGGATTGCGGCGGTGCTGTAGATGGGCGAGGAGGGCATCGACGCCAATGATACTAGGGGGTCAGCACAGCCCGAGCACATGATCGGCGATGGCGAGCGAGGCGGTCAGGCCGGGCGACTCTATGCCGAAGAGGTTGACGAGGCCGGGGACGCCGTGCTCGTCCGGGCCCTGGATGAGAAAGTCCCGCGAGGGCTCGCCCTGCGGCTGGGTCTTGGGCCGGATGCCGCAGTAGGCGGGCTGCAGGCTGCCGTCTTTCAAGCCCGGCCAATAGCGGCGGATGGCGTCGTAGAACACCCGGCTGCGGCCGGGGTCGACGTCGTAGTCGACGCGCTCTATCCACTCGACGTCCGGGCCGAAGCGCGCCTGGCCGGCCAGGTCGAGAGTCAAATGCACGCCCAGGCCGGCCGACTCGGGAGCGGGGTAGACCAACCTCGCGAACGGCGAGCGGCCGGAGAGGCTGAAGTAGTTGCCCTTGCAGTAGTAGGCCGGCGGGATCCGGTCCACGGGGAATCCGGCGATGGTTCGGGCAACGTCCTGGGCGAAGAGTCCGGCACTGTTAACTACAGTCCGCGCCAGCAGGCGCATGGGCGCGGCGCCGCCTACGTCCAGCTCGATTCCCTCCCGCCCGATGAGCCCGCCGGCGAGCGGACTGCGAAACGCGATCGCCGCGCCGTGGTCTTCCGCGTCGCCGCGCAATCCGAGCATGAAGCCGTGGCTGTCGATGATGCCGGTCGAGGGGGACTCCAGCGCGGCGACGCAGGAGAGCTCGGGCTCCAGGGCTCGGGCTTCGCTCGCCTCGAGCATGCGCAGATCGCTGACGCCGTTGGCCCTCGCCTGCGCGTGGAGCCTTTCCAGTCCGGCAATCTGCCCCGGGTCGGTCGCGACGATCAGCTTGCCGCAGCGCCGGTGCGCGATGCCCCGCTCGCCGAGGTAGGGATAGAGAGCCTTCCGGCCCGCCACGCACAGCCTCGCCTTGAGCGAGCCCGCGGGGTAATAGATGCCGGCGTGAATGACCTCGCTGTTGCGCGAGCTCGTTCCGGTGCCGATCGCGCTCTCCTTCTCCAGCACGACCACCTCGCGCCCGGCGCGGGCGAAGGCGCGCGCGATCGCGAGGCCAACGACGCCGGCGCCGATCACGACGATGTCAATCTGTTCGGCCGACATTTGAACTCGAATATACTTCAACGCGTGGCGAGCACGACACCGACAGGCGGGAAGGGCGCGGGCAAATGGCGGTTCTGGATCGACCGCGGCGGCACGTTCACCGATGTGGTCGCCCGCCGCCCCGACGGGAGCCTTGCGGCGCTGAAGCTTCTTTCCGAGGACCGCGGGCGCTATCGCGACGCGGCCGTTGAGGGTATTCGCAGGCTTCTCCGGCTGGCTCCGGGCGCGCCGGTCCCCGGCGGAGAAATCGAAGTGGTGAAGATGGGCACCACCGTCGCCACCAACGCGCTCCTGGAGCGCCGGGGCGAGCGCACGGTATTGTTCATCTCGCGCGGTTTTCGCGATGCCCTGCGCATCGCCTATCAGAACCGTCCGCGCCTGTTCGACCGGCATATCGTGCTGCCCGAGCTGCTCTACTCCGAGGTGGTCGAGGTCGATGAGCGCATGGGCGCGCGGGGCGAGGTCCGGGTCCCGCTCGATGAGGAAGGGCTCAGCCGCGACTTGCGGGCGGCGCGCTCCGAGGGGTTCCGTTCGGTCGCCATCGTGTTCATGCACGCGTACCGGTATCCACTGCACGAACGCCGGGCCGCCGGGCTGGCGCGCGCATTCGGATTCGAGCAGGTCTCCGTGTCGCACGAAGTCAGCCCGCTGATGAAGCTCGTGCCCCGCGGCGACACCACGGTCGTCGACGCATACCTCTCGCCGATCCTGCGGCGCTACGTCGCGCAAGTGGCTTCCGAGTTGAAAGGCGTGCGCCTCATGTTCATGCAGTCGAACGGCGGGCTGACCGACGCGCACCGCTTCGCCGGAAAAGACAGCATCCTGTCCGGCCCTGCGGCTGGCGTGGTCGGCGCCGTGAGAACCTCGTCGTCGGCGGGCTTCGACAGGATCATCGGCTTCGACATGGGCGGGACCTCGACCGACGTTTCCCACTACGCCGGGGAGTTCGAGCGGACCTTCGAGGGGCAGGTGGCGGGCATACGTGTGCGCGCGCCGATGATGAGCATCCATACCGTCGCCGCAGGCGGCGGATCGATCCTGCATTTCGACGGTTCGCGCTACCGCGTCGGGCCGGATTCGGCGGGGGCCGACCCCGGGCCCGCGAGCTACCGCCGGAACGGCCCGCTCACGGTGACCGACGCGAACGTCATGCTCGGCAAGATCCAGCCGAAATTCTTTCCACCGGTATTCGGGGCGGACGGCGACGCGCCGCTGGACGGGGAGGCCGTGCGCGGGAAATTCGAGACGCTCACCGCGGAGATCCGCCGCGCCACCGGAGACACGCGCAGCCCGGAACAGGTCGCCGAGGGCTTCGTCGAGATCGCCGTCGGCAACATGGCCGAGGCGATCAAGAAGATCTCGGTGCAGCGCGGGCACGACGTGACCGCGTACACCCTGTGCTGCTTCGGTGGCGCCGCGGGCCAGCACGCCTGCCTGGTCGCCGATGCGCTGGGGATGACGCGCATCACCATGCACCCGTTCGCAGGCGTGCTCTCGGCCTACGGCATGGGGCTGGCCGACACCGTGGCGATGCGCGAGCAGACCCTGGAGGCGCGGCTGCAACCGGACAGCGTACCGGCCCTGGAGGAGGCCCTCGAGCGGCTCACGGTCTCGGCGCTGGAAGATCTGGCATCGCAAGGCGTGGCGCGGGAGCGGATTCGTGTCGTCAGGCGCCTGCATCTGCGCTACGAAGGCACCGACACGACGCTGCCCGTCCGTTACGCAGGCCTCGACGACATGGCCGCGCAGTTCGAGGCCGAATATCGCAAGCGCTACAGCTTTCTGATGCAAGGCCGGGACCTGGTCGCGGAGTCGGCGTCGGTTGAAGCGATCGGCGCACCCGACGCGCAGGACGAGGCCTCCGGCGCTGCGGCGTGCGCCGCAGCGCCGGCCGAGCCGGTCGAGTGGGTCGCGATGCACACCGGTGCGAAGCGGCACCGCTCGCCCGTGTTCCTGAGGGACAGGCTTGCGCCGGGACAGCGGATCTCCGGGCCGGCGATCATCGCGGAGAACAACGCTACCACGGTCGTCGAGCCGGGCTGGCGCGCCGAAATCACCGCGCTCGATCACATGGTGATCGAGCGAGTCGAGGCGGTATCGCGGGCGGCGGCCATCGGCACGCGGGTCGACCCGGTGCGGCTCGAAGTCTTCAACAATCTCTACATGTCGATCGCCGAGCAGATGGGGCTGCGCCTCGCCAACACGGCGCACTCGGTCAACATCAAGGAGCGGCTGGATTTTTCCTGCGCCGTGTTCGACCAGAACGGACAGCTGATTGCGAACGCGCCCCACATGCCGGTGCACCTCGGCTCCATGGGCGAGAGCGTTCGCGCGATCATCCGCGAGAACCGCGGGCGCATGAAACCAGGCGACGTCTACGTGCTCAACGCGCCCTACAACGGCGGCACCCACCTGCCCGACGTGACCGTGATCACGCCGGTGTTCGGGGCGGCCGCGGGAGATATCCTGTTCTACGTCGGCTCGCGCGGCCACCACGCCGACATCGGCGGCATCACACCCGGGTCGATGCCGCCCAACAGCCGCGTCGTGGAAGAGGAAGGCGTGCTGATCGACAATTTTCTGCTGGTCGAGAACGGCCGCCTGCGGGAGAAGGAAACGGTCGCGCTGCTGTCCTCGGGGCCGTACCCCGCGCGCAACGTCGAGCAGAACATGGCCGATCTGCGCGCCATGATCGCGGCCAACGAGAAGGGCGCGCAGGAGTTGCAGCGCATGGTGGGCAGCTTCGGGCTGGACGTGGTGCACGCGTACATGGGCCACGTCCAGGACAACGCCGAGGAAGCCGTGAGGCGCGTGATCGAGGTGTTGAAGGAAGGCGAATTCGCCTACGAGATGGACAACGGCGCGGTGATCCGCGTGCGCATCGCGATCGATCGCAAGGCGCGCAGCGCGGTCCTCGATTTCACCGGAACCTCGCCCCAGCTGCCGAGCAACTTCAATGCCCCGCCCGCGGTGTGCATGGCGGCGGTGCTGTACGTATTTCGCACCCTCGTCGACGACGAGATCCCGATGAACGCGGGTTGCCTGAAGCCGCTGGAGGTGATCATCCCGGAGGGCTCGATGCTCAGGCCGCGCTACCCGGCGGCGGTGGTCGCCGGAAATGTCGAGACGTCGCAGTGCGTGACCGACGCTCTCTACGGTGCGCTGGGCGCCATGGCCGCCTCCTGCGGCACGATGAACAACTTCACCTTCGGCGACGAGCGGTATCAGTACTACGAAACCGTCGCCGGAGGGTCGGGCGCCGGCGAGGGATTCCAGGGCGCGGACGCGGTGCAGACGCACATGACCAACTCGCGCCTCACCGATCCCGAGGTGCTGGAGTGGCGTTTTCCGGTGCTGCTCGAGAGCTTCGAGATCCGGCGAGGCAGCGGCGGCGCGGGGCGCTGGCGCGGAGGGGACGGCAGCGTGCGCCGGATTCGTTTTCTCGAAGGCATGGTCGCAGCCATTCTCTCGGGACACCGCCGGGTCGCACCCCACGGCATGGCGGGCGGCTCACCCGGCATGACCGGGCACAACTGGGTGCGCCGCGCTCAAGGGGAGATCGTGGAGCTCGGTGCCTGCGACCAGATCGAAATGCGCCCGGGGGACTGCTTCGTGATCGAGACACCCGGGGGCGGGGGATATGGGCGTCCGGTCGGCTGACACCGCCCTGTGCGCCCCCTATAATCCGAGGCATGAATCGCCGATCGATCCTGACGAAGACCGGGAAGGGCCTGATGGAGGCCACCGGCAAGACCAGCAACCTCTCGCGGGATCTGCGCAATATCCTCAAGGAAATGGACGGCAAGGTCAGCGTTTCGGAGCTGACCGAGAAATTCCCGAAGCTGGGAGAGTCCAAGCTTCTCGAGGCCCTCTCGAGCATGGAGCGGGACGGCTACGTCCGGGAGTTCGTCGGCAAGCAGGAGGAGGGGCCGCGCGCGCCGGTCGCGAGCGGCCCCGGGTCGCAGTCCCTCGGAGACGGCTCCGACCTCGATTTCACCGCGTTCACTCCGGCAAAACCCAACGCGAAAGCGAACGAGGACGCGAGGCTGCAGGCGCAGGCGCAGGAGATCGCGCGCCAGGCGCAGGCGACCCGGGCGCGCGAGGAGCTCGCCGCGAAGGCGGCGCGCGCGAAAGCCGAGGCCGACCTGAAAGCGAGACAGGCGGCTGCGGCCAAACCCGCGGCGCCGGTCACCCCTCCTTTCGCGGGGATTCTGGGGGCGGGTCCGGACGCACAGGTGCGGGCGCAGGCGGACGCACAGGCGCGGGCGCAAGCCGAGGCGCTCGAACGCGCGCGGCGCGAGGCCGAGGAGAAAGCGCGCCGGGACGCGGAGGAAAAGGCGCGTCGCGAGGCCGAAGCGCGGGCGAAAGCCGAGATCGAGGCGGCGATCAAGCGCGAGGCGGACGCGCGCGCGCTCAGGGAAATCCAGGAACGGACCCGGCGCGAGGAAGAGGAGAAAGCGCGGCGCGAAGCCGAAACACGCGCGAAGCTCGAAGCCGAGCAGCGCGTGAAACGCGAGGCCGAGGAGCGTACCCGGCGCGAAATAGAGGAGCGCGCGCGCAAGGAAGTGGAAGAGCGCATCCGTCGCGAGGAGGTGGAGCGCCGCCGGCGCGAGGAAGAGGAGCACGCGCGCAGGGAAGCCGAGGAAAGGGAGCGGCGCAAGCGCGAGGAGGAGGAACGGGCGCGCAGGGAAGCGGAGCGCCAGGCCCGCATCGAAGCCGAGACGCGCACGAGGGTGGATGCGGAGGTTCGCGGCAAGCGCGAAGCCGAGGAGCGCGCTCGGCGTGAGGAGGAGGAGCACCGCCGGGAACAGCAGCGCAAGCGCGCCGAAGAGGAGGCGCGCAAGCGCCGTGAGGCGGAGGAAGCCGAGGCGCTGGTAAGCGCTCTCCGGGAGGAACAGGAGAAGGCGCAACGCGAAGCCGAGGAGCCGGCGAAACCCGAGGAAGAAGAGAGTAAGGAACAGGAAGAGCGCGGCGAACAGGAAGAACCCGCACCCTTGGAAGAGGAAGCGGCGGAGCAGCGTCGGGAAGAAGAGGAACAGCAGGCAAGGGAGGAGGAAAAGCACGCCCGCGAAGAGGAAAAAGCCCAGGCCAGGGCGGCCGCCAAGGCCCGCAAGGCCGAACGGGCCAGGGAGCGCGCGGGTGAGGAAGCGTGGCGCGGGGACGAAGAGGCTCTGCGCGATCCCAACGCCCCGTCGCTTTCCGCGGCGGAAGCCTGGGAGAAGCGCAAGCCAGCCAGCCTCGCCAAGACGCTCGCGGTAATGTTGCTTGTCCTTCTGATCGTGGGGATTGCCGTGCTTCCTTTCGTTCCGCTGGAAACCGCCCCGTACGAGAAAGAGGCGCAGGCTTGGCTCGGCCAGCCGGTGAAGATCGGCTCGGTGACTCTCTCGCTCCTGCCCCTGCCGCAGCTGCGGTTCGAGAAGGTCGTGATCGGCAAGGATCCGCAAATGCGGGCCGCGGCGATCAAGGCGAACCCCGAGCTCGCGACGCTGCTCGAGGACCGGGTCACGCTCCGGAGTCTCGAACTGGACAATGTCACGGTGCCGAAGGAATTTCTTGCCGTGCTGCTCCAGGACAAGGGCGCACGCAAAGGCTTCGGCGTCCAGCGGATAACCGCCAAGGGGCTGAAAGTCGACGCGCCGGAGCTCGGCCTCCCGCCGCTCGAGCTCGACGCCAGTCTCTCGCCAGACGGAACGCTGACATCGGCGTCGTTCTCAGGCGCCGGCCCGCTCTCGGTGAAGGTCGAGCCGCGCGGAGGAAGGGCGGCGATTGAGATCTCGGCGGGCACGCTGCCGCTCCCTGTCGGGATTGACCTCGGCTTTTCCGATTTCACCGGAAAGGGAACCGTGACCGCGAGCGAGCTGGTCCTGAACACCACCGAGGCGCGCGCTTTCGGCGGGCGGATTTTCGGCAACGTCCGACTCAGATGGTCGTCCGGCTGGAGCCTGGAGGGTGAGCTGTCGGCGCGCCAGATGGACGCGGTGAAGATCGCCGGTCCCCTCCTCGGCGGAGGGACAGTCCAGGGCAAGGGCAGGCTCTCGATGAGGGGGCTGCTGCCCGAGCGCATGATCCTCAACTCGCAGCTCGAGGGCAATTTCACGATACAGAAGGGGTCGGTGAGCAACGTCGACATGACCCGCCTGCTCCAGGGCAGCGGCTCGGGAGGCGGCACGACGCTGTTTTCGGAAATGAGCGGCGACTTTTCGGCGGACCCCAACCGGCTCGCCGTGCGCAATATCAGGCTCGCGGCCGGACTGCTGAACGGCGTGGGGCAGATCGAGATGGATCCTCTGAAAAATCTTTCGGGCCGGATGCAGATCGAGCTTCGCGCCCAGAGCGTCCAGGCGCGCTCGACAGTCGGCCTATCCGGCACGCTGACGAATCCGCAATTCCGCCGCACCAATTGAGAGGTCGGATCGCAGGCGGTCCGGTATAATCGCGCTTTACCGGCGCGTTTCATGTCGTTGATCCTCAAGCTCCGCGGCAGGCCTGCGGTATCTGCGTTCCGGCTCGACAAGCTCAACTCCCGCCTCGCCGAGATCCATCGTTCCCTCCGCGTCACTGCTGCCGAGTATTGGCATTTCGGCGAGACCGCGCGCCCGCTCCAGGCCGGCGAGGCCGCGGTGCTCGAGCGCCTGCTCGAATACGGCGATCCGGCCCGGCCGGGCGCCGGGCCGATGCGTCTGGTCGTCCCGCGGCTGGGGACGATTTCACCCTGGTCGTCCAAGGCGACCGAGATCGTGCACTGCTGCGGCCTCGACGCGTTGCTGCGCATCGAGCGGGGGATAGCCTGGTTTTTTGAGAGCGGGGCGGTTCCCGATCCGGAGTTCCACCGCGGCCTGGGCCTGATCCACGACCGCATGACCGAAACCGTGCTCGCCTCACCGGAGGAGGCGGATGCCCTGTTTCGCCGGCACGAGCCCAGGCCGCTCGCCACCGTGAAAGTGTCGGCGCGCGGGCGCGTCGCGCTCGAGGACGCCAACGCCGCTCTGGGGCTCGCCCTCGCGCCGGACGAGATCGACTACCTGCTCGCGCACTATCGAAGGATCGCGCGCGATCCCACCGATGTCGAGCTCACGATGTTCGCGCAGGCGAACTCGGAGCATTGCCGGCACAAGATCTTCAACGCTTCCTGGATCATCGACGGCGCTCCGCAGGCGGAGACGCTGTTCGGGATGATCAAGACGACGCACGCGCGCCACCCGTCGGGCACGGTGGTGGCGTACGCCGACAACGCGGCGGTCATGGAAGGGTGGACGATCCCGCGCTTCTCGCCGGAGCCGGGCGGACGGTACGTATACAGAGAAGAGCTCACGCACACGCTGATGAAGTGCGAAACGCACAATCACCCTACGGCGATCTCGCCTTTTCCCGGGGCGGCGACGGGCTCGGGCGGTGAGATCCGCGACGAGGCGGCGACGGGACGCGGCGCGAAGCCCAAGGCGGGCCTGTGCGGTTTCTCGGTGTCGAATCTGCGCATTCCCGGCTTCGAGCAGCCCTGGGAGGCTGCTTCGGGCAAGCCGGGACGCATCGCCTCCGCGCTCCAGATCATGCTCGAAGGGCCGATCGGCGCAGCCTCGTTCAACAACGAGTTCGGGCGCCCCAATCTCGCGGGGTATTTCCGCGCCTTCGAGATGCAGGTGAACGGGGTTTCGCGCGGCTATCACAAGCCGATCATGATCGCCGGCGGCATCGGCAACATCAGCGCGGCTCATTCCCACAAGAGCGAAGTGACGCCGGGAACGCTGCTGGTGCACCTGGGCGGCCCGGGAATGCTCATCGGCATGGGCGGCGGCGCGGCATCGAGCAAGGACACGGGCGCCAACGCCGAGGACCTGGATTTCGATTCGGTCCAGCGCGGCAACGCCGAGATGCAGCGGCGCGCGCAGGAGGTCATCGATCGCTGCTGGCAGCTCGGCGCCGCGAACCCCGTGCTCTCGATTCACGATGTCGGCGCGGGGGGCCTGTCGAACGCGCTTCCCGAGCTGGTCCACCTCGCCGGGCGCGGCGCGAAGATCAACCTGCGTGCGCTGCCGAACGAGGAGCCCGGTATGACCCCACGCGAGCTCTGGTGCAACGAGTCGCAGGAGCGCTTTGTTCTCGCGCTTGCTCCCGAGCGCCTCGGCCAGTTCCGCGCGCTGTGCGAGCGCGAGCGCTGCCCCTTTGCCGTCGTCGGCGCCGCGACCGGCGATGGCCGCCTGGTGGTGGAGGATCCGCGGTTCGCGAACACGCCGGTCGAGATGGAGCTGTCGGTGCTCCTCGGAAAGCCTCCGCGCATGACGCGCGACGTCCGGCGCCGCCATCCTGATCCGCCTCCGCTCAGCCTTGCGGGGGTTTCGCTCGAAGACGCCTGCTACCGGGTGCTGAGGCACCCGACGGTGGCGCGGAAGAGCTTTCTCGTCAGCATCGGCGACCGCACGGTAGGGGGCTTGTGCGCGCGAGACCCTTTCGTCGGGCCGTGGCAGGTCCCGGTCGCGGACTGCGCCGTCGCCGCCATGAGCTTCCAAGGCGCCCTCGGCGAGGCGTTCGCGATGGGCGAGCGTTCACCGCTCGCCCTCATCAGCCCCGAAGCCTCGGGACGCATGGCGGTAGGCGAGTCGCTGACGAATCTGGCCGCGGCCGCGGTAGGCGATCTGGGAAAAGTGAAGCTCTCGGCGAACTGGATGGCGGCGGCGGGACACGGGTCTGAGGACGCCGCCCTGTTCGACACGGTCCGGGCGGTCGCGCTCGAGTTGTGCCCCGCGCTGGGGATCAGCATTCCGGTCGGCAAGGATTCCCTGTCGATGCGCACCGCCTGGGAGGAGGGCGGGCGCCAAAGCGAGGTGATCGCCCCGTTGTCCCTGGTCGCGTCGGCCTTCGCTCCCTGCGAAGACGTGCGCCGGACGCTCACGCCGCAGCTCGCGACCGACGCGGGCGAGACCGAGCTGGTGCTCGTCGACCTCGGCCGGGGGCGCAACCGTCTGGGCGGCTCGATTCTCGCGCAAGTATTCGGACAGTGCGGCAATTCCGCGCCCGATCTCGACGAGCCCCGGCTGCTCGCCGATTTCTTCGCGGCCGTTCAAGACCTGAACCGGGAGGGCCTGATCCTCGCCTATCACGACCGCTCCGACGGCGGCCTGTTCGCGACGGTGTGCGAGATGGCTTTTGCCGCGCGCGCGGGGGCGACGCTCAACCTCGACCTGCTCGCGTACGACGCATCGGCTCACGACGTCGACGGGAACGAGCGCAAGCCCGGGCTGATGGCCGGCCGCGACCTCGAGCGCGTGCTCGGCGCGCTGTTCGCCGAGGAGCTGGGCGCCGTGATTCAGATACGGACGTCCGACCGCCGCCGCGTGCTCGAGCGCCTCGCGGGAGTCCCAGCGCAGGTGATCGGCAGCGTCAACGCGCGCGACGAGCTGCGCCTGGTTCGCAACGCCAAGCCGATATTCGTCGCGCCGCGCGACGAGCTCGAGCGCGCCTGGTCGGAGGTGAGCTTCCGCATGCAGAGCCTGAGGGACGACCCGGCCTGCGCGCTCGAGGAATTCGACCGCATCCAGGACCGGGACGATCCCGGCCTGTCGGCGGCGCTGAGCTTCGATCCGTCGGAAGACATCGCCGCGCCCTTCGTCGCCAAAGGCGCGCGTCCGAAAGTCGCGATTCTCCGCGAGCAGGGTGTCAATGGCCAGGTCGAGATGGCCGCGGCCTTCGATCGCGCCGGATTCGAAGCGCACGACGTTCACATGAGCGATCTGGCCGCGGGGCGTGTTTCGCTCGCCGGGTTCAAGGGTTTCGCCGCCGGCGGCGGGTTCTCCTACGGAGACGTGCTCGGCGCCGGGGCGGGATGGGCGAAGGCAATCCTGTTCAACCCGCGCACCTGCGAGGAGTTCCGGACTTTCTTCTCGCGCGGCGACAGCTTCGCGCTCGGTGCGTGCAACGGCTGCCAGATGATGAGCAACTTGCGCGAGCTGATCCCGGGGGCGGAGCATTGGCCGCGGTTCGTGAAGAACCGGTCCGAGCAGTTCGAGGCCCGCCTCGTGATGGTCGAGGTCCTGCCCGGACCGTCGCTGTTCTTCGCCGGGATGGGGGGCAGCCGCATGCCGGTACCGACGGCACACGGCGAAGGGCGCGCGCTATTCGATTCGGAAGAGGCGCGCGCCAAGGCGATCGCGGCGCTGCGCTTCGTCGACCACCGTGGTGCCCCGACCGTGACCTACCCCATGAACCCGAACGGCTCTCCCGGGGGCATCACCGGGCTCACCACGCCGGACGGCCGCTTCACCATTCTGATGCCGCATCCCGAGCGCGCGTTCCGCACGGTGCAGCAGTCCTGGCACCCGAAAGGGTGGGGCGAAGACAGTCCGTGGATGCGGATGTTCCGCAACGCGCGGAAGTGGGTGGGCTGAAGGGACGGCGTACTACTACTGCACTTTCGCCTTCGCGCGCAACCCGGTCACGTACTTCTGTACTTCCTGCTCCTGCAGCCTCGACTGCAGCTGCGGCTTGACCGTGTCGAAGGGCGGAAACGGCTGAGTGCGGACGTCGTCCAGCTGGATGACGTGCCAGCCGAATTGGGTCTGCACCGGGGTCTCCGTGTATTTTCCCTTCTCCAGCTTGGCGAGGGCTTCGGCGAAAGGCTTGACGAAGGTGCCCGGCGGATTCCAGTCGAGGTCACCGCCCTTGTCCTTGGATCCCGGATCCTTGGACTGCTTGGCGAGATCCTCGAACTTCGCTCCCTTCTTCAGTTGCGCGATGATGTCGTTGGCCTCGGTATCCTTGTCGACGAGGATGTGCCGGGCCTTGTACTCCTTGTCCCCGCGCGCCCCCTTCACCCTGTTGTATTCCGCGAGCATGTCCTCGTCCTTGACCGGATGGGTCTTCAGGTAGTCCTGGATCAGTGCCTGCACGACTATCTGCTGGCGCGTCAGATCGAGCTGCGTGCGCACATCGGCGCCTTTGCCGAAGCCCTTGCGATCCGCTTCCTGCGCAACCACCTCCTGCGTGATCAGGTTGTCGAGGATCATCCGGCGCGACTGCTCGCTGTCGGGCTGGCCCTGCGCGGCCCGCTGCTTCACGATGAAGTCCACGCGGGACTTGGGAACGGGCTTGCCGTTGACCGTCACCGGCTGCGAACCTTCCTTGGTCGGGGTCGCGGCCTTGCGCGTGGCTGGGGACGCGGGAGACTGGGCCCACGCCGCAGTGGAAACGCACAGGGAGAGCGCGGCAAACAGCCGGACGGAGCGTAAAAACATGGTGGTTCCCTCGATGAAAAGCGGCATCATAGCTCATCCGGCGCCAGCGCCTGGATCGCGAGGGCGTGGATTTCGCGATGCATCAGTGGTCCCAGCGCGGCGTAGACCATGCGGTGCCGCTCGAGTTTGGCGAGACCCGCAAAGCGCGGCGACACGATGGTCAGGCGGAAATGGCTGCCGCCGGCCGCCGCCCCGGCGTGACCGACGTGGCGACCGGACTCGTCCAGGAGTTCGACCGACTGCGGGTCGAGCTCGGACAGGCGCTCACGGATTCTGGCCGGCAGCTCCATGCGGACTCACTGCTTCTCCTCCATGTGCCGGGCGAGGAACGCCGCCTGGAGCACCACGAACAGCAGCATCAGTCCCATTCCGCCGAAAAGCTTGAAATTCACCCAGGTGTCGGTGGAAAAATTGAAGGCAACGTAGAGATTGGCCGCGCCCATGAACACGAAAAAGCCCGCCCAGCTCCAGTTCAGGCGGGACCAGGCGCCGTCGGGCAGGCGAACCTGCTCGCCGAGCATCGAGCGTATCAGGTTCTTGCGGAACAGCAGCTCGGCGCCGCCGAGGACCGCTCCGAACAGCCAATACAGGACGGTGGGCTTCCACTTGATGAAAGTCTCGTCGTGCAGGGCGAGAGTCGCCCCGCCGAATACGACGATGATGATCAAAGTCACCCACATCATCGTATCGACCTTGCGGCGTTTCCACTTGAGCCAGCCGATCTGCAGGAATGTGGCGGCGATGGCGGCCGCGGTGGCCACGTAGATGTCGAAGAGCTTGAAAGCGGCAAAAAACAGAATGACCGGAAACAGGTCGAAGAGAAACTTCATCGGCGGTTCAATCCTCGCTTGCGATTTCCTGAATGCCTATTCCAAGGTACTATACTCCGCAGCTCGTCGTCCCCGAAGGAGAGATCGGTCATGGCCGAAGCCCACGTCGCGCAGAAATCCCCCTACGCCGTCGAGCTCGCGCCCGGCGACTACTGGTGGTGCCGCTGCGGGGGCTCGAAGAGCCAGCCGTTCTGCGACGGCACCCACAAGACCACCGAATTCACCCCGGTAAAGTTCACCGTCGCCAAGGCCGAGAAGCTGTGGCTGTGCGGCTGCAAGCGCACGCGCAATCAGCCGTTCTGCGACGGGACCCACAAGACGCTGTAGCGGCCGGCGGTCTGCGCTCCGCTATTTCTTCGCCGCGGTCCAGCGGCCTTCGTCGCCGTTGTCGGCGCGGAACGAGCCCTCTATCGTCGCGCCCGTCACCCGCCCGCTGAAGTCGCGGCGCACGCCGCGGCTGTCGACGTAGGCGAAGCTGATCCGGAATCCGCTCAGTCGCGGCTCGCGCAGGCCGGCGAGCAGAGAACCGAGATAGGCCACGCCCTCGATCCTCTGGAATTTTTGTTCAAAATTCAGGCTGAGCTTCTCGGAGGTGCCGTTCCCCGAGAGCTCCATCGCCCAGCGTCCTTCGACCTTGGCCGGGACCACCCAGAAGTAGACCCGTCTCCCGTCGACGTCCGACGACTCATCGGGCTCCCAGTCTTCCATGTTGAAGGCGTGCGTGACGACGCGCGTGCCCGGACGCAATGCGAGAATCTGCGGCCGGAGCTTCATGTTGAGGGAAGGCAGCAGGTACATCGTCAGCACCGTGGCCTGGGTGAAATCGGTGGCGAAGATATCTCCGTGGACGATCTGGGCCTTGCCGGCGACGCCGGAGGCCTGGAGGTTTTTCTGGGCGTACGCGACCATGTCCGGGTTGTATTCGACGCCCATGGAGCGCGCGCCGAATTTTTTCGCCGCGGCGATGGCGATCTTGCCGTCGCCGGCGCCGAGATCGATCACGTAGTCCTCCGGCTTGGTCTGCGCCATGGTAAGCATGCGGTCGACGACCTCGTCCGGGGTCGGCACCCACACCACGTCCTTGCCTTGCTGGCCGACGTAGGGTTTGAAGTCCTGCTTCTGGGCGTAGGCGATGCATGCTGTTGCGAGCAGCGCGGCGCTGAAGACCGTTACGATGCTCCTTGGGATGGCACGATGCATGTCGTCCTTTCTCTTTGTGCGTGGGAAATCCTAGAGTGCCTCGGCGGCGTGGTCGGCGAGGCGCGAGCGCTCGCCTCGCTGCAATGTGACGTGTCCGGAGTGCGACCAGCCTTTCATGCGGTCGACGACGTAGGTCAGGCCCGAGCTGCCTTCGGTGAGGTAGGGCGTGTCGATCTGCGCGATGTTGCCCAGACACACCACCTTGGTGCCCGGCCCGGCGCGGGTGATCAGAGTCTTCATCTGCTTGGGCGTCAGGTTCTGGGCTTCGTCGAGGATCAGGTATTTGCTGATGAAGGTGCGGCCGCGCATGAAGTTGAGCGACTTGATCTTGATCCGCGACCGGATCAGGTCGCGGGTCGCCGCGCGGCCCCACTCGCCCGCCTCGTCGTCGGTCTTGTCGAGGATTTCGAGGTTGTCCTCGAGGGCTCCCATCCAGGGCGTCATCTTCTCTTCCTCGGTTCCCGGGAGGAAGCCGATGTCCTCTCCGACGGGTACCGTGACCCGGGTGATGATGATCTCGGAGTAGTGTTTGGTCTCCAGGGTCTGCATCAGTCCCGCGGCGAGCGTGAGCAGCGTCTTGCCCGTTCCCGCCTGGCCGAGCAGGCTCACGAAATCGATCTCGGGGTTCATGAGCAGGTTGAGCGCGAAATTCTGTTCGCGGTTGCGCGCGGTAATGCCCCAGACGTTGTTCTTGACGTGCGTATAGTCGCGAACCGTCTCGAGCACGGCGGTGCGCTCCGAGAGCTCCCTGACCGTGGCGAGCAGCGGGCGCTCGCCCTCCTGATAGACGAATTCGTTCAGGAGCAGCTTCTCGCACAGCGGGCCGCGGATGCGGTAGTAGGCGCGGCCCTCGCGCTTCCAGGATTCGACGTCGCGGCCGTGATCGTCCCAGAAGTCCGCCGGCAGCTCGCGCACGCCGGTATACAGGAGATCGGTGTCCTCCAGCACCTTGTCGTTGTAGTAGTCCTCGGCCAGGAGCCCGAGCGCATGCGCCTTGATGCGCATGTTGATGTCCTTGGACACCAGGATCACCGGCCGGACCGGGTCGCGCTTTTGCAGGAAGATGACCACGCCGATGATGTGATTGTCGGTCTTCCCTATGGGCAGGTTCGCGGGAAGGTGCCCGTTGATCGCCTCGGTCTGGAGATAGAGGCGCCCTGTAGCGTTGTCGGCGTCGTGGCGCTTGAGGGGAATCCCTTCGGCGATCGGACTCTTCGCGTGGCTGACGATGTCGTCCAGGAAGCGGCTCGCCTGGCGCGCGTTACGCGCGATTTCGGAAAGGCCGCTCTTGTGATTGTCCAGCTCCTCGAGCGTCATGATCGGGAGGAACACGTCGTGCTCCTCGAACCGGAACAGGCTCGTCGGGTCGTGCATCAGAACATTGGTGTCCAGGACGAACAGCTTGGCGCTGGAGTGCTGGGCTTTCACGCGGCTTTGGCGGGACGGCACGGATTTTCGCGTAGCGGCGGGCTCGGAATCGAGCTGCCCCTCAGTCGGCTTCAACAAAGTCGAGCACCTCCTGAGCATGGCCTGGAACCTTGACGCCGCGCCATTCGCGCCGAATCACGCGATCGCGGTCGAGGACGAAGGTGCTGCGCTCGATGCCGCGCACCTTCTTGCCGTACATGTTTTTCATCTTCAACACGCCGAACTGGTTGCAGATCTTCTCGCTCTCGTCGGAAAGCAGCTCGAAGGGAAATCCCATCTTGGCCTTGAAATTCTCGTGCGACTTGAGGCTGTCGCGCGAAATCCCGTACACCGCGCAGCCGGCCTTCAGGAACCTGGGATGGAGATCGCGAAACTGGGTTCCTTCGGTGGTGCAGCCCGGGGTGTTGTCCTTCGGGTAGAAGTACAGGACCACCCGCCTGGATTTGACCGCCGAGAGCTGGAATTCCTTTCCGCCGGTGGCGGGCAGTGTGAAATCGCTTACCGCTTTGTCGGCCATCCTGTGTCCGCATATGTTGCAGCCGACATTGTCGCCCGAATCCGGGGCGCGGGTGCAAGCCGCATGTTTTCAAGAGTTTATGAAAAGAACCTGGCGAGCTCGCCGAGCAATTCGGCGGGCGCTTCCTCGGGCAGGTAGTGCCCGCAGTCGAGCGTTCGTCCCTGCACGCTCTCGGCCCGCTCGGCCCAATCGGCGAGCGGCTTGAAGCAGCGCTCGATGGTCCCGTGCTTGCCCCACAGGACCAGCAGCGGCGCCGCGAGCTTGCGCGAAATGTCCGCCTCGTCGTGCTGAAGGTCGATCGATTCGGCGGCGCGGTAGTCCTCGCAGCTCGCGTGGATCGCCGCCGGATCGCGAAAGCACCTGCGGTACTCCGCGAGCGCCTCGGGTGCGAACGCCTTGAGCCCTGCGTGCCGCGTGCCGATATGGCTCTCCAGATAGAAATCCGGGTTCGCGCCGATCAGCGTTTCGGGAATGGGCTCGAGGCGGAGGAGAAAGAACCAGTGGTAGTAGGCCTTGGCGAATTCCCGGGAAACGCGCGAGTACATCGTCCGGGTCGGCACGATGTCGAGCACCGCGAGCTTCAGCACCTGGGCCGGATGGTCGAGCGCCATGCGGTGCGCGACACGCCCGCCGCGATCGTGGCCCGTGACGAAGAATTCCTCGTGCCCCAGTGCCCGCATGACTTCCACCTGGTCCTGCGCCATCGCGCGCTTGGAATAGTTCGAGTGATCGGGCAGTCCGTGCGGCTTTTCGCTGTCGCCGTAGCCGCGCAGGTCCGCGGCGACCACGCTGAATTGCTTCGCCAGCTCGGGCGCGACCTTGTGCCAGATCGCGTGCGTCTGCGGATAGCCGTGCAGCAGCAGCAGCGGAGGGCCGACGCCGCCCTGGACGAGGTTGATCGCTGCGCCGCTCGTCCGGATGCGCCGCCGCTTGAATCCCGGGAAGAGCCCGTTCATGAGAGGAATTCCTTGCCTTGGAGGGTGAGTGGACCCGAGCGGCCCGCTACCGGGCCGCACGCGATTTCGTTGCGCGGGAGACTTTTCAGGTCGAGCGCCTCGGCGAGGGAGCGCAGGGGTACGAGCTCGTAGCCCTGGTTCTTCCAGCCGGCGAGCATCGTCTCGAATGCGGCCGCGAGCTTCCCGCCCTCGAGCTCGGCGTGAAGCGTGTACACGTGTCCCGCGACCGGCGGGTTGCGCGTGAGGCCGAGCACGTGCTCGGCGACGTTCCCGGCGGTGAGGCCGTTGGTGCCGATCAGCTCGTCCAGGGTCGGCAGCGTCGTCGGGAGCTGCGGGCAGGCGACGATCTCGGCGCGCCACACCGGGATGAAGGGGCAGGCCCCGCGGCTGTCCGAGCTGTAGTCGAAGCCCAGGCGCTGCGTCAGGCGCAGCGCGTGCAGGTTCATCTGCCAGCCCGCGGCGCCGTGGGCGCGAGCGGGTTCCCCGAAAATGGCCTGGAAGCGCTCGCGCGCGAGCTGGATCTGGCGCTCGGTCCACTCGGCGCCCGCGCTGCCGACGCCGTCCTGCCACTTGACGTGATCCCAGGAATGGATGCCGACTTCGAAGCCCGCGTCGCGAACCGAGCGCATGACGTCGCCGCAACGCCTGCCGATGTCGGGCCCGGGAAGGAGGGTGCCGTAGAGCAGGGTCCGGAGGCCGTAGTGGGAGAGCACCGAAGTGCGCGACACCTTGGCGACGAACCCGCGGCGGAAGGCGCGCTTGACCGCGCGCCCGGTGTGATCGGGGCCGAGGCTGAAGAAGAAAGTCGCCCCCGCGCGGTGCTTCTTCAGCAGCTCGAGCAGGCGCGGCACCCCCT
>JBGQKQ010000010.1:0-27545 GCA_041499655.1 Gammaproteobacteria bacterium
ATGAAGGCGGCGATGGTCGCGGTCCCGACGTTGATCACCGCGGAGGTCTTGATGCCGGCGAGGATCGAGGGCAGCGCGAGCGGCACTTCGACGAGCAACATCCGGTCGCGTGTCGAGAGGCCCAGCGCCATCCCCGCCTGCCTCATGCCTCGTGGTATCCCGACCAGTCCGGCGCAGGTGTTGCGTACGATCGGCAGCAGCGCGTAGAGGAACAGCGCGATCAGTGCGGGCGCGATGCCGATGGTCCCGACGATTGCGATCAGGAACGCGAGCAGCGCAAGCGACGGGATCGTCTGGACGATGCCCACGACGCCGAATATGACGGCCTCCGTCTTCGGCACTTTCGCACCGAGAACGCCGAGCGGAACCCCGACGGCGATGCTCGCAGCGAGCGAGACGAATACGAGGAGCAGGTGTTCGCCGGTGAGGCGCCAGAAATCCGGGCCGAACAGCGTGGCGAAAAAGGTCCGCGGCGCAGAGACCGGCATTCCGTCGCCCTCGTTCAGCAGCGCCGCGGCTTCTGCAAAGCTCCTGCCGTGCAGTTCCGCCTCCGCGTTCATGCGGATCATGCGCCGCTCGTCGATCCTGCCTTCGAGCCCCTGGAGCGCGCGCCAGGCTTCGGGAAAGCGCTTCGGCACCTCGAGCCGGTAGAGGAGCACCGCCTCGTAGCCGGGAAAGTATTTCCTGTCGTCCTCCAGCACGCGCAAGGCGTAGCGTTCGATCTTGGCGTCGGTCGAATAGATGTCCATCGCGTCGATCTTGCCGGTGGCGATCGCCTCGTAGGCGAGACCGTGATCGAGGCCCGAAGGTGTCGCGTAAGGCAGCCGGTACGCCGCCTTCAATCCCGGCCAGCCGTCCTCGCGTCCGATGAATTCCTGCGACAGGCCGAGCTTCAGGCCCGGATGCTTCGCGAGGTCCGAGAGCGTGCGGATTCCGAGCGCCTGCGCCCGGTCCTCGCGCATGGCGAGCGCGTAGGTGTTGTTGAAACCCAGTCTGACCGCAACGCCGAGGCCCTGCGGCGCAAGAGCGCGATTGATCCGGTCGAGAGTCGGGTTGCCGTCGAGCTTGAGGATTTCCTTCGCGATCGTGCCCGTGTATTCCGGATACAGATCGATCGAGCCGGCGCGCAGGGCCGCGAACACGATGCCGGTGTTGCCGAGGCCCGGCCTATGTACGACCGCCGTGATTCCTTCGACCTGCCGCATCAGCACCTCGCCGAGGATGTAGGACTCGGTGAAGCGCTTCGAGCCGATGCGCAAGGTGTCGGCGTGCGCGGGGAGCGCAGCCAGCAGCAGCGTCAGCGCGGCCAGAGTCCTCATGGCACCGTCGAGAGATCGCCGAGAAACTGGAGCGAGGCGAACCGCGCGTACAACCCCTGCTCGCGCATCAGTTCGGCGTGCGAGCCCGTCGCGATCACGCGCCCCTGGTCCATCACCACGATGCGGTCGGCGTTCTTCACCGTGGCGAGCCGGTGCGCGACGATCAACGTGGTGCGGCCCCTCATGAGATGCTCGAGCGCCTTCTGCACGTAGCTTTCGCTTTCGGCGTCGAGCGAGCTGGTCGCCTCGTCGAGCAGGAGCACCGCGCGGTCGGCCAGCAGCGCACGGGCGATCGACAGGCGCTGGCGCTGGCCGCCCGAGAGGCGCACGCCGCGCTCGCCGAGAAAGGAATGCATCCCCTCCGGCAGCCGCTCGATGAACTCGGTCGCGTAGGCCGCCTTGCAGGCGGCGAGCACCTCGGCGTCGCTCGCCGCGGGCCTGCCGTAGCGCACGTTCTCGGCGACGCTCGCGGCGAAAATCACCGGGTCCTGCGGCACCAGCGCGATGCGCGAGCGCACCGCGCGCGGATCGGCGTTCGCGAGCTCGACCCCGTCGAGCGTGATGCGGCCCGAGGCCGGATCGTAGTAACGCAGCAGCAGCTGGAACACCGTCGACTTGCCCGCGCCCGAGGGCCCCACCAGCGCCACCTTCTCGCCGCGCGACACCGAAAGGGAGAATTCCGAGAGAGCGGCGGCGTCGGGCCGCGAGGGATAGCGGAAGGTGACGCGCTCGAAGCGCACCTCTCCGCGCGGGGGCTCAGGCAGTGATTGCGGATTCGCGGGCGCGCGGATCGAGGATTCGCTCGCGAGCAGATCCATGAGGCGCTCGGTCTCCCCGGCCGCACGCTGCAGGTCGCCGATCACCTCGGACACCGCACCCACCGCTCCGGCAACGAGCACGGCATAGAACACGAACGCCGAGAGCTCGCCCGCGGAGATGCGCCCGGCGAGCACGTCGTGCCCGCCGATCCACAGGATCACGCCGACCGCGCCGAAGGCGAGCAGCATCACCAGCGCGATGAGCAGCGCCCGCTGGCCGATGCGCCGCGTCGCGGTGGCGAAGGCCTGCTCGACGCGCGCGCCGAACTGCTCGCGGTCCTTGTCCTCGTGGCCGTAGGACTGCACCGTGCGGATCTCGTGCAGCGACTCGTCGATATGCGTGCTCACGTCGGCGATGCGGTCCTGGCTGGCGCGAGAGAGCTTCCGCACCCGCCGTCCGAACAGCAGGATGGGCACGATCACCAGCGGCACGCCGAGCACCACCAGCGCGGTGAGCTTGGGGCTGGTGATCACGAGCATCACCAGCGCGCCCAGCATGATGAGCGTGTTCCTGAGAGCAAACGAGGCCGAGGACCCGATCACGAGCTCGAGGAGCGCCGTGTCGTTGGTGAGCCGCGAGATCACTTCGCCGGTGCGCATGGTCTCGAAAAATCCCGGGGACTGCTCGAGCAGGTGGCCGAACACCGCGCGGCGGATATCGGCCGAGACGCGCTCGCCGATCCAGGATACCGAGTAGAAGCGCGTGTAGGTGGCGGCGGCGAGCACACACACGATCGCGAGCAGCGCGAACAAGGCGGTATCGAGCGAAGCGGCATCCGCTCCGGAGAAACCGGCGTCGATGACGTGCTTCAGCCCCTGACCGAGCACCAGCACGCAGCCCGCCGCGGCCACGAGCGCGATGCCGGCGACCGCCATGCGCGCGCGATAAGGCAGGACGAAACGCAGGACGCGTGCGAGCTGGCTGATATCGCGGTTCGCGGGGCGTTCCGGGAGGTTGTCGATCTGCCGCGCCACCGGTAACCCCCTGTCATCCTGAGCGAAGCGAAGGATCTGCTTTTGACCAAAACGAAAAGCAGATTCTTCGGCTGCGCCTCAGAATGACACCTCCTTTAGCCGCTCCTCTAGCGCGACGATCCAGTGCTTCACCGGCAGCCCGGTGCCGCTTTGCAGGTGGGCCAGGCAGCCGATGTTGGCGGTGGCGATCTGTTCGGGCTCGCCCGAGGCGAGCGCCGCGAGCTTGTTCGCCTTCAGCCGCCCGGCGAGCTCGGGCTCGAGGATCGAGTACGTCCCGGCCGAGCCGCAGCACAGGTGCGCGTCCGGCACCGGCGTCAGCTCGAATCCGGCGCGCGCGAGAAGGCCTTCGGTGACGCCCTTGATGTTCTGCCCGTGCTGCAGCGTGCACGGCGGATGGAACGCGATGCGGCCGCCCTTCTTCGCGAACAGCGGTTCGAGGCGATCGAACTCCGCGGCCATCACCTCGCTGATGTCGCGCGTCATCGCGCCGACCTTCGCGGCCTTCCCCGCGTAGGCCGGGTCGTGCCGGAGCAGGTGCCCGTACTCCTTCACCACGGCCCCGCAGCCGCTCGCGGTCATGACGATCGCCTCGATCTCGCCGCGCTCGATCATCGGCCACCAGCAGTCGATGAGAGCGCGCATGTCGGCGAGGCCTTGCTCCTGGTAGCCGATGTGGAAGCGCAGCGCGCCGCAGCAGCCGGCGCGGCGCGCCTCCACCAGCGAGATGCCAATGCGGTCGAGCACGCGCGCCGCCGCCGCGTTGATGTCGGGCGAGAGGGAAGGCTGTACGCAACCGGCGAGCGCGAGCATCCTCCGCGCGTGGCGCGGCGCGGGCCATGCGCCCGGCGCCGGAACCAACGCCGGAATCTCTCCGGCGAGCGCCGGCGGCAGGAGCGGCCGCACCAGGCGGCCAAGGCGAAGCAGCGGGGCGAACAAGAAACGCCTCGACAGGACCTCGGCCAGAACGCGGCGCTTGATGATTTGCCCGGCGGGCCGCGCGGTCTTTTCCTCGACGAGCCTGCGCCCGATGTCGAGCAAGCGACCATATTGAACGCCCGACGGACAGGTCGTCTCGCAGGCGCGGCAAGTGAGGCAGCGGTCGAGATGAAGCCGCGTCTTGTCGGTGATCTCGTGCCCTTCGAGCGCCTGCTTCATCAGGTAGATGCGGCCGCGCGGGCCGTCGTTCTCGTCGCCCAGCAGGAGGTAAGTCGGGCAGGTCGCGGTGCAGAAGCCGCAATGCACGCACTTCCTCAAGATGCCGTCGGCCTCGCGCCCCTCGGGCGTGTCGCGGATGAAATCGGCAAGCGCGGTCTGCATCGTCAGCGAACTTTCGTCACAGGTCCGGGTACATCCGGCCACGATTGAAGATACCCTGCGGGTCGAACTCGCGCTTGGGCTCTCTGTGGATCCTCATGAGCGCAGGCGCGAGCGGCTGGAACACGCCGACCGCCTTGTCGCCGCCGCGGAACAGCGTCGCGTGGCCGCCGGCGCGCTTCGCCGCTTCGCGCACCGTGCGCGCATCGGCGTGAGAATAAAGCCAGCGCAGCGCCCCGCCCCACTCGATCATCTGCTCGCCCTGGAGCCTGAGCGGCGGCGTGGTCGAAGGGACCGACAGCCGCCAAAGAGGCGCGTCGTTACGGAAGAACGGATCGGCGTGCTCGCGAACGCCGTCCCAGAACCGGCGCGCCTGCCCGACTTCGACCCGCTCGCCGCCGATTTTCCCGCAGGCCTCCTTCACCGCGGCTGCCGCTCCGGAAAGGCGGATCGCGAGATCGTGGCCGGTCCAGGCGCTGGCGGTGATCGGCAGCGGCCTGCCTCCCCAGCGGTTGAGCTGCTCGATCGCCCTGTCCTCGGGCAGCTCGAGCCTGAGCGTCGCCTCCGCGACGGGAAGGGGCAGCGCCTTCAACGAGGCCTCGAGGATGATCCCCAGCGTGCCGAGCGATCCCGCCATGAGGCGCGAAACGTCGTAGCCGGCGACGTTCTTCATCACCTGCCCGCCGAAAGTGAGCACCTCGCCGCGGCCGTCCATGATCTTCACGCCGAGGACGAAATCGCGCAGGGCCCCCGCCGCCTGCCGGCCCGGACCCGACAGTCCGGCGGCAACCGCCCCTCCGAGAGTGGAGGAACCTGAACCAAACCGAGCGAAATGCGGCGGCTCGAAGGCGAGCATCTGGCCGCGCTCGCGCATCGCGGCTTCGACCTCGGCGAGCCCCGTGCCGCAGCGCGCGGTGACCACGAGCTCCGAGGGCTCGTAGGCGACGATGCCGGAAAGGCCGCGCGTGTCGAGCACTTCGCCTTCGAGCGCCTGGCCGTAGAAATCCTTGGTGCCGCCGCCGCGCAAGCGCAGTCCGGTCTTCGATCGCGCCGCCTCGCGGACCTTTTCGGACAGCCTCTTCAGCTCCGCGTCCATGGCTAGTTGAAGGCCATCCCGACGATGGCCTTGACCGTCCAGTCGTCCGTGGCGGGCGTCAGACCGCGGCCGACGCCGAAATTCAGAGACCAGGCCTTGCGCTCGACCTCCATCACCGCGTAGAGCGTACGCGTCTGCTGATCGTGCGGAAGCGGGTTCGCGAGCGGGCCGTAATCCTGGTAGTACTCGGCGCCGAGCGAGAATCCGCGGGCGAGATCGACCATCGCCTTCCAGGCGAGCGTGAAGTCCGGACTGCCGCGAAAACCCGGGGATAGGCCCCACTCGAGTATGGGATTGAGCCCGATGAGCCAGTGGGCGCCGCGGTAGCCGCCGATGAAGCGCACCTCGTCGTTCCACCGGGAGTCGGAGAAGGACTTGTTGAGGTCGGAGAGCTCGTTGTTGATCCCCGCGTACCAGCCGCTGCCGCCTTCCTCGGCGCGCACCGGCAGCCATTTCACGCGCAGCTTCGCGCCTCCCAGATAGAAGTGACCGTCGGAATCGGTGGTGGTTGGGACATAGAAGCCCCAGTCCAGATCGTGACCGAGGCCCCACGAGAATTCCGGCGTGATCCGAACCCCGTGGTAGGGAGGAACGTCGCCGGGATAGTCCGGCGTGCTCCTCCCGCTGGGCGTCGTGTTGATGTGAAGCTCGAGCCCGCTCTCGCCGCGGGCATCCAGGTCGTCCGTATAGACCTGGATCTCGTCCACGATCGCGAGCGCCGGCCCGGGAGCCAGGTAGGCGGCGAGCAGCGCGACGGAAAAGAGCGACCGGGGCGGCATCCTCCTGCGAAGACCCACGGTCTAAAATCTCGGCAGCTCGGGATGCGGCAGCTGCCCCCCCATCACGCGCATGCGGCCGAACTCGGCGCAGCGGTGCAGCGTCGGGATGTTCTTGCCCGGATTGAGCAGACCCTCGGGATCGAAGGCGCGCTTCACGCCCTGAAAGCGCTCGATCTCCGCGGTCGAGAACTGCACGCACATCTGGTTGATCTTCTCCACGCCCACTCCGTGCTCGCCCGTGATGGTGCCCCCGACCTCGATGCACTTCTCCAGCACCTCGCCCGCGAAGCGCTCGGTGCGGTCGAGCTGGTCGGGATCGTTGGCGTCGAAAAGGATCAGGGGATGCAGGTTGCCGTCGCCGGCGTGGAACACGTTGGGGCAGCGCAGTCGGTATTTCTTCTCCATCTCCGCGATGAATTTCAGTATCTCGCCCAGTTTCTTTCGCGGAATGGTGCCGTCCATGCAGTAGTAGTCGGGCGAGATGCGTCCGACCGCGGGAAACGCGGCCTTGCGCCCGGCCCAGAATTTCTGCCGCTCGGCCTCGGAGCCGGAAATGCGGATCGCGGTCGCGCCGGCGCGCTTCAGGACATCGACCATGCCGGCGATGCCCTCCTCCACCTCCTCGGGAGTGCCGTCGGCTTCGCAAAGGAGGAGCGCAGCGGCCTCGAGGTCGTAGCCGGCGTGCACGAACTCCTCCACGGCACGCGCAGCCGGCCGGTCCATCATCTCCAGGCCCGAGGGCACGACGCCCGCCGCGATGACGTCGGCGACGGCGTTGCCCGCCTTCTCCACGTCGTCGAACGAGGCGAGGATCACGCGCGCCGCCTCCGGCTTGGGCAGCAGCTTCACGGTGATCTCGGTGGCGACCGCGAGCATGCCCTCCGAGCCGATCATGAGCGCAAGAAGATCGAGTCCCGGTGCGTCGAGCGCTTCATTGCCGAATTCGATTATTTCGCCTTCGATCGTGACCGCGCGCACGCGCAGGACGTTGTGCAGGGTGAGCCCGTATTTCAGGCAGTGCACGCCGCCCGAATTCTCGGCGACATTGCCGCCGATCGAGCAGGCGATCTGCGAGGAGGGATCCGGCGCGTAGAACAGGCCGTAAGGCGCCGCGGCCTCCGAGATCGCGAGATTGGTGACGCCGGGCTGGACCCGCGCCGTGCGCGCGAGCGAATTGAGCGCGAGGATGCGCCGCATCTTCGCGAGCGACAGCAGCACGCCGTCACCGCGCGGCAGTGCTCCGCCGGAGAGCCCGGTTCCCGAGCCGCGCGCGATCACCGGGACCTTCAGCTGGTGGCAGGCGCGCAGCACTTCTCGGACTTCGTCCTCGGTGGAGGGCAGCGCCACCACCATCGGCAGCTGCCGGTAGGCCGAGAGACCGTCGCACTCGTAGGCGCGCGTGTCCTCCTCGGAGTGCAGGACGGCACCGGCGGGCAGCAGCCCGCGCAGACGCCCCGCGACCTCGGCCTGGCGGAGAAAATTGATCCCGGTGACGGCGATGTTCATGCGTGCTTCCGGCTATGCGTGCAGCTTACAAGTAATTCTTAGCCCACGCCAAGCTCTCCCCGGTCTTTCCCGCGGGCACATATTCGGCGCCGATCCAGCCGCGATAACCGAGCCGGTCGACGAGTTCGAACAAGGGAGGAAAATCGATCTCACCGGTTCCAGGTTCATGCCGGTCGGGAACGTCGGCGATCTGCATATGCCCGATCTTCGAGAGATTCGCCGAGAGAGTCTTCGCGAGATCGTCTCCCATGATCCGCATGTGGAAAAGGTCGTACTGCAATTTGAGATTCTCGGCCCCCACCTCGTTGATCAGCGAGAGCGCCTGAGCCGATCTGTTCAGATAGAACCCGGGAATCGTCCGCGTATTGATGGGCTCGACGAGGAGTGTCATGCCGTGACGCGCGAGCTCACCCGCCGCGTAACGGAGGTTGGAGACATAGATCTCGCGCAGCTTTGCTCCATCGACGTCCTGCGGCGCGATACCCGCGAGACAGTTCATCTGCCTGCAGCCGAGTGCTCCGGAGTATTCGATTGCCTTCGCGACGCCTTCGCGGAACTCAGCGATTCGAGAAGGCAGGCAGGCGATGCCGCGGTCGCCCTTTTTCGGATCCCCCGCCGGAATATTGATGAGCACGACCTCGACGCCGGCGTGCTGCGCGATCTGCGCGAGCCGCGTCCTGTCCCAGGCGTAGGGAAACTGAATCTCGACCGCCTTGAACCCGGCGCGAGCCGCCGCCTCGAAGCGTTCGGGGAATTCGATTTCCCCGAACAGCATGCTGATGTTCGCGCTGAATCTCGGCACGCGGCCGCCGGAAACTCAGGCGGGCACAGGCCTGCGGACTACCGGACGCTCGTCGATCGGAAGATTGACGACGACCGAGATCACCGACAGGCCGATCGCGATCATCCACACGATCTGGTACGAACCGGTGTGATCGAAGACGTAGCCGCCGAGCCAGCCGCCGAAGAAGCTGCCGAGCTGGTGGAAGAAGAAGACGAAGCCCGAGAGCATGGCCAGATGCTTCACGCCGAAGATTCCCGCGACCACGCCGTTGGTGAGCGGCACGGTGCCGAGCCACAGGAAGCCCATCGCCGCCGCGAACAGGTAGGCCGAAGCAGGCGTCAGGGGAAACGAGATCAGCAACGCGATCGCGACTCCGCGCGCGGCGTAGACGCCGGAGAGCAGATAGGTCTTGGAGAAGCGGCCGCCGAGCTGTCCCGCGAGATACGAACCGAAGATGTTGAACAGGCCGATGAGCGCGAGCGATATGGTGCCGTCGCGGGCAGTCAGCCCCTGGTCCATCAGGAAAGCGGGAAAATGCGTGCCGATGAAGACCACCTGGAAGCCGCAGGCGAAGTAACCCGCGCCGAGCAGCCAGAAGCCCCTGTGGTAGACCGCCTCTGCGAGCGCTTCCTTCAGCGACACGCCTGCGCCGGCGGCGGGCGTGCCGTGGTAGCCCTTGTCGTCTACGCCGAAGGATGCGGGCATCGCGAGCGCCACCGCGAGCGAGAGCGCGAGCAGCGCCGAGTACCATCCCACGCCCGAGATCAGGAACAGCGCGAGCGGCAGGAGCGCGAACTGTCCGAAAGACCCGGCGGCGCTGGAAATGCCGAGGACGACGCTGCGCTTTTCGGCGGGATAGGCGCGTCCCAGCGCTCCGAACACGATATTGAAGGAAGTGCAGCTCATGCCCAGCCCGACGAACACGCCGATTGCCAGCGTGAGCCCGAGCGCGGTGGTCGAGTTCGCCATGAACACCAGGCCGAGCGCGAACAGGAGTCCGCCTGCGAAAAGAACCCGCCTGGCGCCGAAGCGGTCGGCGAGCATGCCCGTCACCGGCTGCGACAGGCCCCACAGGAGATTCTGAACCGCAACCGCGAAGCCGAACACCTCGCGCCCCCAGCCGTTCGCCATGCTCATCGGCTGGAGAAACAGCCCGAAGCTGTGCCGCGTTCCGAGCGAGAGCGTCAGGATCAGGCTGGCGCAGACGAGCATCAGAGTTGGAGCGGACTTGCGAAAATCCGGCACGTGGACGTTCGAGAAGGGAAAGCGCGACAGGATATCACGCGAAAAGCGCGGCGGCGCCGTTTGAAACGTTTGATACCATAGTCGCTCGGTGCCCGCACCCACGTGACTCCCTCGACCGCCTTGAACACGCCGCTCGCGCATCGGCTGTTCCCCCCGCTCAGATGGTGGCCGCGCGTCGACGCGGCGACGCTCAAGGCCGACGCGGTCGCGGGCCTGATCGGCGCGATCGTGGTGCTGCCGCAGGGGGTGGCGTTCGCTGCGCTCGCCGGCCTTCCTCCCGAATACGGCCTGTACTGCGCAATGGTGCCCACGTTCATCGCCGCGCTCTTCGGTTCGTCGCTGCACACGGTCGCCGGCCCCACCAACGCGGTGTCGCTGATGGTGTTCGCGGTGCTGAGCCCGCTCGCGACGCCGATGACGCCGCATTACATCCAGCTCGCGTTCACGCTGGCGCTGATGGCTGGCGTGATCATGCTCGTGCTGGGCGCGCTGCGATTCGGTTCGCTCGTGAATTTCATGTCGAGATCGGTCGTGGTCGGCTTCACCGCGGCGCTCGGCGTGCTTATCTTCGCGAGCCAGCTCGGCAATGTCCTCGGCATCGCTTTGCCGGCCGCCCCCTTCACCGAGCTGGTGGCCGGAACGTTCAGGCACCTCGGCGACGCCCGGCCCTGGGTCGCGCTGGTGGCGGCGGCAACCGTCGTGATCGGCGCGTCCTCGGACCGCGTGCTGCCGAGAATCCCTCCGATGCTGACGGCGATGGTATTGGGCAGCCTCGCGGCCTTCTTCCTGAACCGGGCGCTGGGCGTGGAGCACACGGGCCTGAGGACGCTCGGCCCCCTTCCGGGCGCGCTGCCGCCGCTCTCGCTGCCCGACGTCTCCGCGGCGACGCTGCAAAGCCTTCTGCCGGGGGCCATCGCCGTCACGCTGGTCTCGCTCACCCAGGCGCTCTCTATCGCGCACGCCATCGCGCTCAAGTCGGGGCAGCGTCTGGACAACAACCAGGAGTTCATCGCACAAGGCCTCGCCAACGTGGCCGCCGCGTTCTTTTCGGGTTTTCCGACGAGCACCTCCGTCAACCGTTGCGGCATCAACTACGACGCGGGCGCGAGAACGCCCATGGCGGCGATGTTCGCCTCGCTGCTGCTCGTGATCGTGCTTCTCGCGGTCGCACCCCTGATGGCCTACATGCCGATCGCGGTCGTCTCGGGCCTGCTGTTCCTCGCCGCCTGGAACCTGATCGACCTGCGGCGCATCCGCAAGATCCTTTCCACCAGCCGTGGCGAGAGCGCCGTGGTCGCGGTGACTTTCTTCGCGACGCTGCTGCTCGACCTCGAGTTCGCGTTCCTCGTCGGCGTGCTCGTCTCGCTCGTGCTCTATCTCAACCGGACTTCCCACCCGATCATGCGGAGCCTCGTGCCCGATCCGCGCCATACCGAGCGCAAGATGACCGAGATCGAGGGCAACTTGGTCGAATGTCCGCAGCTCAAGATCCTGCGCATCGAGGGCCCGATCTACTTCGGTGCGGTCAGCCACGTCGAGCGGCACTTCGACACGCTGCGCGAGCACAATCCCGGACAGAAGCATCTGCTCCTCATGTCGAAGAGCATCAACTTCGTCGACATGGCGGGCGCGGAGCTGCTCGTCCAGGAGGCGCAACGGCGCCGAGCGCTCGGCGGGCAACTCTACTTCTACGGCCTGAGAGTGCCCGTTGAAAATCTCTTCGAGAGCGGCGGCTACCTCGCCGACATCGGCCGGGAGAACATCTTCCGCGGCAAGCGCGAGGCGATCGGCGGGGTGTTCACGCGCCTGGACCGTTCGATCTGTGCGACCTGCCGCGCGCGCATCTTCGACGAGTGCGCGAGCGTGCCCAAGCCTCCCGAGGCGTGATGCGCCGCACGGCGCTGGTCCTCGCCGCGCTGCTCGCCGCCCTGCTCGCCGACTGCGGCGGCGGGCAACCGAAGCTGCAGCGCCTTGCGCCCGACGCGGTGGTGCTCGCTTTCGGCGACAGCCTGACTTCCGGCCTCAACGCGAATCCCGGCGAAAGCTACCCGGACCGGCTGCAGGAGCTGATCGGACGCAGGGTCGTCTCCTCGGGCGTCGTCGGCGAAACCACCGCGGGAGGACTTGCGCGCCTCCCCGCGGCTCTCGAGGAGGCGAGACCGCAGCTCGTCATTCTGTGCGAGGGCGGCAACGACTTCCTGAGGAAGCTCGACGAGGCGCAGGCGGCCGACAACCTTCGCGCCATGGTCCGCCTCGCGAAGGCCCGGGGCGCCCAGGTCGTGCTGATCGCGGTTCCGAAACCCGGCCTGCTCCCCTCAGTGGCGGAGTTCTACGCCGCCGTGGCGAAGGAGTTCGGCGTGCCGCATGAAGAGGCCGCGCTCAGGAAAATACTCACCGACAATGCCCTGAAGTCCGATCTCGTGCATCCCAACGCGGCGGGCTACGCGCGACTCGCCGAGGCGATCGCCGTCCTGCTCAGGAAAACCGGGGCGATCTGAACCCGATTCCCGCCGATGCCCGTAGGGGTTTACCTGACACGCGGGTGCGCGCCGACAGCGGGATTTTCCGTCTTTCTTTCGAAGGCGAACCGTACTATGCTCGCAGCATAGTCCACGCCGCTCCCCCGCTCCGCATAACCGCCATGACGGACCGTCATCTCTGGATCGAAGTCGCCGAGTATCTGTTCGCGGTGATCGGCGCCATCGCCCTGGTCTGGCTGATCGCCGACGATCTCGGCTCGCCCCTGTGGGGCGGGCTGACCAACATCCGCCTGCGTTAGAGCGTCAGCGCGCGCCGAGCAGCCGCGAGGCGCGCCCGACGTCTTTCGGTTTCACCCAGAAGATCGCGCCAAAGCGGCGGTTGCCGGCAGTCACCGCGTCCATGGCCACCATGTTGATCCTCGCTTCAGCAAGTTTGTTGAGAACTCGCAATAGCGCGCCGACGCGGTCCTCGCCCTGAACCAAGAACGCGGTCTTCCGCTTGCCGAGTTTCACGCCCGCCTTCCTCGCTCCGCGGGCGAACTCGGTCGGCCTCGCCGGCACGAAATCCACCTGCGCTTTGGCGCCGTTGGGGAAGCCGGTGAAGGCGAGCAGGTTCTGCCTGCCCTTCGCGATCGACTTGAGCATCTCTACGCCCACTCCGGGGCGGTTCGGCACTTGCATCGAGAAGTAGACGACTTTGCGGATCATGGCTCCTCCTTTTGCGCAGGGGGTCGGTCTGAGCCATGATACGCCCATGGGCCACCGCCTCTCCAAGATCACCACCCGCACCGGCGACGGCGGCGACACCGGCCTGGGGGACGGCTCGCGCGTCCGCAAGGACAGCCCGCGCGTCGCGGCCCTCGGCGAGATCGACGAGCTGAACTCGGCGATCGGGGTGCTGCTCGCCGAGCCGATGCCGGAAACGATCCGCGGGACCCTCGAGAGCATCCAGCACGATCTGTTCGACCTCGGCGGCGACGTCTCGATCCCGGGACGCGGGACCATGACGCCCGGTCAGGCCGAAAGGCTGGAAACGCTGCTCGAAGAATGGAACGCCGGACTGCCGCGGCTCAAGGAGTTCATCCTCCCCGGCGGGACGCGCGCCGCCGGCCTTGCGCATCTCGCGCGCGCGGTCTGCCGGCGCGCCGAGCGCTCGCTCGTCGCCTTGTCTTCCTCGGAGAAAGTCGCCGACGCCGGAAAGATCTACCTGAACCGTTTGTCGGACCTGCTGTTCGTCCTGGGCCGCGTTCTCAACCGCGAAGGCGGCCGCGGCGACGTGCTCTGGCAGCAGGGCAGGAACCGCTAGAAAAGCAAAGGCCCGCTCCCGCGGGCCCTTTGCTTCGAACCGGAACGCGCTCAAGCCTCGACGAAGGCCTCTTCGCGCTTCTTGCGGACCACCGGCGCCACTACGATCACCAGCAGGAAGATCGCGATGAGAAGCATGGTGAGACTGATCGGCCTCTGGAAGAAGACCAGCGCATCCCCGCGCGAGAGCAGCATTGCGCGGCGCAGGTTCTCCTCCATCAGCGGCCCGAGGATGAAGCCGAGGATCAGCGGCGCCGGCTCGCACTCGAGCTTCACGAAGACATAGCCGACCACGCCCATCGCCGCCGTCTGCATGACGTCGAACGGGCTGTTCGAAATGCTGTACACGCCGATGCAGCAGAACACCAGGATCGACGGATAGAGTATCCGGTAAGGCACCATCAGCAGCTTGATCCACATGCCGATCATCGGCAGGTTGAGGACCACCAGCATCAGGTTGCCCACCCACATCGAGGCGATCATGCCCCAGAAAAGCTGCGGCCTCTCGGTCATCACCTGCGGTCCCGGGGCGATGCCCTGGATCATCATCGCGCCGATCATGAGCGCCATCACGGGATTGGACGGTATGCCGAGCGTCAGCAGCGGGATGAAGGACGTCTGCGCGCCGGCGTTGTTCGCCGACTCGGGCGCGGCCACGCCCTGGATCGCGCCCTTGCCGAAGTTCGCCGAGTTCTTGGAGACTTTCTTCTCCAGCGTGTAGGCCGCGAACGAGGCGAGCAGCGCGCCCCCGCCGGGCAGGATCCCGAGGAACGAGCCGAGCAAGGTACCGCGCAGGATCGACGCCCAGGAATCCTTGAAGTCCTGCAGGCTGGGGAGCAAGTTGCTGACTTTCTTGGTGAAGATCTCGCGCTTTTCCTTCTGCTCGAGGTTGGCGATGATTTCGGCGAATCCGAACACGCCCATCGCCACCGAGACGAAGCCGATGCCGTCCGAGAGCTCCGACACCCCGAAGCTGTAGCGCGCGACGCCCGAGTTCACGTCGGTCCCGACCAGACCGAGGAGCAGACCCAGGATCACCATGGCGATCGCCTTGATCAGGGAGCCGTGGGCGAGCACCGTCGCGGCGATCAGGCCGAGCACCATCAGCGAGAAATACTCCGCCGGACCGAACTTGAGCGCAACCTCCGCGAGGGGTGGCGCGAACAGCGCGATGATCACCGTCGCGAAGCATCCGGCGAAGAACGACCCGATCGCGGCGATGCCCAGCGCCGGCCCTGCCCTGCCCTGGCGCGCCATCTGGTAGCCGTCCAGGCAGGTCACGACCGACGAGGACTCGCCGGGAATGTTCACGAGAATCGCTGTCGTCGATCCGCCGTATTGGGCACCGTAGTAGATGCCCGCGAGCATGATCAGGGCGGAGGTCGGGTTGAGCGTAAAGGTGACCGGCAGCAGCATCGCGATCGTCGCGATCGGTCCAATGCCGGGCAGGACCCCGATGAGCGTGCCCAGCAACACCCCCAGCAGGCAGTAGAGCAGGTTCTGGACGGAAAGCGCGACGCCGAAGCCCAGGGCAAGATTGGCAAACAGTGACTCCATGTCGCTACTCCCAGAGAGCGGGCCAGACGTTCATCGGCAGCCCGAGGCCTTTGACGAAGGCGAGAACCGCGAAGATCGCCAGCGCGACGGACATGACGGTGACTTCCTTGATCTTGAACTCGTGTCCGCCCCAGGCGGCGATGAACACGAGCAGCACGACAGCCGCCACCAGGCCGAGCGGCTTCAGCACATATCCGAATACGACAACGGAGAAGAGAACGACCCAGAGGGACCGTTCACCGAATGCGGCGAAGATCAGTCCGACGGCGAGCCCCGACACGAGCGTGTGACCGGCCTCCCAGACAAGGCTGGCGTCATGACTCGGCTGCGTGTAGTACGCGAACACGCCCAGGACCAGTCCGGCGAGCAGGCGCCAGAGCTTGAACGGAAACACCTGCAGCGGATTGTCGATCTTCGACACGAATGCCCGGAACAGCACGGCCGCACCCAGTATGGCGAGCAGCCCCCCGAGCATGGTTGGAAAGTACGCCGGGCCCATGCGCACCGATGTACCCATTGCATAATCCTGGGCCTTCAACATGAAGGCGAGCCCGAATGCGACGAACATCAGCCCGGCCCAGAAATCCTTGCCGTTCGTTATTTTCATTACACCCTCCACCACTCCGGCCGGCTATTGTGCCACAGCTTATACGGCCGGCAATGCCCCCTGGTCCTTTTCCCGATCCATGTAGTCCATCAGCTTGGAGCTGGTCTGGCGTAAGCGTTGCGACAGCATCAGAACCAGCTCCATGAGAATCTTCGCCCCGAGGGTCGGCTGCTCCAGAATGATGCGCGCCAGGCTCTCGCGGGAGAGGACCGCTATCAGGCAATCCTCGGCGGACACGCAGCTTGCAAAGCGCGGCTCGCCGTCGATCATCGACATCTCTCCGAACGACTCCCCCGGCGCGATCAGCGCGATGAGCCGCGGGGCGTTCGAGCGATCCTGCTTGAACACTTCGATGCTGCCCTCGATGAGGAACACCATGAAATCGCCGGTCTCGCCCTCGCGAATGATCTCCGCGCCAGGCTCGCTCCGGTACACCTGCATGAACTGGCTCAGCAGGCTCACTTCCACCAGATTGAAGTTCTCGAACAGCGGCGAAAACGTGATCAGGCCGTGAATCCGCCCGGCGAACGGTATCGCGTCGCCCAGCGATTCCAGCTGCGCCAACCGGGCCCTCTCCGCAGTTTCCGCCATCCCCAGAATTCGCCTCGGTGAGCCGCCGCTCGGGCTTACCGCAGTCCCCCGCTACTCGTGCCGGCGACGGGCGAGATTATGCCCAAAGGCGATGCGGATAACAATGCTGGATCACGGCTTCAGAGCGAGGAACCACGCGGTCGCGCCCAGCCACCCCGCGGTCGCCACGATCAGGTGCGGATCGTGCAGCAGCTCCCAGGCCGGGTCCCCGCCCCCGCCCCTCGAGTACATGACCTGAAGGTACCGGAACAGTCCGTAGAGCACGAAGGGAAGGGTGAGTATCAGCCGGTCGGTGCCGTGAAGCGCTATCGTCTTTTCGTCCACGGTGTACAGCGCATAGCCGATCGCCGCGCCGGCGACGCTCACCGTGATCAGCAGATCGAGCAGCGGCTTGCTGTATCCGTCGAGAGCCGCGCGTTGTCCCGGGACGCCGTTCGCATCGCCGGTGAGCGCGACGAGCTCGGAACGCCGCTTGCCGAACCCCAGAAACAGGGTGAGCATCAATCCGCAGAGCAGCAGCCATTTCGAAGGTGGAATTCCGATTCCGGTCGTGCCCGCCAGGATGCGCAGCATGAAGCCGCCGGAGATGATGAAGACGTCGAGAATCGGCACGTGCTTGAGCCCCGCGCTGTAGGCGAGGTTGAGCGTGACGTAAGCGCCCACGATCAGCAGCGCCGGGAGCGAAACCGTCGCGGCGAGCGCGAGCCCTCCGAGCGCGAGCGCGACGCACAGCCCGCGCGCCGTGCCGACGCCGATCTCGCCCCGCGCAAGCGGCCGGAAGCGCTTCGTCGGATGCAGGCGGTCGGCGTCCCGGTCGGCAATGTCGTTCACGATGTAGACAGCGCTCGAGGCCAGGCAGAACGCGGCGAACAGCGCGAGCACGTCGGCGACGAGCGCCGGCTCGGTCCAGCCGTGGCCGAAGACCACGCCCAGGAAGACAAACCCATTCTTGATCCACTGGTGCGGACGCATCAGACGCAGGAGCGCGCGGGCCATCATTTCCGGACCGGACAGGTCGGAGCGTCGAAATAGCGCTCGCAGAAGTAGCAGCGCCCCTGTGGCAGGTACCGGGGGATCGCATAGAGACGATCGCGCACCGCCCTCAAGGCCCCCTCACGGTACGCCGCGAAATCGAAGCCGCGGCCGAGAACGATGTGAAAGGTCGCGCCCGAAAGTGTGAACTCCCTGTATTCGACGCTGCGGAAGTAGGGTCGGTAGTCGGGATCCTCCGGCTGGCCCTTGCGCAGGATGAGGATGTCCTTGCCGTCGAGGGGCCTGAAGTCGGTCAGGATGTCGTCCTGCCTCGCGTACGAGGATCCGCGACCGAAGACGAAGAAATACTTGCCCGAATAATAGGACGCCGTCACCGCAGGAGAGTAGCCGTCGGCGGCGAACGCGAACTGCCCCTCGAAAGGCTTCAACTCCCGCAGGATGTCGTTGATGCGAACCTGGTACACGATCCCGTCGTAGACGCGGGTGTTCTTCCAGGTCTCGAGCGGCAGCATCGCGGCGACCGCGATCGCGGCCACGTGAAGCGCGCTGACGGCGCCGAGATAGAAAACCGAGAGGCGCAGCTGCTCGCGCGACAGCGTCCAGCCGGCGAGCACGAAGAAGAAGGGCACGAAGCCGAGCATCCAGTGCAGGCCGATCTGCTTGACCAGCGACAGCACGGCGAAGAACCCGAAGGGAAACGCGAACATGAAGGCGAAAAATCGCGTCGCGGGATCGCCGAGCGCGGCAAGCACGGACCGGCGGCTCCTCGCGAGCTGCCACAGGGCGACCGGGCTGAGGACATAGAGCACCGACACCGCGTAGAGGAGCGGCGTTTTCCAGGACCAGCCCGCGCTCTCGTGCCGGTTGTAGGCGTTGAACATCAGGTTGGCCCAGCAGTGCTCGTAGTTCCACCACAGATTGACCGCGGCGAACGGCAGCGAGCAGAGCACGACCAGCGCCAGGCCCCGCCAGTCGCGCTGTCCACGCGGAGAGCAGACCGTGTAGACGACGTAGGCGAGCCCGAGCAGCACCGCAAAGTATTTCGAGAGAAAGGCGAGGCCGAGGAACGCTCCCGCGAGCGCCTGCCACGCCGGGGCCTTCCTGACCAGCCCCTGCCAGAATGCGAGCACCGACGCAAAGGAGAAGAAAATGAGCGGCGTATCGGTCGTGATGAGAACCGCCCACACGTTGGCGGGCAGCAGCATGAAGGCGAGCGCTGCGAGCGCGGCCTTGATCTCGTCTGCGCCGCGCAGGATGAAGTACACGCCCGCGGCGAGCGCAAACGACAGCAAAGTCACCGGAAGCCGCAGCAGCCAGGTCGCGTTCGAAATCCGGTGCATCAGGTACAGCAGCCAGCCGATCATCGGGGGATGATCGTAGTACCCGAGGTCGGGATAGACACCCCAGTAGAGGAAGTAGGCTTCGTCGCCGGTCAGGGGAAGTGCCGCCGACAGCCACAGCTTGAACGCGAGGGTCAGCGCGGCGGCGGCCAGCAAGGCCTTGCGCGGCGTCTCGATCAGAGGCGTGGCCCGCTCCTAGGATTCGCCGGACTTGACCAGCCGGCGCTGCCGTACCGCACCGGCGAGATTCCGCAGGAGCGGCACGCTGTCCTCCCAGCCGATGCAGGCGTCGGTGATGCTCTGCCCGTATGCGAGAGGCTTCCCCGGGACCAGGTCCTGCCGCCCGGCCTTGAGGTGCGATTCGACCATGACGCCGAAGATGCGCTCCTCGCCGCTGGCGACCTGACGGCCGATTTCGCGCGCGACGTCGATCTGGCGCTGGTACATCTTCTGGCTGTTCGAATGGCTGCAATCGACCATGAGACGCTGCTCCAGCCCCGCCCCGGCCAGCTCCTTGGCCGCCGCCTCCACGCTGCCCTCATCGTAGTTCGGGTGCTTGCCGCCCCGCAGGATGATGTGGCAGTCCTCGTTGCCGTTGGTGGAGACGATGGCCGAGTGTCCCGCCTTGGTGACCGAGAGGAAATGATGGGGCGCGCGCGCGGCCTTGAGCGCGTCGACGGCGATCCTCACATTGCCGTCGGTTCCGTTCTTGAACCCCACCGGGCAGGACAGCCCAGAGGCGAGCTCGCGGTGCACCTGGGACTCGGTCGTGCGCGCGCCGATCGCGCCCCAGCTCGCCAGATCCGCGTAGTACTGCGGCGAGATCATGTCGAGGAACTCGTTGCCGGCGGGCACGCCCAGCTCGTTGATATCCAGGAGCAGCTGGCGTGCCAGGCGCAGGCCCTTGTTGATCTGGTAGGTGCCGTCGAGATCGGGATCGTTCACCAGCCCCTTCCAGCCGACGGTGGTACGCGGCTTCTCGAAGTACACGCGCATGACGACGACCAGGTCGCGCTCGAGCTCCTTCTTCATCTCGAGCAGGCGCCGCGCGTACTCCAGTCCCGCCTTGGGATCGTGAATCGAGCACGGCCCGATGATGACCAGCATCCTGTCGTCCGATCCGTGGAGCACGCGGTGAATCGCCTGGCGCGTGTTGTAGGTCAGCTCCTCGGTCTGCTCCGAGCAGGGGAATTCGCGCAGCAGGTGCGCGGGCGGCGCAAGCTCCTTGATCTCGCGGATCCTGACGTCGTCGACCTTGTAGTGCATTTTCCTCGATCCCGTCCGGCGGGATGCCTAACAATCTGAAAAGTCTGAATTTTAGCCGAAGCACCGCCGACATGCCGGTCGTGATACGTTATCGGGTGGTTTCGTTCTCGAAGTCGCGGGTTTCATCAATGCAACTCATGGAGGAGCCGATGAAAGACCTGTTCACTGTGTTGTTTTGCATGACGCTGGCAGCTGCGCCGCTCGCTCTGGCCCAGGACAAGGCCAAGGCGCCGACGGAGGCTCAGAAGAAACAGCAGGAGCGGATGAGTGCGTGCAACAAACAGGCGGGTGACCGCAAAGGCGAAGACCGCAAGAAATTCATGAGCGGCTGCCTCAAGGGCCAGGAGTCCCAGGCAAGCGCCAAGCAGAAAGCGCAGCAGGACCGCATGAAGGACTGCAACAAGCAGGCGAACCTGAAGAGCATGAAAGGTGAAGATCGCAAGAAGTTCATGAGCTCGTGCCTCAGCGGCTGAGGCTCGGTTTGCAGGACGAGCCCCTCTAGAGCCGCTCCTCCACCCACTGGCGGACCGAGCGGAGGGCCGCGGGTACCTTCGCGGGCTCGGTTCCGCCCGCCTGCGCCATGTCCGGCCGGCCGCCGCCCTTGCCGCCGACCTGCTGCGCGACATAGTTCACCAGTTCTCCCGCCTTGAGCTTCGCGGTCAGATCGGAGGTTACGCCCGCGATGAGGCTCACCTTGCCGCCCTCGGTCGAGCCGAGAACGATGGCCGCCGATTTCAACTTGTTCTTGAGCTGATCCAGGGTCTCGCGCAGCGTTTTCGCGTCCGCGCCGTCGAGCGCCGCGGCGAGCACTTTCACGCCCTTGACGTCCACGGCCTGAGACGACAGGTCCTCGCCCTGCGCCGCGGCCGCCTTCGACTTGAGCCGCGCGAGCTCCTTCTCGAGGGCCTTCTTCTCCTCGAGCAGGCCGCTCACCGCCTTATCGACCATCCCTCCGCGAGGCAGAACACGGAGATGCTTGGCAACCTCATAAAACTCCTGCAGTTCGCTATTCATCAGGGCAAGTGCGTTTCCACCGGTGGTCGCTTCGACGCGGCGGATACCCGCAGCCACCCCTCCTTCCGAATAGATCTTGAATACGCCAATGTCCCCTGTGCGTGTCACGTGCGTGCCACCGCAGAACTCGCGTGACGAACCGATGTCGAGAACGCGCACCTCGTCGCCATACTTCTCGTCGAACAGCATCATGGCCCCCGATTTCTTCGCTTCCTCTATCGGCATGATCTGCGCCCGCGTCGGGGTGTTCTGCATGATCTCGTTGTTCACCCGGAGCTCGACTTCGCGGAGTTCCTGATCGTTCAAGGGTCTGTCGTGGGCGAAGTCGAAGCGCGTTTTTTCCGCGTCGACTAGCGAACCCTTCTGCTGCACGTGCGGCCCGAGCACCTCGCGCAGCGCCTTGTGCATAAGGTGCGTCACCGAGTGGTTGCGCATCGTTCGCCTGCGCAGCTCCACATTCACCCGCGCGTCGACTTTGTCGCCCACTTTGAGCGTGCCTGTCCTGAGCAGACCGTGGTGGCCGAACACGTCGGTGTGAATCTTCTGCGTATCGACGACCTCGAAGGTGCCTCCGGCAGCCACAAACTCACCCTTGTCGCCCACCTGACCACCTGACTCGGCGTAGAAAGGCGTCGTGTCCAACACCACGATAGCTGCCTGGCCGGAGTCGATTTGCGAAACACCGGTGCCGTCGACATATAGCGCGACAACCTTGCCTTCGGTACTGAGACTTTCGTAGCCGACAAAGCGCGTCCTGCCGCCGCTGTATTCGACGCCGGCTTCCATCTTGAACCTCCCGGCCGCGCGAGCGCGTTCGCGCTGGCGCTGCATCGCTGCCTCGAATCCGGCGTGGTCGATCATGATGCCGCGCTCGCGGGCCATGTCGGCGGTCAGGTCCACGGGAAATCCGAAGGTGTCGTAGAGCTGGAACACGGTTTCGCCGTCGAGCATGCGGTCCTCGCGGTGCAGAGCGGCTTCCAGCACCTTCATGCCGTTCTCGAGGGTCTCGGCGAAACGCTCCTCCTCCGCCTTGAGCACCTGCGTCACCCGTTCCTTGGACTTCACCAGCTCGGGATAGGCGTCGCCCATCGCGGCGGACAGGTCCGCGACGAGGCGATGGAAAAACGGCTCCTTGCGGCCGAGCTTGTAGCCGTGACGGATCGCCCGCCGGACGATGCGGCGGAGCACGTAGCCCCGGCCCTCGTTTCCGGGAATGACTCCGTCCACGATGAGAAACGCGCACGCGCGGATGTGGTCGGCGATGACGTTGAGCGAATTGTTCGCGAGGTCCTTCGTCCCGGTCTCGCGAGCGGCGGCGCGGATGAGGTCCTGGAACAGATCGATCTCGTAGTTCGAGTGCACACCCTGCAACACCGCCGCGATGCGCTCCAGGCCCATGCCCGTATCCACGCAGGGCCTGGGGAGCGGTGTCATGACGCCCTTCTCGTCCCGGTTGAACTGCATGAACACCAGATTCCAGATCTCGATGTAGCGATCGCCGTCGGCGTCGGCCGATCCCGGAGGGCCTCCGGCGATACCCGGCCCG
Organism: Gammaproteobacteria bacterium; assembly: GCA_041499655.1. GTDB lineage: Bacteria > Pseudomonadota > Gammaproteobacteria > Burkholderiales > SG8-39 > VBDM01. Next base: position 22,536 of record JBGQKQ010000010.1, read on the forward strand.
TGGTCGTAGAAGATCTCGCTGCACGGCCCGCAGGGCCCGGTGTCGGCCATCTGCCAGAAGTTGTCCGAGCCGCCGTCCGGGCGGTCGCCGATGCGCACGCAGCGCTCCTTCGGCACACCGACCTCCTTGGTCCAAAGGTCATACGCCTCGTCGTCGGTCTTGTAGACGGTAACCCAGAGCCTTTCGGCCGGCAGGTGGTAGACATGCGTGAGCAGATCCCATGCAAAGCGGATCGCGTCGCGCTTGAAGTAGTCGCCGAAGGAGAAATTGCCGAGCATCTCGAAGAAGGTGTGGTGGCGCGCGGTGTAGCCGACGTTCTCCAGGTCGTTGTGCTTGCCGCCGGCGCGCAGGCTGCGCTGCGACGTCGTGGCGCGCCGGTAAGGCCGCGTCTCTCTGCCGAGAAAAACATCCTTGAACTGCACCATCCCCGAATTGGTGAACAGCAGCGTCGGGTCGTTCGCCGGGATGAGCGGACTCGAAGGGACAATGGTGTGACCGCGTTCCTGGAAGAACTTCAGGAACCTCGCGCGGATTTCGCTGGATTTCATGGGGACGCGGCAACTCCTTGAACTGGCTGATTTTCGCTTGATTCCCGGGTTCGCGCAATGATCCGGCTCGCCATGCCGATACACGAACCGTCCGTTGCGCTAAGCTCTAGCCCTCGCGCCGGAGGTCCACCACGATGAGCGACAATCCGCGGCTCGCGCAAGCCGCTTTCAAAACGGGCGTGGCCGCGTTCGAAGCCGGCGACCACGCCGCCGCCGCCGAGCATTTCGCGCGTGCGCTGCAGGCCGATCCGCAACACGCCGAGGCGCATCAATGGGCCGGCGGCGTCGAGTTTCACGCGGGTCGATTTCGCGAAGCGCTCGAGCGATTCGAGGTCGCTTGCCGGCTCGCTCCGAACAACGCCCAATTCCACTTCGACTCCGCTGTGGCGCACTGGAAACTGGGGGAGAGCGACGCGGCGCGCGGATGCGTCGAAACGACGCTGGCGCTCGCTCCGCAGCTGGACCCTGCCTACAACTTTCTCGCGGTCCTCACCTTTCCCGGAGCTGCGTATCTCGATCTGGTCTCGAAGATCCACTCGCACCTGCGGCCGCGCACCTACGTGGAGATCGGCGTGGCGGACGGCCAGTCGATCGCGCTCGCGCATCCGGAGACACGCGCGATCGGCGTTGACCCCGCGCCCCAAATCACCAGGCAGCTCGGCCCCAATACCTTGATCCGCGCCACGACGAGCGACGACTACTTCGCCACTCACGACGTCGCGGGCGACCTCCGCGGACTGCCCGTTGACCTTGCCTTCATCGACGGAATGCACCAGTTCGAGTTCGCCCTGCGGGACTTCATCAATGTCGAGAAGCACTGCTCTCCGCAGTCCACGATATTGATCCACGATGTGTACCCGTTGACCCGTCTCAGCGCCGAGAGGGAGAGGCAAACCTTGTTCTGGAGCGGCGACATCTGGCGGCTCATCCTCATCCTCAGGAAATACCGCCCCGACCTGAGCGTGAACGTGCTCGCCACCGCGCCGACCGGCCTGGGGGTCGTCCGCCGGCTCGACCCCGGCTCGAACGTGCTTGCCGGACGCATGCCGGAGATCGTGGGCGAGTACCTCGCCCTCGACTACTCCGTGCTCGATGTCGACAAGGCAGGAATGCTCGCGCTCTATCCCAACGACTGGGAGAGAATCAAGACCCTGCTGGGCTGACCGCCGCGATCCTGGCTCTAATAGAAGATGCCCACGACCGAGCCGGCAACGCAGGTCGCCAGCGTCCCGGAGACGATGGTTTTCCAGCCCAGCGACACGATCTCGTCGCGCCGCTCCGGCGCCATGGTGGCAAGGCCCCCGATCATGATGCCCAGGCTTCCGAGATTGGCGAAGCCGCACAGTGCGTAGGTCATCATCAGCCGGCTGCGCGGGCTGAGCGCGTAGTCAGGCAACTTCGCCATATCGACGTAGGCAAGCAGCTCGTTCAGCACCGTCTTCGTCCCCATCAGCGCCCCCGCAGTCGTGGCCTCGGACCACGGGATGCCCATGATCCACACCAGCGGCGCCATGACCAGGCCGAGCACGCGTTGCAGGGTGATCGGGCCGCCCGAGACCTGGGGAAGGAGGGCGAGAATCTGGTTGGCGAGGCTCACCAGCGCCACCAGCACCAGGAGCATGGCGACGATGTTGACGAGCAGCTGCACGCCGTCGACGGTCCCGCGGGTGAGCGCGTCCATGCTCGAAGTCGCGCTCTGCGGAACCAGCTTCCCTTCGGTGGCGAGCGCCTTCCCCGGAACCATGAGGACGGAGATCGCGATCGCCGCCGGTGTGCTGATGATGGAGGCGACGAGAATGTGGCCCAATGCGTCCGGGATCACGTTCGACAGAATGCTCGCGTAGAGGGCCATCACCGTCCCGGCGACCGTCGCCATGCCGCAACTCATGAGGATGAAGAGCTCGGTGCGGCTCATGCCACGGATGTAGGGCTTCACCACGAGCGGAGCCTCGACCATTCCCACGAAAACGTTCGCGGCGGAAGAAAGGCCGATCGCCCCGCCCACGCCCATCGTCTTCTCGAGCATCAGGGAGAACGCCTTCACGATTCCAGGCAGCACGCGCCAGTAGAAGAGGAGCGCCGACAAGGCGCTCACCACGATCACCAGCGGCAACGCGCGGAAGGCGAGCACGAAGCTCGCGCCGGCATAGGACTCGGCATAGGGAAGCGGTCCGCCGCCGAGGAAACCGAAGACGAATGAAGTCCCGTCGCGCGTTGCTTTTTCGAGCGCACCCAGGGCATCGTTCAGAGCCATGAAAGCCTGCTGCACGAATGGTGCCTTGAGGAGCACCACGCCGAGGGCCAGCGTGAGCAGCATCCCGGCGACGACCGGCCGCCAGGCGACCGTCCGGCGGTTCTCGCTCAGCGCCCAGGCGAGAGCGTGCAGGACCAGGAATCCCAGCGCGCTGCGAGCGATCAGTCCGGCGTCCATCTCCCTCCCGTCGCCGGAATTCTAGGCGAACTTGCGAAAATGGCGTATTTCGCCGGGCTACCCCAGAATTCAACCGCAAGAGACGGAGTTCCTTGCGGTCGAATCGTCTGCATACTGGGTCCGTCACATATCCCATTCAGGAACGATCATGAAATCGAAGTCACAGCTCGCCGCCGACGCCAGGGACATTGCGCGGGATCCGCGGTGGGCCGCCGTCAAGGCGCGCAACCCCGACGCCGACAGCCGATTCGTCTACGCCGTGAGGACCACGGGCATCTATTGCCGGCCGAGCAGCGCCTCGCGGATGCCCAAGCCCGAGAACGTCGAATTCTTCGACACGATTGAAGCGGCGGAAGCCGCCGGCTACCGGCCGAGTACGGCGGCGGACCGGACGACGGTCGCGGCACGGCATGCCAGGCTCATCGCCGACGCCTGCCGAACCATCGAGGCGGCGGACGTTGTGCCGAGCCTGGAGAGGCTCGCAAGATCTGCCCGCATGAGCCCGTACCACTTCCACCGCGTCTTCCGGGAAGTGACGGGCTTGACGCCGAAGACCTATGTGTCGGCGCACCGCGCAAAGCGCATGCGCGAGCGCCTCAACGGTCCGGATGCCTCGATCACCGATGCGATCTATGGCGCCGGTTTCAATTCCAACAGTCGCTTCTACGAGGCCTCGGACCGCGTCCTTGGCATGCGCGCCAAGGACTATCGCGCCGGGGGCGCCAACGCGGTGATCCGGTTTGCTGTCGGCGAATGCTCGCTCGGGTCGATCCTGGTCGCTCAAAGCGAGCGCGGCGTGTGCGCGATTCTCCTGGGCGACGATCCGGAAAGGCTCCTTCGCGACCTCCAGGACCAGTTCCCGCGCGCCAAGCTGATCGGCGGCGATGGGTCGTTCGAAAAACTGGTCGCCCAGGTGGTCGGCTTCGTCGAAGCACCGCGACTGGGGCTGAACCTGCCGCTCGACGTACAGGGTACGGCGTTTCAGGAGCGCGTCTGGAAGGCCCTGAGGGAGATCCCGGCGGGTGCCACAAGAAGCTACGCGGATATCGCGAAACGCATCGGCAAACCGAACGCCGTACGCGCAGTGGGGCAGGCCTGCGGCGCCAATCGCCTGGCAGTCGCCATCCCCTGCCATCGCGTCGTACGCAGCGATGGCGATCTCTCGGGCTACCGGTGGGGTGTCACGCGTAAGCGCGAACTGCTCGGGCGCGAAAGCGCGCCCGGATCCTCTAAGACCACGGGGTTGCTGAAACCGAAGAAGTGCTGACGCCCGCCATCGAAGAGCGGGAAGCGAGGCCCGGGGAAGTCGCCCAGAACCCTGAGCGAATTCACTCTTTGCCGGCGTCCCGGACCACGGCGCGAATGGCGTCGAAAGAAAAACCCCGGGACTGGAGAAACCGCATCTGCCTGGCGCGTTCTTCGCGCGTCGCGGGAGCCGTCCGGAACTTCCTGAGCCACACGGCCCGAGCACGCTCCACCTCAGTGGCACGTGCGCCTACGGCGGCGCTCTCGGCGAGTGCCTTGTCCAGGCCCTTGGCGCGCAGTTCGTGCGCGATGCGCGCCGCGCCGAATTTGCGCGAGAGCGCGTGGGTGCGCGATTCCGCGTAGCGCTCGTCGGACACGAGCCTGCGTCGCTGCAGGTCTTCGAGCAGCGCCTCGAGATCGTCTTCGGGTCCGGCGTGTGCCGCGAGCTTGCGGCCGAGCTCGACCCGGCTGTGCTCGCGCCGCGCGAGCAGGCGCAGCGCCCGCTCGCGCAAGGTCGGCTGTTTTTTCAAACCTCGGCGGTGACCGGAGGAGTCAATGCCTCGGGGACCTTGATGCCGAGCTTCTCGCGGATCTTCGCCTCGATTTCGGCAGCGAGCTCAGGGTTTTCCTTGAGGAACTCGCGGGCGTTGTCCTTGCCCTGGCCGATGCGGTCCTTCTTGTACTGGTACCAGGCGCCGGACTTGTCGACTACGCCGCAGTTGACGCCCAGCTCGAGGATCTCGCCCTCGAGCGACACGCCTTCGCCGTAGAGGATGTCGAACAGCG
>JBGQKQ010000011.1:0-26112 GCA_041499655.1 Gammaproteobacteria bacterium
GCCCGGCGAGAGCGGAATTCTCCGGACCACCGGGACCATCCGCGCGATGGCAAAAGCCGCAGGCGAACACATCGGGCTTCCTGCCCTGGGCGACGACGGGCGGTAAAGGCGGATGATCTTCGGGATGCCAGACCGGCGCGATGAAACGATCGCGCAACTGGGTCACGGTGTAGCTGGCCGAGCTGTTCGGCACGCGTCTCGGCACCCCGTCGTCCGGCGGGGCCTTGAAGCTCGCGGGGGTTATTTGATAGGCCCATTCGGGCGGGCTATCGGCGCCATAGACCGCAAGCGGCGATGCGAAAACCACGGCCGATAGCGGAAGAATCGCTGCTGCAAGACGCCCAATTGTCATTTTGAGGCCCTCCCTGGAAGTTCAGTCTACGCTCCGGCTGACTGCTTAGGTCGCGCTACGCCCAGCCTCGGTAAGCGTCAGCAAAATGTCGGCATACCAGGCACAGTTCAGCCCGAGCGCCTCGTCCAGTTCACGGTCGCGCGTGCCGGCATCGAGCCGTGCGGAGTGGACGCCGAGCAGCATCCACGGCAGGTCGCCCCGCACCGGATCTGCGCCGGCAACTCGCATGACGACGGGCGAGCCACTCGTGCCCCGGTGAGTGCGCGCGTCGGTGAGGAAGTAGCCCTGGCCCCGGAAGCGCAGGCCGAACGAGGACGCGATGATCGCGTGGCGCACTACCGGCATGTGGTGCAAGGTGTCGTGGAAGCCGAGCGGAAAGCCGACCACCAGCAGCGAGCTGCCGATCTCGACCTGGTCGGGTGAAGGGTGCAGATGCTCGGGCGTGAACGCCCGGTAGACGGTCGTCTTCGGCAGCGCGGCGCGTTCCAGCTCGATCACCGCCACGTCTATCTCTCCGGCGGTGTCGAGACCCTGGCGCCAGATGCTCTTGCCGTCGCGGTACAGAGGAATCGAGAACCCGGTTGAATGGGCCAGGTTGTACGGGTCGACGTGTAACTCGATCTCGATGCGGTCCGGGAAGTGCTTGCTCGGCTCATCGATCATCACGTGCCGGCTCGTCACCAGGAACAGGCGTTCGTCGCGCTCGAAGAAAAAGCTGCTCGCGTTGGTCAACGGCCGCTGCCCCTCGAAAGTCAGGACGCGGGCGGCGGTCAGGAGAATGGATTCGATCATCGGAACGGCATCGTGTCGGCGGCGAATCCGCAGATTCTAGGGTGAATCGCCCTTAACTGGCGGGCCGTTCGCACGGTTTTTGCAGTAGCCTAGGGTATCGGGACCTTTGCCGCCATGAACCTCGATTTCAGCACCTGCCGTTCGAACGGCTTCTACGATGAGCTCATCGACGCGCAGGGCGTCCCGCGTCCCTGCGCCAGGACGCTGGTCGACTACCTCTCCCGGCTGGACCGGGCCGAGCTGAGCCGGCAGCGAGAGGCCGTGGACGCGGCGATCATGACAATGGGCATTACCTTCACCATCTACAGCGACGGCGCCAATATCGATCGTGCATGGCCGTTCGACCTCATTCCCCGGGTGATGCCGAGCACGGAGTGGCGCCGCATCGAGGCGGGCCTGAAGCAGCGCCTGACCGCATTGAATCTGTTTATCAACGACCTTTACAACGAGCAATCGATCGTCAAGGACGGTGTGTTTCCCGCGGAAGTCATCGCGAGCTCGAGGAACTTTCGCCCCCAGTGCGTCGGCCACATGCCTCGTTACGGGGTATGGGCGCATGTTTGCGGCACTGATTTGGTGCGGGATCACGACGGCACCATCTACGTCCTCGAAGACAATCTGCGCGTACCGTCGGGCGTGTCCTACATGCTCGAGAACCGCATGCTGATGAAGCGGCTGTTTCCCGAGTTGTTCGAAGTCTGCGATATTCTGCCGGTGGACGATTACACGACGCGCCTGTACGACACTCTGGCCGCGCTGTCGCCGCGCCCTGGCGAGAGGCCGGTCATCGCCGTGCTCACACCCGGGATCTACAACTCCGCGTACTTCGAGCACAGCTATCTCGCTCAGCAGATGGGCGCCGAGCTGGTCGAGGGAACGGATCTGATCGTCGCCGCGGACGATTGCGTCTACATGAAGACCATCAACGGCCTGGGCCGCATCGACGTGATCTACCGGCGCGTCGACGACGATTTTCTGGATCCCGAAGTCCTGCGTCACGACTCCGTGCTCGGCGCCCGCGGTCTGATGCGCGCGTGGCGGCGCGGCAAAGTCGCGATCGCGAACGCACCGGGCGCGGGGGTTGCGGACGACAAGGTCGTCTACACCTTCGTGCCGAAGATCATTCGTTACTACCTCGACCAGGATCCGATCATTCCCAACGTGCCGAGTTATCTGTGCATGGACGCACACGACCGCGACTACGTCCTTGCGAATCTCGACAAGCTGGTGGTGAAGCCCGCCAATGAATCCGGCGGCTACGGCATGCTGATCGGCCCGCGCGCCAGCGCCGCCGAACGCGAAGAATGCCGGCAACGCATCATGGCCGACGCGCGCAACTACATGGCGCAGCCCACGCTGGCGCTTTCCACCGCGCCGACGCTCGTCGGCGACGGCGTGGCGTCGCGGCACCTGGACCTGCGTCCGTTCGTCCTGCAGTCGGATTCCCTCTATTCAACCACGGGCGGCCTGACGCGCGTGGCGATGCGGGAAGGCTCTCTGGTGGTCAACTCGTCGCAGGGAGGCGGCAGCAAGGACACCTGGATAGTGGAGGCCAGGAACTAGTGCTCTCGCGCGTTGCCGAAAACCTGTACTGGATGACGCGCTACCTGGAGCGCGCCGAAAATACCGCGCGCCTCATCAACGCCACGACGCAGGTGCTCCTCGACCTTCCTCGCGGCGCCTCGTTCGGCTGGGATGTCCTGCTCAAAGTCGCGGGCCTCGACCGCCTGTTCCTCGACTCGTACACCCAGCACGACGAAGCGAGCATCCTGAGTTTTCTCGTGAGCGGCGAGCGCAATCCCAGCTCCATCGTCTCGTGCATCCGTGGCGCGCGCGAGAACTGCCGCACCTTGCGCGAAGTCATGCCCCGGCAGGCGTGGGAACGCATCAACAGCCTGTACCTGTTCGTCAACAGTCGCGCACCGCACGCGGTGGAACGCACGCGCCGCTACGGCATCCTCGAGGAAATCATCGAGCGGCGCCAGGCCGTGATAGGACTTCTGACCGACTGCATGAGCCACGACATCGCCTATCAGTTCATCAAGCTCGGGCGCAACATCGAGCGTGCGGACATGACGACACGCATCGTCGACATCCACGCCGCCGTACTGGTGCCGCGCCAGCAGGTCCCGGAAGATCCGGCGATCGGCCTGTTGTGGATGGGCGTGCTCAAGTCGCTGAACGCGTACCAGATGTACCGGCGCCACGTGTCCGTGCACGTGCGAACGGATGACGTGGTCAATTACCTTCTCAAGGACCCGCACTTCCCCCGCACCGTGCGGCACTGCCTGGACGAGGTGGAGTCCTGCCTCGCGGTGCTGCCGCACAATGCACCGCCGCTCAAGCTGCTGCGCGCGGCTCAGCGCAGGCTCGACGGAATGCGCGCCGAAGGGCTCCCACCGCTGTCACGGCACGAATATCTCGATGCCGTGCAGGCCGACCTCGCGGCTCTGCACGAGCGGATCTCCGCCGAATATTTCCATTTGCACGAGCAGTCTGGCGAGCTGCCCGCCGCAGCGACCGCGTGACCGTCTGCTGAGGGTCCTCTGCAGTGTCGATTCACGTAGCGCTTAATCACATCACGCACTACCGTTACGACCGACCGGTCAACCTCGGACCGCAGGTCGTGCGCCTGCGTCCCGCGCCTCACAGCCGCACCCGCATCCTCGCCTATTCCATGCGCGTCGACCCGCGCAAGCATTTCATCAACTGGCAGCAGGACCCGCAGTCGAACTATCTCGCGCGGCTGGTGTTTCCGGACAAGACGAACGAGCTGCGCATCGAAGTCGATCTGGTCGCGGAAATGGCGGTGCACAATCCGTTCGATTTCTTTCTCGAACCCGATGCCGGGCACACCCCCTTCGCTTACTCGCCCGATCTGGCGCGCGAGCTCGCGCCTTTTCTAGTCAAGCTGCCGGCTGGACCTAGATTCTCGGAGTATCTGGCCGGCATTCCGCGCTCGCCGATGCGGACCCTCGATTTTCTCGTCGCACTCAATCAAGGTCTGCAGCGCGACATCGCCTATCTGATCCGGATGGAACCCGGTGTGCAGGCACCCGAGGTCACCCTGACGAACGCGTCGGGCTCCTGTCGCGACAGCGGCTGGCTGCTGGTGCAACTGCTGCGCCACCTGGGGTACGCAGCTCGTTTCGTTTCCGGTTACCTGATCCAGCTCAGACCCGACGTCAAGGCGCTCGACGGGCCGTCGGGGCCGTCATCCGATTTCACCGATCTGCACGCGTGGTGCGAAGTCTATCTGCCGGGTGCCGGCTGGATCGGGCTCGACCCGACGTCCGGACTGCTCGCGGGCGAGGGACATATTCCACTCGCGTGTTCGCCGAGGCCGTCATCCGCCGCTCCGGTCACGGGCGCGGTCGATGACTGCGAAGTCAGCTTCGAGCACCACATGAAGGTCGAGCGCGTGTGGGAAGCGCCGCGCGTGACCCAGCCCTTCACCGACGAACAATGGCTCGATATCCAGACGCTGGGCCGACGCATCGACGCCGACCTCGCCGCCCGCGACGTCAGGCTCACGCAGGGCGGCGAGCCGACTTTCGTCTCGGTGGACGACCGCGACGGTGCAGAGTGGAACACCGATGCAACGGGCCCGGGCAAGAAGAACGTCGCGGCCAAGCTGCTCGCGCGGCTCAAGATGCATTACGCACCACAGGGCTTGCTGCATTACGGTCAGGGCAAGTGGTATCCGGGCGAACAGCTGCCGCGCTGGTCTCTCAACGCGTTCTGGCGCGCCGATGGCGAGCCGCTCTGGTCGGATTCCGCGCTGATCGCGCGGGACGACATCGACTACGGCGTCACCGAATTGCAGGCGCGCGCGTTGCTCGAGACTGTCGCACGGCAGCTCGGGCTCGATCCCGCGCATATCTTTCCGGCTTTCGAAGACCTGTTGTACTACCTGTGGCGCGAACGCCGCCTGCCCGCCAATGTCGATCCGTTCGATGCACGTCTCGAGGACCCGCTGGAGCGCGAGAGGCTGCGCAAGCTCTTTTCGCAAGGTCTCGACAAAGTGGTCGGCCACGTGCTGCCGGTGGCGAGAGCGGACCCTGGCGCAGGCTGGCGAAGCGGCCCGTGGTTTCTGCGCGCCGAGCGGTGCTACCTGCTTCCCGGCGATTCCCCGCTGGGCTACCGCCTGCCACTCGACTCGCAACCCTGGACCACGGCGGGCGACTATCCCTGGCTGCACCCACCCGACCCCAACCAGACCTTTCCTGCACTGCCCGGCTATCAGGCGATCCGCCACGGGCGTCCGGGCACGGGACGCGAAGGAGCGGCGTGGATGGACCCCACCGCTACCCGCGACCCTGCCACGCGCCCTGCCCCCTTCGAGTCGGCGGGCTGGATCACGCGCACCGCGCTGTGCGCGGAGCCGCGGTCCGGCCGCTTGCATGTTTTCATGCCGCCGACTGCCACGCTCGAAGACTATCTGGAGCTCGTCGCGGCGGTGGAAGCAGCCGCTGCGTCGCTCAAGCTGCCGGTGACGCTCGAAGGCTACGAGCCGCCGCGCGACCCGAGGCTTGTCCACTTGCGCGTAACGCCGGACCCGGGCGTGATCGAGGTCAACATACAGCCCGCGCGCAGCTGGGACGAGCTGGTCGAGCAGACGACCTTTCTTTACGATGCCGCGCATCAGACGCGCCTCTCGACCGAAAAATTCATGCTCGACGGCCGTCACACCGGCACCGGCGGCGGCAATCATTTCGTGCTCGGCGGCGCGACGCCGGCCGATTCGCCGTTTCTGCGCCGGCCCGATCTGCTGGCGAGCATGATTGCCTACTGGCACAACCATCCGGCACTTTCGTATCTTTTCTCGGGACTCTTCATCGGCCCTACCAGCCAGGCGCCGCGCGTGGACGAAGCGCGCAACGACTCCGTGTATGAGCTCGAAATCGCTTTCCGCGAAATGCAGCGCCTGCAGGCGGCCGGGCGCCTCGGCTCGCAGCCCTGGCAGGTCGACCGCATGCTGCGCAACCTACTGATCGACGCGACCGGCAACACGCACCGCGCCGAATTCTGCATCGACAAGCTGTATTCGCCCGACAGCGCGACCGGACGGCTCGGACTGCTCGAGATGCGCGCATTCGAAATGCCGCCGCATGCGCGCATGAGCCTCGCGCAGCAACTGCTGATGCGAGCACTGGTTGCGCGCTTCTGGCAGCACCCTTATCAGCCCGCGAAGCTCAAGCGCTGGGGCACCGAGCTGCACGACCGCTTCATGCTGCCGCATTTCATCTGGAGCGACCTGAGCGACGTGCTCGAGGAACTTACCCATTTCGGCTACCCGATGCAGCCCGCGTGGTTCGCACCGCATCATGAGTTTCGCTTTCCCAGACTCGGAGATTTCGCGTCGAACAATGTCCACGTCGAGCTGCGCATGGCGCTCGAGCCCTGGAACGTGCTCGGCGAGGAAGGCGCCGCGGGCGGCACGGTGCGGTATGTCGATTCGTCCGTGGAGCGCCTGCAGGTCAAGGTCACAGGCCTCATCGACGACCGTCACATCCTCACGTGCAATGGCCGCCCGGTTCCACTGCAGCCGACGGGCAACGTCGGCGAGTTCGCGGCCGGCGTACGTTACCGCGCCTGGTGGTCCGCATCCAGCCTGCATCCGACCATCGGCAGCCATGCGCCGCTAACGTTCGACCTGGTCGACACCTGGATGAGCCGCTCGCTGGGCGGCTGCCAATACCACGTGGCGCATCCCGGGGGACGAAGTTACGATACGTTTCCGGTCAACGCGTACGAGGCGGAAGCGCGCCGGCTTGCGCGGTTTTTCCGCCTTGGCCATACTCCGGGCGCGATGAAAATCGTCGAAGAGCCGCGCAACCCGGACTTCCCCTTTACTTTGGACTTGCGGCGGTGTTAGGCATAATGTCGCCGGGAGATGCGCCGCGCAGCGCGCGCGGCGGTGCTGATTCCGGAGCGGGTTCGAATTTGGAAGAGCTGCTGGCGGTCTATCCCGATGCGCAGGGCCGCTTCGACGAATTGTTCGAAGCGCCGTTGAAGCCGCGGCCCCATTGGTCGCGCGTGCTGTCCGCGTTGACCGCGACCTCCGCAGCCGACGTACGCGAACGACTGCTGGCCGCCGAGCGCCAGATTCGCGACAGCGGCGTCACCTACAACGTCTACGCCGATCCGCAGGGGCTCGACCGCCCGTGGGATCTCGATGTGCTGCCGCTCATTATCGCGCCGGAAGAGTGGCACGAAATCGAGGCCGGCATCATCCAGCGCGCGCAGCTCTTCAATCAGGTGCTCGCCGATCTCTACGGCCCCCAGACGCTGCTCAGGCAGGGCCTGGTCCCGCCCTCGCTGATCTTCGCGCAGAGCGGGTTCCTGCGGCCGGCCTGCGGAATGAACGTACCGGGCGGCGTGTACCTGCATGTCTACGCCGCAGATCTCGCCCGCTCGCCCGACGGCCGCTGGTGGGTGATGGCCGACCGCACGCAGGCGCCGTCGGGGGCCGGCTATGCGCTTGAGAACCGGCTCATCGTATCGCGCACCTTCCCTGCGCTGTATCGCGAGCTCAACGTGCAGCACGTCGCGCGCTTCTTCGCGACCCTGCGCGACTCGCTCATGCATTTCGCGCCGAAAGGCGACGGCCCGACGCTGACGGTACTGCTCACGCCGGGCCCGTACAATGAAACCTATTTCGAGCACGCGCTGCTCGCGCGCTATCTCGGCTTTCCGCTCGTCGAGGGCGGCGACCTGACCGTGCGCAACGGCTGCGTCTGGCTGAAGACCATCGGCGGCCTCAAGCGCGTGCACGCCATCCTGCGCCGGCAGGACGACAACTACTGCGACCCGCTGGAACTGCGCAGCGACTCGGCGCTGGGGGTCGCCGGACTGACCGACTGCGCGCGGCGCGGCACCGTGCTTGTCGGCAACGCACTGGGCTCCGGCGTTCTGGAGTCCGGCGCGCTGCTGGGCTTTCTGCCGCACCTTTCGGAACACCTGACCGGACAGCCGTTGCGACTGCCGTCCATCGCGACCTGGTGGTGCGGCGAGCCGGCCGCGCTCGCGGACGCCCTCGATCATGTCAGGAACCTGGTGTTCAAGCCGGCCGACCCGGCCTTCCCGATGGAACCAGTATTCGGCCAGGACCTGGATGACGCCGGACTCGCCGCGCTGCGCAAGAAGCTCGCCGCACATCCCGAACGTTTCGTCGCGCAGGAACTGGTGCGCGTGTCGCAGGCGCCGGTGCTGGACAAGGGGCACTCCAACCGCATCGCCGCCCGCGCCATCGGCCTGCGCGTGTTCGCGGCGGCGTCGCCCGGAGGTTACGTCGTCATGCCGGGGGGCCTGACGCGCGTCGCCAGCAGCGCCAATGTGCGCGTCGTGTCGATGCAGCGGGGCGGCGGATCCAAGGATACCTGGGTGATGTCCGCCGGCCCGGTCGATGCGTCATTCACGCTGCTCAAAAACACGGTCACGGCGGCCGACCTCTCGCGCGAGCGCGCCGCCATCCCGTCGCGCGTCGTCGAAAACCTGTTCTGGTTCGGCCGCTACGAAGAACGCTGCGATGACGCCGCACGGCTGCTGCGGCTCGCACTCAACCAGAAACTGCAGGAAACCGACGACGACGAGAATTCGCTTGCGCCGGCGCTCGCGCTCGCGACCGCCTTTGGCCTTCTGAAGGAAGGCGATGATCCGGACATGACGCTGCTCGCCGCCGCCGTGCGTGAAGACCACGCGTTCGGCCTGCCGGCGAACCTGCGCGCCCTCGAACGAGTCGCGTTCAACCTGCGCGACCGGATGTCTCTCGACAACTGGCGCACGATCAACGGCCTGATCAAGGACCCGGCGCTCAACAAGGACGCATCGCTGTCGGACACGCTGGGCTGGCTCAACCGCACCATCACCAGCATGATGACGCTGTCCGGGTTTGCGCTCGACGGCATGACGCGCGACGACGGCTGGCGCTTTCTCTCGATCGGCAGGCGCGTGGAGCGGCTCGCTTTCCAGTGCCTCGCCCTGCAGGCTGCGTTCGAGCACCGCAACAACTCCGGCCTCACCTGGCTTCTTTCGCTCGCCGATTCCACCGTCACTTACCGTTCGCGCTATCTCGCGCGCCCGGAATGGCTTCCGGTGCTCGACCTCCTGGTGCTCGACGGGGCCAACCCGCGCTCGGTGATGTTTCAGACCGAAGGCGTCCATTCCGGGCTCCGGAAACTCGAGGCCGCTTACGGACCGTGTGGCAGCGATCTGTTCGGCCCCGGCCTCCAAACGCTGGAAAGCCTCGATCCGGCGCGCGATCTGCACCCCGAAAACCCGCTCCTGCGCGAGACCATAGACGAGCTGCGCAGCGCGGCATTTGCGCTCAACGACCGGCTCACGCAGCGTTTCTTCAACCACGCCCACACCGCGGTACGCGCCACGCTCGGGCTGTGAGCGATCATGCCGGATCCGGTCACCTACCGCGTCGTGCACGAGACCCGCTACACGTACTCCGATACGGTGACGAGCGCGCGCCAGCTCGCGCATCTGAAGCCGCGCACGACCGAGCGGCAAACGTTGCACGCGCATCGTGTCGCGATAGATCCCGCGCCAAGCGAGCAAGCCGAAGGCAAGGACTATTTCGGGAACGGCATCATGCGTTTTGCGGTCGATACGCCTCACGATGAACTCGCCGTTCGCGCGGAATCGATCGTCGAAGTGCAAAGCCACGTTCCCGACTCCCGCGCGGGCCCGGCGTGGGAAAGCGCGGTCGCCGCACCCGGAGTGTGGGGACCCGACGACGATTTCGACGTCGCGCAATTTCGTCTGGCTTCCCCCATGGTTCCCGTACTGCCGACCTCGATCGAATACGCACGCGCAAGCTTTCCCGCACGCCGCCCGCTGCCCGCCGCCATGCTCGACTTGACGCGGCGCATTCACGCCGACTTCATCTACGATCCCAAGGCGACGACGGTCACGACACAGGTAAGCGAAGTCCTGGCGCACGGCCGCGGCGTTTGCCAGGACTTCGCGCACTTGATGATCAGCTGCCTGCGCTCGCTCGGACTCGCTGCGCGCTACGTCAGTGGTTACATCCTGAACCGCGTGCCGCCGGGCAAAAAGCGTCTCGCCGGCGCCGATGCCTCCCACGCATGGGTGGAAGGGTATTGTCCCGGAGTCGGCTGGATTGCGTTCGATCCCACCAACGGGAAGGCAGCGGACATCGAATTCATTACGGTCGCCTGGGGTCGGGAATTTTCAGACGTTACGCCGTTGCGCGGTGTCGTGCTCGGTACCGCAACGCAACAACTCGCGGTCGCCGTCAGCGTGGAACCCGTCCTCAACAAGACTTCGATTGACGCCGAAAGGGCGTAACCGGGCCCGAACACATTTATACTGTGCGCGCAGCCACGCTGTGATCGCGCACATCCACACTTAGGGGAGCAATATGAACAGAACCATTCGACTTGCGCTCGCCGGCGCGATCGTCGCCGCATCGTGCGCGACGGCCACGGCGCAGACCACGCGCGTGCGCGGGACGATCGAGAAGGCCGACGGCAACGTAC
Organism: Gammaproteobacteria bacterium; assembly: GCA_041499655.1. GTDB lineage: Bacteria > Pseudomonadota > Gammaproteobacteria > Burkholderiales > SG8-39 > VBDM01. The sequence goes on from JBGQKQ010000011.1 coordinate 10,657, forward strand.
TTTCGCTGAAATCCACCGAAGGCGCCGAGCTCAAGCTCACGCTCACCGACAACGCCATGATCGTCGTCGTGGTGAAAGCCTCGATGGCGGACATCAAGGAAGGCACCTTCCTCGGCAGCGCGGCAATGCCGCAACCCGACGGCAGCCAGAAGGCCCTGGAGGTGCATATCTTCCCCGAGCAGATGCGCGGCACCGGCGAGGGTCACCGGCCGTATGCGCCCGTGCCCAACAGCACCATGACCAACGGCTCGGCCTCGGGCGCGACGGTCACCGGCGTCGAGGGCTCGACGATGGTGGTCAAGTACAAGGACGGCGAGAAGAAGATCGTCGTTCCGGCAAACGCGCCGATCCTGCGCTACGAGATCGGCGGCAAGGGCGATCTCAAGGCGGGCGCGCGCTTCACCGTGCTCGCGGCGACCAAGAAGCCGGACGGCACTCTGGAGGCTAGCCGTATCAACGTCGGCCGCGACGGTGTCGTGCCCCAATAGCGCAACGGGAGTCCTTCATGAGAACCGCATCGATCCTCGCCGCGGCGAGTGCCCTGCTGCTCTCGGGCATGGCTGAAGCCGCAGAAATCAAGGTGCTGTCCACGCAGGCCACCCAGGAAGCCTATCTCGAGCTGGTGGTGCAGTTCGAGAAGGCCACCGGGCACAAGGTGACGACGGTTTTCACGGGAACGCTGAACGTCCAGAAGCGTCTCGCGAGCGGCGAGCCCTACGACCTCATCATGATGGCCGGCCCGGCGATCGACGAGCAGATCAAGCTGGGCAAGAGTGTCCCGGGCAGCCGGGTCGATTTCGCGAAATCCGGCACCGGGATGGCGGTGCGCAAAGGCGCGGCCAAGCCCGACATCGGGTCGGTCGACGCATTCAAGAAGACGCTGCTTGCGGCGAAATCGATCGGCTATTCCACCGGCCCGAGCGGGGTCTATATGCTCAGCGTGTTCGAAAAGCTGGGCATCGCCGGCGAGATCAAGGGCAAACTCAAGCAGACGCCGTCGGGCGTGTTCGTCGGCACGCTGATCGCCGGCGGCGAGACCGAGATAGGCTTCCAGCAGATCGCCGAACTGGTGCATTTCGCCGGGATCGATTACGTCGGCCCGTTGCCGGGCGAGCTCCAGCGGATGACCGTGTTCTCCGCCGGCATCCACACCGGGGCGAAGCAGGCGGACGCGGCCCGGGCGCTGGTCAAGTTCATCACCGCACCGTCCGCGGCACCGCTCATCCGCAAGCACGGGCTGGAGCCCGCCTGAGAAGCACGGAGATCGGGCAGATGAATCCGGAAAAGATCAGGGTGCGCGTGACGGAGACCGGGCAGGCGCTGGACGTCGTCGTATACAGCAAGCGGGCCGACCGGATAGAGATCGTGCTGGGCGAAGGCATCCACAACGTCAAGTGCGACCTGACCCCGACGCGCATGGGCCTTTCCTACGCGGGCAGCGTGAGGGGGCGGGAGCTCGTCTACGAGCGCAGCCGCGATCAGGTTCAGGCCGACCTCGACAAGCTCAACCCCGCGCTGCGCGAGCCGAGGCGGCGCTAGAGCGCGAAGCCTCAAGTCGCGGCGAAGACCCCCTGCAAGCGCGGGGGCTCTCCGGCGGGCCGGTCCGTGCCCCTGAGATAGCGCTCAAACTCCGCCGCGGGGAGCGGCCGGCTGTGGAAGTAGCCCTGATACTCGTCGTTTCCGAGGGAACGCAAGAACAGCAGCTGCTCCTCGTGTTCCACGCCCTCGGCCACCACGCGCAGGCGCAAGCTGTGCGCCAGAGCGATGATCGCCTTCACGATCGCGGCGTCGTCCTGGTCGCTGGACACGTTGCGGATGAACGCCTGATCGATTTTCAGCTTGTCGATCTTGAAGCGCTTGAGATAGCTCAGGCTGGAATACCCGGTCCCGAAATCGTCGATCGAGATATCCACGCCCATCCCGCTCAGTTTCTCGAGCATGACGATGGCTTCCGACGCGTTGTGCATGATGACGCTCTCGGTGATCTCCAGCTCCAGGCAGCGCGGGTCGAGACCGCTCACCTTTAACGCCTGCGCAATGGAATCGACCAGGTCCTTTTGCTGGAACTGTACCCCCGAAATGTTCACGGCCACTCTCAGGCTCCGCAGCCCCTGGTTCTGCCACGCCTTGCTTTGCGAGCAAGCCTCGTGCAGCACCCAGCGGCCGAGCGGAACGATCAGCCCGGTCTCCTCCGCGAGCGGGATGAATTCCGCGGGCGGGACCATGCCCTTTTCCGGGTGATTCCAGCGCAGCAGTGCCTCTACCCCGGTCAGCTCGCCGCTCATCACGTCGACTTGCGGCTGGTAGTACAGGACAAATTGCTTGCGCTCGAGGGCCTTGCGCAGCTCGTTCTCCAGCGCCAGCCGCTTCGGGAAGAACAGCTTCATCTCGGCGGTGAAGAGCTCGAAATCGTTGCGGCGGGATTTTTTCACGTGGTACATGGCGACGTCGGCGCTGGTGATCAGCGTCTCCGCGCTCTCGCCGTGATGCGGGTACAGGCTGATTCCCACGCTGCAGGTCACGTGCATCTCGTGGCTGTGCGAGCGGATCGGCTGGCTCACGACCTCGATGATCTTGCGCGCCACCTGGGCCGCGTCGTCGGCGTGCACCACGCTGCGCAGCAGGATCACGAATTCGTCGCCCCCGAGCCGCGAAACGGTGTCCTCGTGCCGCACGGTCGAACGGAGCCGCTCGGCGACCGCACGGAGCAGCTCGTCGCCCACGAAGTGGCCGAGGGAATCGTTCACGGTCTTGAAGCGATCCAGATCGACGAACAGCACGGCGCACTGCGTGGTGCCGCGCTTGCAGGCCTGGATCGCCTGTTCGATGCGGTCAGCGAGCAGCACCCGGTTGGGAAGCTTGGTCAGGGCGTCGTGAAGCACCATGCGCTGCAGCTCGGCGTTGGCTTCCTGCAGCGACGCCGCCATCCTGGCGGTTTTCGACGCCATGCGAGCATCCAGGAGCGACAGCACCAAGGTCTCGCAAAGGATAAGGAGCGTGATGATCGTGATCGTCGCTGCCATCCACGAGTTGTCGACCGTCGCACCGGTTGTGCAGACTGCATCGGACGCGAAGCCTGCCGCAGCCATGGCGGTGTAGTGCATTCCGACGATCGCCATGCCCATGATTACCGCGCTGCCGAGCCTGGCGTAGACGATCCGCGCCTTGGAACGAAGGGTGAACGCGATCCACAGGGCCGCGAGGGAGGCGGCGATGGCGATGCCGATCGAGGCGGCAAAGAGAACGGGGTTGTAGCGGATGGGGGGTGAAACATCCATCGCGGCCATGCCGGTGTAGTGCATCGAGGAGATGCCCAGGCCCATGAGCACGCCCGCGACCAGCAGCCTGCGCTTGCTGAGCGTACTGCCCGTCACCATGAGCAGCGCGAAGCCCGACACGATGATCGCGATCAGCATCGAGAGCAGCGTTACGGACACGTCGTAGCCCATGGGGATCGGCAGGCTGAAGGCGAGCATGCCGATGAAATGCATCGACCAGATCCCGGTTCCCATCGAAAAGGCCCCGCCGAGGAGCCACAAGCGGCCCGGCAGACCCTTGGAGGCGGAGATGCGGGAGGCCAGGTCGAGCGCCGTGTAGGACGCGAGAGACGCGACCGCCAGAGAAACAAAGACTAGCCAGTAGTTGTACGCCCCGGTCATCCGATTTCCCCTAGCCCATGTCGGCTAATCGTCTTCCTGCCCGAAATCCGACGGTTTCGGCGGGCAAGACTTGTCCCTTGCACCGCCATACCCCATCAAAGCAATTGATGTGCCGAAAGGCTAGCCAAGTGCCGCGACCGCGGGCGCCAGCAGAGCGGACTGCGGCCGCTTGCGCAGAAGCTCCCTCCCCGCCCGCGCGAGCGCCGCGCGTTCCTCGGGATGTTCCAGATACCACGCGCAGGCTTCCTCGATCTTGTCGTAGTGGGCGAAGGCGATGCCATCCGCGAGCCCGGTTTCCCCGGCGTCGGGGCTTTCCTCCGACAGGACGAACCTGCCGTTGGCGAGCAGGTAGAAGCAGCGCGCCACTTCGAGCCGTGATTCCCCGTAGAAATGCAGGTTGAGGACGATGCGCGAACGGGCGATGAGCGCGTCGCGCTCCGCGCCGTAGGTGCCGTTCACCCAGGTCACCTTGAGGCCGCGTCCCGCGAGGCGGCGCAAGGGAGCCATGCGCCGTTCGTTGTACACGCCGTAGAACAGCACGTCGATGTCTTCTTCGGCGCTCGCCATGCGCTCGAGGACGCTCGCGTGCCCGAGCGGCACGTGCGTCGCTTCGCGCACGCCCATCTGCGCCAGTGCCGCGACGTTCCGCGCGCTGTAGTCCCACACGCGGTGCCGGCGCAGCCGCTCGAGGTAATCCCCGGTGAGCCACAGTGCTCCCGGGACGATCTGCTCGAGGTTGAACAGAACCGCGCCGGGTGACAGGCTCGCCTCCGGGGGCAACAGGTGAGCGCCGAAGTGGATGGGAGTGCAGGAGTCGGGGGCCGTCCCAAAACAGCGCTCGCACGAATGGCCCAGCCCGATCAGCCCGGCCTGGACCGCATCGGCGGCTTCGTCGAAGGCGCGGACATGCACCCACTGCGCGGGGTCGGGTGTGACGACGGCGAAGCGCACGCGCGGGATTCTGGGCTAGCCCGCTTCGTCGATCCACGCCATCTGGATCCCCTCCAGGATCTTCTCGCCGCAGCGCTCGGGATCGTCGTCGAAATCGTCCAGCTCCTGCACCCACTTGAAGAGGTCGGTGAACCGCACGGTCAGCGGATCGACGCCGGGGTGCGCCTCGGAGAGCGCGATCGCGATCTCCAGGGAGTCGGTCCATTTCATTTTTCCTCCTTCACCATGTTGATGGTGTACTTGGGAATCTCGATGGTGAGATCGCTGCCCTTGACGATCGCCTGGCAGGAAAGCCGCGAGTTGGGCTCGAGCCCCCAGGCCTTGTCGAGGAGATCGTCCTCGTCTTCCTCCGAAGGATCGAGTGTCTCGAAACCTTCGCGCACCACCACGTGGCAGGTGGTGCAGGCGCAGGACTTCTCGCAGGCATGCTCGATCTCCACGCCGTTCTGCAGCAAGCTATCGCAGATCGACACCCCGGCTTTCGCATCGATGACCGTACCCTCCGGGCACAGTTCCGCGTGGGGGAGAACGATGATCTGCGGCATCAGAGCCTAGAGGCTTTCCACTTTCCTGCCGGCGAGAGCCCGCTTCACGGCGCGGTCCATGCGCCGGCCCGCGAACGGCTCGGTCGCGCGGTTCACGCGCTCGATCGCCGACTTGATGGTGCGATGGTCGGTGCAGGAGAGCGTCTTCCTCAGGGCGTCGAGCTCGGAGCGGAGGGCGTCCTGCTCCTCCGCCGAAACCAGGTCGGCGTCGTCGCGCAGCGCGTTCTCGACCGCTTCGAGCATGCGCTCGCCTTCGACCTGCTGCTCCTTCAGGACCCGCAGCTGCACGTCGTCGCGAGCGTGGTCCAGGGACTCCCTGAGCATCTGCGTGATCTGGGCGTCGGTGAGCCCGTAGGAAGGCTTCACCGCGATCGCCGCCTCGATCCCGGTCGTGGATTCGCTCGCCGACACGGCGAGCAGGCCGTCGGCGTCCACCTGGAAGGTCACGCGTATGCGCGCCGCGCCCGCCGCCATCGGTGGAATGCCGTGCAGCTCGAACTTCCCGAGAGAGCGGCAGTCGGCGACGAGCTCGCGCTCGCCCTGGACGACATGAATGCTCATCGCGGTCTGGCCGTCCCTGAAGGTGGTGAACTCCTGCGCGCGGGCGACCGGGAGCGTCGCGTTGCGCGGAATCACCTTTTCGACCAGCCCGCCCATCGTCTCGATGCCCAGGGAAAGGGGAATCACGTCGAGCAGCAGCCAGTCATCGCCCGAGCCGCGGTTCCCGGCGAGCACGTTCGCCTGGATCGCCGCGCCCAGCGCGACCACCTTGTCGGGGTCCAGGTTGTTGAGCGGCGTCCGCCCGAAGAGCTCGGCCACGGCCTGCTGCACGTGCGGCATGCGCGTCGCCCCGCCGACCATGACCACGCCCTTGACGTCCGCGACGCCCAGGCCCGCGTCGCGCAGCGCCTTGCGTGTCGGCGCCAGTGTTTTCGCGACCAGCGGGCGCGTCATTTCCTGGAATTCCTTCTGCGTCACCGTCGCGTCAACGCCTTCCCCGCTCCCCAGCGTCGCCGAGATGCGCGCCTCGTCGTGAGCGGTGAGAAATTCCTTGGCGGTGCGGGACTTCACGAGCAGCAGCCGCGTGTCTTCGGCCGAGAGCGGCGCGAGCCTTGCCCGCTCGACCACCCAGCAGAAGAGCCGCTGGTCGAAGTCGTCCCCGCCCAGCGCGGCATCGCCGCTGGTGGCCATGACCTCGAACACGCCTTTCGAGAGCTTGAGTATCGAGATGTCGAAAGTGCCGCCGCCCAGGTCGTACACCGCGTAGATGCCCTCGGCGGCGTTGTCCAGGCCGTAGGCGATCGCCGCCGCGGTGGGCTCGTTCAGGAGGCGCAGCACGTTCAGACCCGCGAGCTTCCCGGCATCCTTGGTCGCCTGCCGTTGCGCATCGTCGAAATACGCGGGCACCGTGATCACGGCTCCCGCCAGTTCTCCGGCTGCATTTCCGAACAGGGATTCCTCGGCGCGCGCGCGCAGCGCCTTGAGGATCTCGGCCGACACCTCGACCGGGCTCTTCACGCCGGCCGCGGTCCGGATCTGAACCATGCCGGGGGAATCCACGAAATCGTAGGGGCTGTTCTCCACGTGCGTCACGTCCTTCAGCCCACGGCCCATGAAGCGCTTGACCGACACGATGGTGTTCTTGGGGTCGCGCGCCTGCTCGCGCTCGGCCTCGCGGCCGACGGCGGTGCGTCCGTCGCGGAAGTAGCGCACGATCGACGGCAGCAGGCCCCGGCCCTCGTGGTCGTTGAGGACGATCGCGATGCCGTTGCGCACGCTCGCGACGAGCGAGTTGGTCGTGCCCAGATCGATGCCCATCGCGAGCCGCTGCTCGTGGGGCGCAGGCGACTGGCCCGGTTCCGAGATCTGCAGCAGCGCCATCAGGAATCCATTCTCTCTTCGGCGGCGCCGATGTCCTCGCCGAACTTCTCGAGGAACTTGAGCAGCCGCAGGGTCGCCGCCGCTCCGTTCCAGTCCAGGGCCTCGAGCTGCCTTTCGATTCTCGCCAGCAGGGCATCCTCTTCCACGCGAAGGTCGGTCGAGAGCGCGATCAGCCGCTCCCAGTCGCTCGCCGCAACCGCCTCCTCGAGCCGCTCGCGCCTTTCCATCTGATCGGCCAGGAATTCCGCGGGCATCGCCGTATTGGTCTCGAATTCCGGGTCGACACCCTGCAGCTGCAGCAGGTATCCGGCGCGCCTGAGCGGCGACTTGAGCGTCTGGTAGGCCTCGTTCACCAGCGTCGCCAGCTGCATCGAGACGCGCTGCTCCGCCTGCGAGGCGCCGGCGAAACGGTCCGGGTGCACCTCGCGCTGCAGCTCGTGGTAACGGGTCTCCAGACTATCGAGGTCGATCTCGAACCGCGCCGGCACGCCGAATATCTGGAAGTGGTTTTCGTTGAGGTTCATTTCCGCAGGGGATACAAAAAAGGGGCCCAAGGCCCCTTCTGTCTCCGCCGTCAGAGCGACGGGATCAGACGTTGAAGCTCTCGCCGCAGCCGCATTGATCCTTCACGTTCGGGTTGTTGAACTTGAATCCCTCGTTCAGCCCCTCCCGCGTGAAATCCAGCTCGGTCCCCTCCAGAAACTGGAGGCTCTTCGGATCGACGACGACCTTCACGCCGTGGCTCTCGAAGGTGTGATCGTCGGGATTCACGGCATCGGCGTACTCGAGCTTGTAGGCCATGCCCGAGCAGCCCGAGGTGCGCACGCCCAGGCGCAATCCCACCCCCTTGCCGCGCTTGACAAGGAAATCCGAGACGTGATTCGCAGCGCGTTCGGTCAGGGTAATCATCTTCCTATTCTGTCTTGGCTGATTTGGGGGATCAACAAGGGGGTGTGCCCCCTTGTTCGTATCGTCTCAGGCCGCCTTCGCTTCCTTTTCCGCGGGCCGTTCCAGCCCGTGCTTCTTCCGATAGTCGGTGATCGCGGCCTTGATGGCGTCCTCGGCAAGGATCGAGCAATGGATCTTGACCGGGGGCAGCGCCAGCTCCTCGGCGATCTGGGTATTGCGGATCGTCTCGGCCTGGTCGAGCGTCTTGCCTTTCACCCATTCGGTGACCAGCGACGAGGACGCGATCGCCGAGCCGCAGCCGTAGGTCTTGAAGCGCGCGTCCTCGATGACGCCGGCCTCGTTCACCCTGATCTGCAGCTTCATGACGTCGCCGCAGGCCGGCGCGCCGACCATGCCGGTGCCGATCTGCTCGTCCGCCTTGTCGAAGGACCCGACGTTGCGGGGATTCTCGTAATGATCGATGACTTTGTTGCTGTATGCCATGTCCGGCTCCTAGTGTGCTGCCCACTGCACCGTGTTCAAGTCCACGCCTTCCTTGTACATTTCCCACAGCGGCGAGAGCTCGCGCAGCTTGGCGATCTTGCCGCGGATGAGCCTCACCGTGTAGTCGATTTCCTCCTCGGTGGTGAAGCGCCCGAGGGTGAAGCGGATCGAGCTGTGCGCGAGCTCGTCGGAGCGGCCGAGAGCCCGCAGCACGTAAGAGGGCTCGAGGCTCGCCGAGGTGCACGCCGAGCCCGAGGACACCGCTACGTCCTTGATCGCCATGACGAGCGATTCGCCCTCGACGAAATTGAAGCTCACGTTGAGGTTGTGCGGAGTGCGGTGCTCCATGTCGCCGTTGACGTAGACCTCCTCGAGGTCCTTGAAGCCGTTCCACAGTTTGTCGCGCAGGGCGCGGATGCGCTCGTTTTCCGTGGCCATCTCGAGCTTCGCCAGGCGGAACGCCTCGCCCATGCCGGCGATCTGGTGCGTGGCGAGCGTCCCCGAGCGGAAACCGCGCTCGTGCCCGCCGCCGTGGATCTGCGGCTCGATGCGCACGCGCGGCTTCCTGCGCACGTACTGCGCGCCGATCCCCTTGGGACCGTAGAGCTTGTGCGCAGTCACGGTCATGAGGTCGACCTTGAGTTTCTGCAGGTCGATCTCGATCTTGCCCGCCGCCTGCACCGCGTCGCAATGGAAAATGATGCCCTTGGCGCGGCAGATCTCGCCGATCTCGGCGATGGGCTGGATCACGCCGATCTCGTTGTTGACCATCATCACCGAAGCGAGAATGGTGTCCGGGCGGATCGCGGCCCTGAATTTCTCCAGGTCGATGATGCCGTTCTGCTCGGGATCGAGGTAGGTCGCCTCGAAGCCCTGGCGCTCGAGCTCCCTCACCGTGTCGAGGACCGCCTTGTGCTCGGTCTTCACCGTGATGATGTGCTTGCCCTTGCTCTTGTAGAAGTTCGCGGCGCCCTTGATCGCGAGGTTATCTCCCTCGGTCGCGCCGGAAGTCCAGATGATCTCCTTCGGGTCGCAGTTCAGCAGCGCCGCCACGTGCTCGCGCGCCTCGTCGACCGCCTTCTCCGCTTCCCAGCCGAAGGCGTGCGAGCGGCTCGCCGGGTTGCCGAACTGCTCGGTCAGATACGGAATCATCTTCTGCGCGACGCGCGGATCCACCGGCGTCGTCGCCGAATAGTCGAGGTAGATGGGAAACTTCATCGCCTTCTCCGCACTCCCGCGTCAGGCGACCGCGGCTTCCTTGCCGCGCCTGTCCTGGAGCACTTTCACGGCGTCCCTTCGCGCCGCCTGCTGCGCGACGAGGTCGGAAAGCTTCACCGAATCCAGGTACTCGTACATCTTGTCGTTGAGCGTCGACCACAGGTCGTGGGTCATGCAGCGCTGCTCGTCCTTGCAATTTTCCTTGCCGCCGCACTGAGTCGCGTCGAGCGGCTCGTCCACCGCGGTGACGATGTCGGCGACCGAGACCTTCTCGAGCTCGCGCGCGAGCGTATAGCCCCCGCCCGGCCCGCGCACGCTGTCGACCAGCGTGTGGCGGCGCAACTTGCCGAACAACTGCTCGAGATACGAAAGCGAGATGCTCTGACGCTCGCTGATGCCGGCGAGCGTGACCGGACGCTTGCCGCCGTGCATGGCGAGATCGAGCATCGCGGTTACCGCAAACCTTCCCTTGGTGGTCAGTCTCATGGTGCGCTCCCAGCGTCTGAACTGAGGTCCAATACCTGAGGAAACCGCTCAACTATACGTAATCCGACAAATTCAGTCAACTATTTTCCGGCCGCCTTGCGGTCACCCCAGCGGGTGGCCGACAAGGCGCCTTCCTTTTCCGCCTTGAGCGATTCGATTTCGTTCAAAATCAACTCGATACGCTTGTCCAAGTCGACACTGTGATCGAGCAGGCCCTGCACGGCCTTGGCAAACGGATCGTCTTCCGCCTTGGAGGTAACCGCGTAGGCGGAGAACCCGAGCTTGGCCGCTTTTTCCTCGCGCGTCTTGTCCTGCTCGTCGAGGATGATGCGGGCGGGGATGCCGACCGCGGTCGCCCCCGGCGGAACATCCTTCACCACCACCGCGTTCGAACCGATGCGCGCGCCGTCGCCCACGGCGACCGGCCCGAGCACCTTCGCGCCGGCACCGATGACCACGCCTTTCCCGAGCGTGGGGTGGCGCTTGCCCTTGTTCCAGGTCGTGCCGCCGAGCGTCACCCCGTGATAGAGCGTGCAGTCGTCGCCGAGCTCGGCGGTCTCGCCGATGACCACGCCCATGCCGTGGTCGATGAAAACCCGGCGGCCGATGTTCGCGCCCGGGTGGATTTCGATCCCGGTGAGGAACCGCGAGCAGTGCGACGCGAACCGCCCCAGCCATCGCAGCTTCATGCGCCATAGCGCGTGCGCGCCGCGGTGGATTAGAAGGGCGTGAAACCCCGGGTAGCAGGTGACGACCTCCCAGGTGGTGCGCGCCGCAGGATCGCGGTCGAACACGCAGGCTATGTCTTCGCGGATACGGGCAAACATCGGTTTTCCGTGGATTTAATGCCCTCGTATTATCGGAAGCCTTACTGAATTGGTCAACTATTTCTCCCGCGGCCGGTCCCAGGCGGCCAGCATGCCCCTGAGAAGTTTGACCTCGACCTTCTCCAGCCCCGCCCGCGCCAGCAGCCGCCGCAGCCGGTCCATGAGCTTGCGCGGATCGCGCGGGTGCAGGAAGCCGCTGGCGGTGAGGCTGCGCTCCAGGTGCGCGTGAAGCCTCTCGATGTCCTCGTAGCGCGCGGGGTCGGTTTTCGGTGAGGTCCTCGCCGGATCGAGCGCGGCCATGCGCACCTCGTACGCCATCACCTGTACCGCCTGCGCGAGGTTCAAGGAGGGGTACCGCTCGCTGGCCGGAATGCGCACCAGACGGCTGCAGCGCATGACCTCCTTGTTCGTCAGGCCCACGGTCTCGTTGCCGAAGACGATTGCCACCGGGTCGCGCCGCGCTGCGCCGACGAGCTCGCGCGCCGCGGCGCGCGCGTCGAGCGGAGCATGGGACAGCTCCCGCGGCCGCGCGCTCAGGGCCACCGAGAAGACGGTACCGGCCAGCGCCTCGTCGAGGTCCGCGCACACCTGCGCCGATTCGAGCACCTCGAGGGCGCCGCCCGCCATCGCCCGCGCTTCGGCGTCCGGAAAGCGCTTCGGGCGCACCAGGCACAGCTGCGTGATGCCCATGGTCTTCATCGCCCGCGCCGCGGAGCCGATGTTGCCGGGATGCGAAGGCCTGGAGAGCACGACGCGGATTCTGGAGAGCGGGCCTGTCGCTTTCATACTAGAATCCGGCCCTCAGCCGTATCGCTCTTTTTTGAAATTCCCGACGACAATGCACCCGATGCTCGGAATCGCGGTAAGAGCAGCGCGCCGTGCCGGCGCGCTCATCAACCGCGCCGCTCGCGACGTGGACGTGCTGCCCGTGACGCGCAAGCGGCACAATGATTTCGTCACCGAAGTGGACAAGTCCGCCGAACGGGCGATCATCGACATACTGCACCGCGCCTATCCGGACCACGCGATTCTAGCAGAGGAGTCCGGCGCCACCGCCGGCAAGGCGGGCGAATCCGAGTACACCTGGATCATCGATCCGCTCGACGGAACCACCAATTTCATCCATGGATTTCCGCAATACGCGGTGTCGATCGGGGTGCGGCACAAGGGTGTGCTTGCCCACGGCGTGATCTACGATCCGACGAAGAACGAGCTCTTTACGGCGAGCCGCGGACGCGGCGCGTTCCTCGATGAGCGCCGCATCCGCGTCTCCAAGCGTTTGCAGCTCGAGGAGGCGCTGATCGGGACGGGTTTCCCCTTTCGCGATCTGCAAAGCCTCGACGAGTATCTCGCCATGTTCCGCGAGTTCACGATCCGCACCGCCGGCATCCGGCGCGCGGGGGCCGCGGCCCTGGACATCGCCTACGTGGCCGCGGGAAGGCTGGACGGGTTCTGGGAAATGGGCCTTTCGCCCTGGGACATGGCGGCAGGTGCCCTGATGGTGCAGGAAGCCGGCGGGCTGGTCGGTGATTTTCGCGGCGACTCCGGCTATCTCGAATCGGGCCGTATCGTCTGCGGCAATCCGAAAATCTTTTCCCAAATGCTCCAGGTCATCGGGCCCGTCGCCGCAAAGTAGGCCGAAGTCCATGCGCCGCGCGCTCCGAATCCTCGTCGCGGGGTCGATTCTGTGGGCCATGCCCGCCCAGGCCGCCGACCTGCGCGTCGGCCTCGCGGCCGATGTGACATCCATGGATCCGCACTTCCTCAACCTGCAGCCCAACGTCAACATCGGCTGGCACGTGTTCGACGCACTCACGCACGTCGACGAGAATTCGCGGCTCATCCCGGGGCTCGCCGTCTCGTGGCGCGCGCTCGACGCGAACACCTGGGAGTTCAGGCTGCGCCGCGGGGTCCGCTTTCACGACGGCAGCGAGCTCACCGCGGAAGACGTCGTGTTCTCGATCGAGCGCACGCTCCAGGTCCTCAACGGACAGTTCCGGGCGTTTACCCAGCGCATCGTCGCCAAGGAAATTCCGGATCCGTACACCCTCAGGCTGAAGACCGCCGTGCCCTACGCGATGGTTCCCTACGACCTCGACTCGGTATTTATCGTCTCGAAGAAGGCCGCCGCCGGAGCCCGTCCGGAGGACTTCGATTCCGGCAAGGCGATGATCGGCACCGGCCCGTTCCGCTTCGTGCGCTTTGCCCGCGGCGATCGCGTCGAACTCGCGCGCAATGACAGGTACTGGGGAGGAGCTGCGCCCTGGGACAAAGTCACCTTTCGCATCGTGCCCACCGACCCGGCGCGGCTCGCCGGGCTGCTCTCGGGAGATCTGGATCTCATCGAGCAGGTTCCCACTGTGGACCTGCAGCGCATCCGGCGGGATACGAAGCTCGCCACGGCACAAAAAGTCTCCTGGCGGACCATCTTCTTCCACCTCGACCAGCGCGAGCGTGCGCCTACCCTCACCGACAAGACAGGAAAGCCGCTCGCGCGCAACCCATTCCGCGACCTCCGGGTGCGGCGCGCGCTGTCCAAGGCCATCGACCGCCGGGCGATCGCCGAGCGCCTGATGGACGGCGCAGCGCTGCCGGCTTCGAACCTGGTCTCGCCGCCGGTGTTCGGCTACGCGCCGGACCTCGAGCCCGAGGCCTACGACGCGGAAGGCGCGAAGCGGCTCCTCGCCGAAGCCGGGTATCCCGACGGCTTCGCGATGACCCTGTCCGCGACGAACAACCGCTACGTCAACGACGAGCAGATCGCGCAGGCGGTGGCGCAGATGCTCGCGCGCGTCGGCGTCCAGACGCGCGTCGAGGCGTTCCCGGTGAACGTCTATCTCCCGCGCGGAGCCCGCGGCGAGCTCGCTTTCGCCATGCTCGGCTGGGGCTCGTTCTCCGCCGACCTGGCGCTGCGCTCGCTCGTCGCCACCGCCGACGCCAGGAAGGGCTTCGGCGCGTTCAACTGGTCGGGCTATTCCAATCCGAAGGTCGATGAGCTGCTCGAGCGAGCCTTCGCGACCGTCGACGAGAAGGCGCGCGAGTCGCTGGCGCGCGAGGCGATGCGCACCGCGATGCGCGACGTCGCGGTCATCCCGCTGCATCATCAGGTGACCACCTGGGCGATGAGAAAACCCCTCGCCTACGCGCCGCGCACCGACGAATTCACCTTCGCCCACCACGTGCGGCCCCGGTAAGCGAGCCCGCATGTTCGCCTTCATCGCACGTCGCCTGGTCCAGAGCCTCGGCGTGCTCGCGCTCATGTCGCTTCTCGTCTTCGCCGGCGTATACGTCGTCGGCAACCCGATGGACATCCTCGTCAATCCCCAGGCCGATCAGAACGAGATCGCGCGCGCGACCGCGGCTCTCGGGCTCGACCGGCCGCTCGCCGAGCAGTATTTTCTCTTCCTCAAGGACGCGGCGAGCGGAGACCTCGGCAAGTCCTTCGCCTACAACGTGCCGGCGATCGGCCTCATCCTCGAGCGCATGCCGGCGACGCTCGAGCTCGCCACCGCGGCGATGCTGATCGCGCTGCTCTTCGGCATTCCGCTCGGACTCTGGGCTGGCGTCGCGCCGCGGTCGGCGGCGGCACGGACGATCACGGCGGGGTCGATTCTCGGATTCTCGCTGCCGACGTTCTGGGTCGGGCTGATCCTCATCATGGTGTTCTCGGTGTGGCTCGGCTGGCTGCCCGCCTCCGGCCGCGGGCCGACGACGGATCTCGCGGGGATTCCGGTGAGCTTTCTCTCGCTCGAAGGCCTGCGGCATCTCGCCCTTCCTGCGGTGAACCTCGCGCTTTTCAATCTCTCGCTCGTCGCGCGGCTGGCGCGCTCGGGAGCGCGCGAGGCGATGCAGCAGGACTATGTCCGGTTCGCCCGCGCCAAAGGCCTGGCCGAGAGCCGCGTCGTCGGCGTCCACGTGCTCCGGAACGTGCTCGTTCCCGTCGCCACCGTCGCGGGAGTCGAATTCGGCTCGGTCATCGCCTTCGCCGTCGTCACCGAGTCGATCTTCGCCTGGCCCGGGATGGGGAAGCTCCTCATCGATTCGATCGGCGTGCTCGACCGGCCGGTGATCGTTGCCTATCTGTGCATCGTCGTGGTGCTGTTCGTCGTCATAAACCTCGCGGTGGACCTGCTCGTCTCCTGGCTCGACCCGCGCGTGCGACTGGAAGCGGGACCGTGAGGGCCGCGCTCGCCCTGCTCGCTTTTCTCGCGCTCGCCGCGGTGCTCGCCCCTTGGATCGCGCCGCAGAATCCCTACGATCTGGCCCAGCTCCAGCTCATCGATTCGCGCCTGCCGCCGCTCGCCCGCTCCGCAGCCGGCGCGATCCGCTGGCTGGGCACCGACGACCAGGGGCGCGACATGCTCTCCGCGATTCTCTACGGCCTGCGCACCAGCCTCGCCGTGGGGCTCGCGAGCACGGCGGCGAGCGCGAGAAAAGCGAGCAGGGCGAGCGCGGCCCTCACGTGCCCGCTTCCAGTCGCACGCGCGGGTCGAGCCA
>JBGQKQ010000012.1:0-25891 GCA_041499655.1 Gammaproteobacteria bacterium
CTCCCGGAACCGCCGTTGTTCTTCAGCATGGTTCGCCGCGGCTTTCCCAGCAAGGCTTGCACGTCTTCGATTGACATCCCTTGCCTCAGGTCCACCGCTCTGCGCTCCGCGTCACCAAAGGTGAGATTTTCCGGGGAACGTAGGGGCTCGGCACCCGCAGGCGCGGCCCACGTGGGCGATGCGAACAAGGCGGCGAGAAAAACCGAGGTAGACAGGTGTTTCATGTGTAATCTCAAGGGGTACGGTCAGGCGCCATCATCGGCTTGGCCAGGGCAACCTTCTGTGCGCCAGCGCACAGAAGACTCGCCCGGCGGAGACATCGTTCCACCTGCCCAAGGTTCATCGCGCTCGAATTCGGTTTCCCTAGAATCAGGCGTCCCGCCAGGATCTTCGCAACTGCGCCGTTCGTTTGCCCTTCAGCATCGCACGCTGGCCCGATTCCCGGGCGAGCCTTCTCAGCCGTTCGATCGCCCCGGTCGCGGCGGCGATGTCCGCCGGGAGCGCGGTGTCTTCGAGAACCGTCTCCGGAGTTCGCTTCCCGCGGCCGAGGAGCCCGTACAGCTCGCGCAGCGCCCAGCCGCACGAAGCGGGCACGCCGAGCTGCTTTTCCTTTCCCTGACGCCGCACCTCGATGCTCGCAAGAGCCTCGGTCACTTCCGGCGTTGGCTGCTCGGCATTCACTTGATGCTCCTTCAGAACATTTCGCCTGACTAGCGATGACGGGCTCGCAGGTGCATATCGATCAGCATCTTCGCGGAGCGGGCGATGTTCCTTGCCGGCCCGTGCACGCCCAGCGTCTGTGTGGTGACTTGCGCCCCTTCCATCAGGAGAAACAGCTGATCCGCCAGGAGCCTCGGTTCGGCGACGCCCATGCGAATGCAAATCTGGACAAGCCGGCTGCGCAGCTTCGCCTTGTGCGCCTCGATCACTTTTCTCGCGGGATGATCTTTCTCGGTGATCTCGACCGCCGCATTCGCCATGGGACAGCCTCGCGCGGCGGGGTCGGCGACGTGCTTGGCCAGCAGGCCGAACGCGACGTGGATCTGTCTGCGGGGATCACTGGGGTACCGGCCCGCCATCGCCTCCCACGTCTTCCAGAACCTCGCGTCGTGCTCGCGCAGCCATTCGGCCACCAGCTCGTCCTTGGAGGGGAAATTCCTGTAGAGGGTCATCTTGGTCGTATCGGCCTCTGCCGCGATCGTCTCCACTCCAACCGCGCGAATTCCCTTGGCGTAGAAGAGCTCCGACGCCGTGTCGAAGATGCGCTCGCGGGCGCTCCGCCGGTCCGCGCCCCGCTTGCGCAGAGACGGCGGGCGGGCTCGCCCGTCGGTTCGTGGATTCTTGACGGTGTTCAATTTGGTTGACATGAGAGTTACCGGTCAGTATCATAGCATCCGCGTACAGTTGTTGGTAAGCAGTCCTCGCATCACCGCCGAAACCCAGAAGAAACGATAACCGCGCCGCGGCCACTCTAACGGCGAGCGGCCGTCAACGATTTTTTAGGAGCAACCCATGTCGGCGAAATCCATCCGTTTTCATGACCTCGCGCGATACAAGATGTTCGCCGGCGCCAACATGCTCGCCGACGCGGTCAAGGTGCCCCTCGGCCCCGAGGGCCGCGATGTGATCTGCGGCGACCCGGTCGAGATGAACGTGGTTGACCCAACCAGGCACGGCGGCTACGGGATGGGCGGCATGCACAGGGCGGACATGCAAGTGGAGGATACCCGGAGCCGCCGAAGGCGGCCCCGGTTGCATCGCATTTCTCTGGAGGAACGCAGATGAACATCATCGTTTGGATGTTGGCTGGAGGCGCTCTCGGCTGGACCGCTTACTCGTATATGGGTTTGAGCGAAGGGCGGGGCATGACGATCTCAATTGTCATCGGGACGGTGGGCGCGCTCTTCGGCGGGAAATTGGTTGCGCCGATGTTCGCCAGTGCAGCGGCGATTCCGGACGCTTTCAGCGTGACCGCCGTGCTCTTTGCCGCCGTGGTCGCGGTGGCATTCCTGGTCGCCGGCAACCTGGTCTATAACCGCTGGGATGTGTAGTTCCCAACCGGCAACCGGCTGAGAACGCCCCGGCCTAAGCCGCCGGCGTGGACATGACGTGCCCGCACTTGCCGCAGGTGCGATGGTTCTCCTCGGAATAGAACTCCTCGTACACCCGTGACACCGGGTCGTCGTGGTAGTCCGAGACGACCTTCACCGATTCGAAGAGGGGCGCGCGGCATTTCTCGCAAAACCACGAGAACTTGTCCCGCTCCCCAGCGCGGCGCTTGCGCTCGAGCACAAGTACGAAGGCATCGCGCGCAAAGCGCGGCGAATGCGGCGTTCCCGCAGGGCAGTAGATGATCTCGCCCTCGCGGATCACCACCACCTTCTCCTCTCCCGCCGGGTCGATGTAGTGCAGGTCCATGTCGCCCTTGATCATGTACATGACCTCGTCGCTGGGGTCGGAATGAAATTCGCTGCGACCCACCCGCCCGCGCGCGACGAAGGCGATGGTGTCCGGCGCCTGCCACAGGATGCTCACCGGCTTGACGCTCTTCGCAATCCCTTCGGAGACCTCTTTGAGGCTGACCGCCCTCAGTTCCGTCATGGTGTCCGTCACGACATCCCCCGCCTTCACTTGTCCAGCGGATTGTAAGCGCAAGGGCAGAACAACAGGTAAGATCGCGAAACCCTTCGTGCTTGCCCGATGAAACCCGCGAACGCCGCTGCAAACCTTGCCAGCGTCGTCTTTCTGAAAATCCAGGAGTTTGCGCGCCGGCCCGCCCAGGAACAGGCGCGGCTGAGGGCACAGCTGGAGGCCGTGGTCGCGGTCGTCACTGCGGACCTCAGCCCCGCCGGCTGGATCGCGCTCGACGCGGCCGACGGCATCGCGATCGCGGCTCTCGACGACCCTGAAGGCGCCCTGCGCCTCGCCCAGCGTTCGCTCACCGCGGCGGCCGCTGGACTGCCCCTGTCCGTCGGAGTCAACCACGGAGCCGTGCAGGTCACCTCGGGCGGGCGAGGCGCGGACGGGATGACCGGAGACGGGATCGCGGTCGCGGCGAGCGTCGCGGAGTTCGCCGCGTCGACGCGGGTGCTGATCTCGCGCTCGTTCCGCGACGCGCTCGCGGAGGCTTCGCCGGCGCTCGACGCAGGTCTCTCGCCTGCCGGGGTGTTCACCGACGCGGGACTTCGCACGCACGAGCTGTTCTTCCCTGACAAGAGCGCTGCGGGGCGCAGGCAAAGGCGGCTGGTCGCGGCCGGCGTGGCCGCGGCCGTCGTCCTCGTCGGCACCGGCATAGGCGCGCGCGCCGCCGGCGGCGGGCACCAGAAAGTGTTCGACGCGACGATGGGGAAAATCGGAATTTCGGCCAAGCAGCGCGAGACCTGGCTGCGCGGGGTCCGGGAGAAAGCCGGGTTCAAGCCTTGACCAAGAAGAAACCACAACTCACCCAGCTCGGGCGCTACAAGATCACCGGCGAGCTCGGCCGCGGTGCAATGGGAGTGGTCTACAAGGGCGAAGACCCCGCGCTCGACCGCACCGTCGCGCTCAAGACGGTGATTCTCTCGGACGACGCGGCCGGCAAGACCGAGTACCAGAAGCGCTTCTTCCTCGAGGCCAAGGCTGCCGGACGCCTGAGCCACCCGCAGGTCATCACGGTCTACGATTTCGGCCAGGAAGGCGAGATCGCCTACATGGCGATGGAGTTTCTCAAGGGCAAGGAGCTCCGCACCCGCATGCAGGAGGGCTCGATCAGCGTCCCCGAGGCGGTGCACATCGCCGAACAGGTCGCCGAGGGCCTGGGCTATGCCCACGAGCACGGCGTGGTGCACCGCGACGTCAAGCCGAGCAACATCATGCTGCTGCCGCACGACAAGGTGAAGATCATGGATTTCGGAATCGCGCGCATGCGCGCTTCCGACCACAAGACGAGCACCGGCCTGGTGCTCGGGACGCCCAAGTACATGTCGCCCGAGCAGGTCTCCGGGTCGCCGGTGGATCACCGCTCCGATATCTTTTCCCTGGGCGTCGTCCTCTACGAGATGCTGACGCACTCGAAGCTCTTCCAGGGCGAGGACACGCCGCAGATCTTCCACGCGGTGGCGAATTTCCAGCCTCCGGTCCCGAGCCGCCTGAATTCCGAAGTGCCGCCGATGCTCGACTTCGTGGTCGAGCGCGCGCTGAAAAAGGACCCCTCGGTGCGCTACCAGGACGCGTTCGAGCTCGCCGCCGATCTGCGCTCCGCGCTCTCCGAGCTCGTCGACCGCGAGGCAGCGGCGGCGGGGGAGAAGCAGCGCGAGCGGGATACCACCAAGACCATGAAACTGGACGCGGAATCCTTGAGGTCGGCCCTCCCCGCGCCTTCGGCGGCGGTGATCGGGTCGGACACCCGCCTCCCGTTCTCGCTCAAGTTCGAGTGCTCGGACGCGATCGAGCGGCTGACCGATCCCACCCGCGGCGACCGCAAGCGGCTCACGCGGGCGCCGCGCCCGGTGGCCCTGATGCGCCGGATCTGGCGCGAGCCGGGAAAGCGCCTCCTGTTCGTTTCGATTCTTGCGGCTGCGCTCGTCGGGAGCGCGATCGCGATCGTCTAGTCCCGCCTACGCCCTATTCGATCCTGATTCCCGCGGCCTTCACCAGCGCCGCGTTGGCTGCGATCTCGTCCCTGATGTAGGCGTTGAACTGCTCGGGGTTGTACTCCATGGGCTCAGCGCCGAGCCGCGCGAGCTTCTCGCGCACCTCCGCCGAGTGCAGCGCCTTGACGGTTTCCTGGTAGATCCGGTTCACCGTCTCGCGCGGCGTCTTCGCCGGCGCGAACATGCCGACCCAGAAGTTATAGTCCGAGTTGGGAACACCGGCCTCCAGGGTGGTGGGAAGGTCGGGAAGGGCGAGGGAGCGCTTGCTGCTTCCGACCGCGAGGGCGACGACCTTCCCGTCCTTCAGCAGCGGCAGCACCGCGTTGACGGGGCAGAAATAGTAATCGACCCGGCCGGTGATGATCTCGGTGAGCGCCTCCGGTGAGCCCTTGAACGGGATGTTGACCGTGTCGATGCCCGCTCCGAGGCGGAAGCGCTCGGCGTTCAGGTGCGTCGCGCTGCCGACGCCGACCGACGCGGAATTCATCGAGCCGGGCTTCGCTTTCGCCGCGGCGACGAGCTCCTTCACCGAGCGTATGCCCTTGGAAGGCGCCATCACCAGCACGTTGGGCAGCAGGCCGAGGGGCATGATCCCGGTCAGGTCGCGCAGCGTGTCGTACGGCAGGTCCCTGTAGGTGGACGGCGTCACCGTATACGACGAGGAGTGAACGAAAAGGGTATGGCCGTCGGGCTCGGATTTCACGACCACTGCGGCGCCGATGGTCCCGCCCGCGCCGGGCCGGTTCTCGATGATGATGGCCTGCCCGACCTGCGGCGAGAGCCTCTCGGTGACGGTGCGCGCGATGATGTCGGTGCCGCTCCCCGCGGTGAACGGAACGATGATCCTGACCGTCTTCGTCGGCCAAGTCTGGGCCTGCACGGCGGCATGCAGGGCGCACAGCGCCAGCGCGGCGATCGATCTACCTAACTTTCCAGACATTCTTGCCTCCCGAGCGGGTTGCCGCGCGGCGCGCTCGACCGCGCTGTCAGGCCGCATTTCAAAAGCGCGCGAGCAGTTTTTCGTATTCGCTGTGCGGCCCAATTCAGAACCAAATTATCACGCTTTCCTTCATGACGCCGAGCGCACGCCAATCAAGATCGATTCGCACGGAATAGATGGGCAGCTTGTTGTGTACCTTCTTGAATCGAAGCGAAGGATGCGCGGCGTTATCCGACCAGAGACGATAAGCATTCTGCGCCTTTGCCCGAATCGTGGCGGGCGCCGCCGCCAGAAGAGTCCGGAACTGATCGGTAGTTCGGGATTGCACGGCCCCTAGAGAGGCTTCGTGCGACCTGCAGCGTATTCGGCCAGCGCTTGTTTGGCAAGTTTGGCCAACGAATCTTGAGACTTCGCGAACGATTCGGACCAGCGCTGCTCGGAAGCAAGCTCCTCGAGCAGGATAGCAGCAACCGCGTCCTGTTCGGATGCGGGGAGCTTGGCGACTTCGTGTAGCGCTTTTTCAAGGAGCTGCGTCATGGGTGCAATCTTACTCTTTGTGGCTAATGCGGTCTAACGCTGGAAGTAACCAGAGGGGTTCTCGACGACCCAGCCGTTTAAGCCCCAAAGGCGGACCGCCTCGAGCGCGAGCCGAGGGCCGGACAAGATGAGTTCTTGCTTTATCATACGGCCTGACTCCGGGATCCCGAATTGAAGGCCGCTCCTTTCGAATACTGCCGTGCCGCTTCGCTTGCCGAGGCTTGCGCATTGCTCGCGACGCATGGCGAATCGGCTAAGCTCATCGCCGGCGGACAGAGCCTGGTGCCGATGATGGCGATGCGCCTCGTGCGTCCCGCGTGGCTCGTGGACATCAACGAGATCGCCGACCTCAAATTCGTGAAGTTGGAAAAGGACGCCGCGCGCATCGGCGCATGCACGCGCCAAAGCGTGGTCGAGCGGAACGACGCGCTCGCCGAGCGAGTGCCGCTGCTGCGACAGGCGCTCGCCTGGGTCGGACACACGCAGACGCGCAACCGCGGCACGGTCGGTGGCAGCCTCGCGCACGCCGATCCGTCAGCCGAACTGCCCCTCGCGGCGCAGGTGCTCGGCGTGAAAATGATTCTGCGCTCGGCGAAGGGTACGCGCGCGCTGGACGCAGAAAAATTCTTTTCCGGTCCCATGTCCACTTCGATGCGCCCCGACGAGTGCCTCGAGGAAATCCACTGGCCCGTCTGGAGCGGGAAGCGCACCGGCTCGGCTTTCACCGAGATCGCCATCCGCCACGGCGATTTTGCGATGGTCGCCGCCGCCGCGCAAGTCGCGCTCGATTCGGACGGTCGCTGCACGCGAGCCGCGCTGGGCCTCGGCGGCGTCGGGGGCACACCGCTCGCGTTTCCGAAGATCGCAGGACGTCTCGTCGGTACGAAACTCGACGACCAGACAATTGAAGGCGTTGCAAGCGACGCCGCAAAGGAGACCGACCCGGGGAGCGACCTGCACGCGACCAAGGAGTACCGCCGCCATCTCGCCGGCGTGCTCGCCGGGCGCGCGTTGCGCGAGGCGCGCGAACGGGCAGACGCCGCCAGATGAGCGAAACCCTGCACTCCGTTGCGATCGAGATAAACGGCATGCGCCGCGAAGCGCAAGTGCCGGCGCGGCTTTCGCTAGTCGACTGGCTGCGCGACGAGCTGCGCCTCACCGGGACGCACGTCGGCTGCGAGCACGGCATCTGCGGCGCCTGCTCGGTGATGCTGGACGGCGAACCGGTGCGCTCCTGTCTCATGTATACAGTGCAGGCGAACGGCCATAGCGTCACCACTGTCGAGGGTCTCACCCGGCCGGACGGCTCGATGAGCGTTCTGCAGGACGCCTTTTGCGAGACCCACGGGCTGCAATGCGGCTACTGCACGCCGGGTATGCTCATCGCCGCGCAGGGCCTGCTGAATTCCAACCCCGATCCCACCGAGGAGCAGATCCGCGACGCCATCGGCGGCAATCTCTGCCGCTGCACCGGCTACCAGCAGATCGTCGAGGCAGTGGAGTTGGCGGCGAAACGCTTGAAGGAAGCGAAGTGAGCTCCAGACCATCTGTCATCCTGAGGCCGCAGGCCGAAGGATCTCCGTTGGCACGGCGTACCGACAGAGATCCCTCGCGGCGCTCGGGATGACAAGCATGGACACCACACTGTCATGACGAGTCCATTTCGGTACATCGGAAAGAAGCGCCGCACCAAGGAGGACCCGCGCTTCGTCTCCGGCCGTGGTCGCTACGTCGCCGACATCGCGCTCCCGGGCATGAAGCACGTCGCGCTGGTCGCTTCGCCCCACGCTGCGGCGCGCATCGTGTCGATCGATGCGAAGGCTGCGCGCGCTGCGCCGGGCGTGCTGACTGTGCTCACGGGCGAGGAATTCTGCGCAGCGACGGACTCGCTCGTGACCGGCGTGGACGCACCCAAGCTCACGCGCTTCGCGCTGGCGAACGGCGTGGTGCGCTATGCCGGCGAATGGGTCGCGGCGGTGGTCGCCGACACGCGCTCGCTCGCCGAGGATGCGGCGGAGTTGGTTGAGGTCGAGTACGCGCCGCTGCCGCCCGTGATCGACGCGGAAGCCGCGATGGAGCCCGGCGCGCCGCTGGTGCATCCCGCGCACGGCTCGAACGTCATCCTGCACAAGCGGTTCGTCTGGGGACCGGTCGAGGAAGCGTTCGCCAAGGCGCAGCACAAGCTCGCCTTCCGCGCGACCTGGGGGCGCTCCAGCACCGTGCCGATCGAGACCTTCGGCGTCGCGGCGCAATGGAACCCGGGAACCGAGATCCTCGATGTCTGGGCCTCGATCCAGATGCCGAAGTATCCCGACCAGCTCGCCAAGGCCCTGCGCCTGCCCGGCAACGCGGTACGCGTGCACTACGACGTCGACGTGGGTGGCAGCTACGGTGTGAAGCGGGGGCTCAAGCACACGGTGCTGGTCGGCTATCTCGCAAAGAAGCTGGGCGTTCCTGTGCGCTTCATCGAGGACCGCCTGGAGAACATGCGCGGCGGCGACATGCAGGGCCCGGACCGCTTCTTCGACATGCAGGTCGCGTTCGACGGGGACGGCACGATACGCGCGTGGAAGATCCGCGCGGTGGACGACGTCGGCGCCTACGCCGGCCGCGCGCCGTTCCAGCTCGGCAAACCCATCACCGCGATCTGCGGGCCGTATCAAATCCCCGCGGTGGAGTACGACGCGACCTCGGTGCTGACGAACAAGACGCCGCAGGAAGCGGTGCGCGGCTTCGGCCAGTCGCCGACGAACTTCGCCATGGAGCGCACCATCGACCGCGTCGCGCGCCATCTCGGCATGGACGCGATCGAGTTGCGCCGGAGGAACCTCATCCGCAAGGACCAATTCCCCTACACCATCCCGAGCGGCTCGACCTACGACTCGGGCGACTACCACGCGGTGCTCGACAAGACGCTCGCCGCGGCCGACTACCCCGCGCTCGTCGCCGCGCGCGACGCGGCACGGCGCTCGGGCCGCCTCGCCGGCATCGGCGTCTCCACCTGTCTCGAGCCCTCCGGCGGCAACGCTGCGTTCGAGGTGCTGCTGAATCCGAAGAACGAGACGACCACCTGGATGGACTCGTGCCTGGTGCGCGTCGACCTCGCGGGCAGCGTCACCGGCGTGATGAACACTTCGAGCTCGGGCCAGGGGCACGAGTCGCTCGTGTCGACGGTGATCGGCGAGATCCTCGAGCGTGATCCGGCGGTCGTGCGCGTCGTGCGCGCCGATTCGCTGACCGCGCTGCCATCCAACAGCCCGGTCGGCAGCCGCATGGCGATCATGCTCGGCGGCGCCGCGGCCGGCGCGGCGAAGACGATCCGCGAGACCCTCGTCGCCATCGCCGCGCACAACTTGGAGTGCTCGCCTGAGGACCTCGAGTACCGCGGCGGCGACGTCGCCCTGAAGGGCGCGCCGGAAAAGAAGATGACCTGGGACCAGCTGGTCGAGATCGCGCACCGCAAGTTCCACAGGATGCCGCCCGGGCTGGAGCCGGGATTGCAGGCGAAGTTCATCTGGGAGGTGCCCACCGGAGGCGGGCTGCCGGGCGCCGACGGCCGCGTGCAGATGTATCCCTGCTACGCCTTCGAAGCGCACGTGGTGTACGTCGAGATCGACCCGGACACCGGCAAGCCTCGCCTGGGCAAGTACGTCTGCGGCCACGACTGCGGCGTGATGATCAACCCCGACATCGTCCACGGCATGACCTACGGCGGCATCGCCCACGGCATCGGCGCGGCGCTCTACGAGAAATTCTCGTACACGGAGGACGGCCAGCTCGCCGCCGGCACGTTCATGGACTATCTCATCCCGAGCGCGATGGAAGTGCCGCGCCTCGCCATCGTCGATCACTGTACGCCTTCGCCGCTCACGACTTTCGGGCAGAAGGGCTCGGGCGAGGCCGGCTACCTCGGCGCGCCCGCGGCGATCGCCAACGCGGTCAACGACGCGCTCGCCCCCGCGAATACTGCGATCGACACCTTGCCGATGTCGCATCTCGCGATCTGGAACGCCATCCACACGGCTCGTCATCCCGAGCGCAGCGAGGGATCTCCTCCGACACGGTCCTAGCGTAGAGAGATCCTTCGCTTCGCTCAGGATGACATTTCCCAGCACGGGATCGCAAACATGAAAAACATCGTCATCGACATTCACGCGCATTTCATCCCGAAAGTCCTCTACGAGCGCTTCGACGCGAACTGCGAAAGATTCCCGGAGGTGAAACTGCTCCGTGACGAGAAGGGCATTCGCATGCAATTCCCCGGCGGACAGCCGACGCGGCCGATCTCGCCCAAGCTCTCCGATCTCGCCGACCGCCGCGCCTGGATGGACAAGAACGGCATCGACCACCAGCTCGTCGGCGGCTGGCTCGACAGCTTCGGCTACGAGCTTCCGGCGGGTGAGGGACTCGCGTGGAGCCGCTTCTACAACGACTGCCTCGAGGAGGCGCTGAGCGAGGAAACGCGCTTCACGCCCCTCGCCACCGTTCCGCTGCAGCACGGCGGGCTCGCCGCCGAAGTGCTGTCCGAGGTGCTCGAACGCGGCTTCGGCGGAGTGATGATCGGCACGCTGCCCAAAGGCAACGCGGGCAATCTCGACGATCCCTCCCTCGACCCGTTCTGGCAGGCGGCATCCGACCTGGAAGCGCCGGTGTTCCTGCACCCGATGTTCCTGTGCGGCGAGCCGCGGGTCGCCGACTACGATCTGGTCAACGCCATCGGGCGGCTCGCCGACACCTCCATCGCCGTGTCGCGGCTGCTTTTCTCCGGCCACCTGCTGAAATTCCCCGGCATGAAGCTGGTGCTCTCGCACGGCGGCGGAGCCCTGCCCTTCGCGCTCGGGCGCCTCGCCCGCAACCACGCGATCTCGCCGGGCAAGTACGCCGACCCGCGCAAGGGCTTCGAGGCGATGTACTTCGATTCCTGCGTCTTCGACGCGGACTCCCTCGAGTACCTGGCGAAGAAGGCTCCCGGGCGCGTCATGCTCGGCTCGGACCAGCCCTTTCCGATCGGCGACCCCGAGCCGACAAAGGCGCTCGAAGGGGCGTACTTCAGCGAAGCACTACGAAAAGGCGTCCTCGGCGAGACCGCGCAGGGTGTGTTCCGCGTGCGCGAAGACTGCTGGGTTCCCCGCTGAAGGAAACCGCCGCTCGCGCCCCCGTCACTTGGAGGCAGTGCCCGCGACGATTTTCCGGAAATGGGCTTCCATGCGCGCAGCATCGGGCTCGATGCCCGTGAAGTGCTCGAAGGCCTCGACCGCCTGCCACACCGCCATTCCCCCGCCGTCCAGAGTGCGGCAACCCCGTTCCCGCGCGGCACGCAGGAGCTCGGTCTCGAGCGGCACATAGACGACTTCTGCGAGCCACATCTCGCGTCGCAGCAGGGACGGATCGAACGGAAGACCGGGGTGGCCCGCCATTCCCGTTGGAGTGGCGTGGATCACGCCGTCGGCCCGCTTGACTACGGATGCGACGTCGTCGGTGGATGCGAGAAGCCGTTCCGGAAACCGCTGTGCCATCCTTTGCGCGAGCACCTTCGCGCGCCCTTCGTCGCGGTCGACGATGAACAGGCGCGCAGCGCCTGCGGTGAGGACCGCATACGCTATGGCCGCCCCCGCGCCACCGGCGCCGACCAACACTACGGCCTGCCGGGAAACGTCTCCTAGCTTTTCGCGGAACGGGATGAAGAATCCCGCGCTATCCGTGTTGAACCCCTTGCGCTTGCCGTCACGGAACACCACCGTATTGACTGCGTCGATGGCACGGGCTTCGTCCGAAAGCTCGTCGAGGAACGGCAGCACAGCCTGCTTGCACGGGTAGGTGATGTTGAGTCCGTCGAATCCGACGGCTTCCGCCGATTCGATCAGCCGGGGCAGGTCGGCAATGCCCTGCCCTCCCTGTGCAAGGTCGATGAGCTCATAGTGCAGCGTGAGTCCCTGACACCGGGCTTCCTGCTCGTGCAGCGCCGGGGAGCGCGATCCCTGGATTCCTTCGCCGATCAGGCCGACCAGGAACTTGGTCTTTGTCGCCGAACCCGATACCGCGGCGCTCACGCCTCCGTTCTGGCTTTCCCTTTGTCTCATTTTTCGTCGGCAGACATTCGCTGTTCGAGGACTAGGCCAAACGCCGGCCCGGAGTGTGCGCTCCTCGGCTCACTCAAGAACGATGCTGTTCGGGTATGGTAAGCCCTGCCGGAGAATCGGTAACGCTTGACGCCGAGCCTTCGTCGTCAGGCGCGTTCAGATAGTTGTCCGTCGCTCTGATCGCCAGTTTCACGTATTCCTCGACTCCCAGGAGCTTCGAGAGAAACGCCCGCGGGATCTCCAGAGAGCACGGGATTGCCGGCGGGAGGCAGGCAAGAATCTCGCGGACGCCAAGGCCGCCCTCTCCGGGGAACAGGCGTGCGAAACGAGCGGCGTGGATGATCTCTTCCTTGGTCGCCGGTCCCTGCGCCGGCGCGTCGCAGACCTGGACGTAACGGAACCACTCGCGAGGCAGTCTTTTCAGGTCTTCGAGACTGGAACCGGAGCGCGCGAAATGCAGCGTGTCTACCAAGATGCCTGCGTTGGATTGACCCGCCTCCTGCAGCACCCTGGCCGCAGTAGCAAGGTCCGGGGTCTCCGTCCACGATATGAACTCGAGATCGATGCCCAGGCCCAGAGGCCTGGCCAGCTCGCACAATGCTACAAAGCGCCCGACGGCACGGGCGCGATCCGGATCGGGCAGTTGCGTAAGGACGTGAGTCGCTCCCAGCTCGGCGCCCGCTTCGAGAATGGGCAGGTAGCTCCGCGCGTCATTGTCCGGCCCCATCCGTGCGAGCTCGATATCCAGCACGGCGACCCCGGTGTCGGCGAGTCGCGCTTTCGTTTCCGCCATCAGCACCCGATCGTCAGCGAGCGCATAGAGCGGCTCGGTCGGCGTGACCCGGTTCAGGCGCAATCCCACGTAACCGTAGCCGGCGCGGGCCGCGACCTCGACCAACCTCGGCGGGGACAGGGACAGCGCGGTCAGGTGGGCGAGGGAATACTCGCGTTTCACTTGGCCGCCACCGCGGTGCTTGCGTGGTGCACCTTCCTGCCGGGGGAGTAGATGTCCATGATGTTCCAGTGCCCCGCGGTCGGAACCGGTTCGTTCTGCATGATTACGTCGATCACGCAGGACCGGTTGGACTTGATTGCCCGCTCGAGGGCGGGCCTGAATTGGGCCGCAGATTCGATCTTGACCCCGTCTATGCCGTAGGCCCTTGCGATCGCGGCGTAGTCGGGCGAATAAGGCTTGCCGTCCTTCTCGAAGACCGTGCCGTAGGTCGTCCCGAAGTGGGCTTTTTCCAGGCCGGCGATCGTGCCGTAGGCGCAGTTGTTCATGATGACCCAGACCACCGCGATGTCTTGCTCGAACGCGGTCGCGAGCAGCGCCGGGTTCTGGCCGAAACCGCCGTCGCCGACCAGCGCGACGACGACGCGCTCGGGGCGAGCGAGCTTCGCACCCAGCGCGGCGGGAGCACCGAAACCCATCGTGGCGTAGCCGCCCGGTGTGAAGATGCTGCCCGGCTCGTAGATCGGGAACTGTTGCCCGACTCCATTTTTGTTCCAGCCGACGTCGGTGGTGATGAACGCGTTCCGTGGCAGGACCGCGCGAACATCGGCGAGAATCCGCTCCGGCCGCATCGGATAGTCGTTGCTTTGCGCGTGCGCGCGATTGCCCGCGAGGAACAGGGCGCGGGCGGCGGCGATTTCTCCCTGGCGCTCCGGACGCTGGATGCCCTCCGGAAGCAGCTTGCGCGCGGCCCGATTGAGCGCCGAGAGCGCCAGCTTGAGGTCGGCGACGGCTCCGATTTCGACCGGGAAGTTGCGGCCGATCTCCGTCGGATCGATGTCGATGTGGATCAGGCGGGTCGGCGGAAAGTTGAACGTGTACTCGGGCTCCCAGGAGCTGCAGTCGGCTTCGGAAAAGCGCGTGCCCAGCCCCAGAATCCAGTCTGCCGACCGGCACTGATCGTTGATGAACCGGGTACCCCAGAACCCCGTCATGCCGAGTACGAACGGGTGGTCGTCCGGCAGCGCTCCTTTGCCCATCAGGGTGTGCGCGACGGGAATCTGCAGATGGTCTATGAATTCACGCAGCTCGTCGGCGGCTTCGGCCAGCAGGACGCCGCCGCCTGCGTAGACGAGGGGGCGGTTTGCTGCCACGAGCTTGCGCACGATTTCGGCGGCCGTGTCCTCGTCGAGCGCCGGCTTGCGCAGCGCACCGGCGTTCGACTGCAGGCGCTCGAACAGCGCGACATCGACTTCCTTGGAGAAAATGTCCATGGGCACATCGACAAGCACGGGGCCGGGCCGGCCGCTTTCGGCGAGCGCAAACGCCTTTGCGATGATCTCGGGAAAGAGATGAGGCTGATCCACGCGCCAGGCGCGCTTCACGAACGGCCGGTAGATCTCGAACTGCGACGCATCCGCGTGCAGATTCACTTCCTGGTGCGGATGCTTGCCGTGATAGTGGGTCGGCACGTCTCCGGCGATGACGACCATCGGCACCGAGTCGAGCGAGGCGTTCGCCACGCCCGTCGCCGCGTTGGTGAGCCCGGGGCCGAGGTGCGAGAGCACCACCGCGGTCTTCTTCTTCGCCCGGGCGTAGCCGTCGGCCATGTGCGCGGCGATCTGCTCATGGCGCACGTTGACGAATTTGATGCGGCTCTTGGCCATCTCCGCGAGAACCGCGATGTTGGTGTGGCCGCACAGGCCGAACACGTGCTCGACGCCGCGGGCTTCCAGGTACTTCACCAGCTGACGGGATATGAGCTCTTTCATTCGCTTCTCCTGGCTCAGGCGGCTATTTGCGCGGAATCGGCTTCGAGCGCCGGATCGTAGAACTCGCCGAAGAGCTCCTCGTCCGAAGGACGATCCTCCGGAATCGGCACCGACACCCAGGTGGTGTTGAGGTAGTGCTTGAGGTGCACGTTCTCGGAGACGATGTTGCCGCCCCAGGTACCGCAGCCCAGGCTGGAGGTCATCGGCATACCGTTGTTGAACGCGCCGGCGTTCGCCTTCGACTGCGGCTGGCGCACCATGATCCGGCTCACCGGCGCCGCCAGTGCGAGCCGGTGGATATGGTCCTGGTTGAACGAATAGATGCCGCAGGAGTGCCCCTTGCCGCCGACCTCGTAGATGGCGTGCATCATCTCCAGAGCCTGGTCGAAGCCTTCGTACCGGTAGACAGCGAGCAGAGTCGTGAGCTTCTCGCTCGAGAAAGGATGTTGTCTTCCGATGCCGTCCCCGCGCACGATGAGAAACTTGCGATCGGAAGGTATGCTGAAGCCCGCGGCCGCCGCGAGTTTTTGCGGAGCAATCGCGACGGTGTCGGGCAGGCGATGGCCCTCGCCGTCCCACATCACGCGGCGAAGCGCTGCCTTTTCGGTTTCCGAGGCGAGATACCCTCCCTCGCTCTGCAGTTGCGCGAGCAGGCGATCGAAAATGCCCGCCTCGATGAGCAGGTTGCCGTCGGCAGAGCAGCCCGAGCCGAAATCGGACGTCTTGCTGAGGCGCGTGTTGCGTGCCGCTTCCTCGATGTCGGCGGTCTCGTCGATGATCATCGTGGAATTGCCGGCGCCCACGCCATAGGCGGGAGTCCCCGAGCTGTACGCGGCCTGCACCATCGCTTGCCCTCCCGTGGCCAGCACCAGATCCGCCCGCGCCATGAGGGCCTGCGACATCGGGATGTTCACCCTGGTCAGGCACTGCAGCATGTCGGCCGGCGCCCCCGCGCGCTCGAGCGCTTCGCGCATCAGCCGCACGGTTTCGAACGAGGTCTTCTTGGAGCGCGGGTGGGGCGAGAATATGACGACGTCGCGCGCCTTGATGGCGTAGATGGCGTTACCCGCCGGAGTGAGATCGGGATTCGTGGTCGGCACGATGCAGGCGATGATGCCGGCGGGCTTGCCGTATTTGACCAGGCCCCTTTCGGGCAGTTCCTCGATGATGCCCACGCTCTTCTGGCGCAAGGCGTCCCTCAGCACGCCGCGGATCTTCAGGCGCTTGCCCATCCGGCTGTCCGCGTCCCCGAGGCCGCTTTCGGCGATTCCCATCTCGACCAGGCGCGCGAATGTCTTCTTGTTCGCGACCGCCCAGGCGACAGCCCTGCAAAGGCGGTCGACCTTTTCCTGGCTGTAGCTTTCGACGGCGGCGAGCGCTCTCTTTGCACGCTCGAACGCGGCGTCCAATTCCTGCCGTTGCTCGTCGGTAAGCGGTTTGGCCGTTTCGATCGTAACCATAGGTTGAACTCCACCGCATACAGGTCCGCGGCGACATGATGGTAGGAGCCGGGTCGCCCCGCGTCCATTGGCTTGGGGGTGCTTGTGCGCGATAATCGGCCGATCAGGGGCGACTTTCGCGCGCTTTTTTTGGGAGGAGGCATGGCAAAGAAACCCGCGCTCGACAAACGCGATTGGATCGCAGGTCTCGAAAAGGGCCTGCGCATCATCGAGGCGTTCAACGACACCCATCCCCGTCTCACGCCCTCTACCGCCGCGTGGCGCACGGGGATCACCCGCACGGCGGCGCGCCGCTACCTCAGGACGCTGAACCATCTCGGGTACGTGGAGAGCAACGGCCGGCTGTTCTGGCTGACGCCGCGCGTGCTGAGGCTGGGCTGGTCCTACTGCGATTCCGCCAAGGTCCCGCGCGCGGTGCAGCCTTTCCTCCAGCAAATCAGCGCCGAGCTCGACGGCGCCAGCTATTTCGCAGTGCTGGACGAAGACGACGTCGTCTGCGTGGCGCGTGATGGCTCCACCCGCGTCCACAACGGGTTCGTAATAGGGGCGCGCGTGGCGGCGAACCTGTCATCCGCGGGAATCGCGCTGCTGTCGTGCCTGCCTTCCCGGGAAGTGGACCGGTGGCTGACCGGGCGCACCTTCATGCCGTACACACCGTATACCGTAACGACCCAGGACGGGATGCGCGAGCTCATCAACAACGCCCGGCGCAAGGGATACGCGCTGCTCGAGCAGCAGCTGGAACGAAAAGTGCGGGGAATCGGCGTGGCGATCCGCACCCGCAACGCGGGCGTCGTCGGCGCGATCGGCATCAGCCTGGCGATGGAGCAGGAGACATCCGATCACGCGATCACCCGCGCGTTGCCGCTCCTTCAAGAAGCCGAATACTCGCTGCGAACGCTGCTCTAGGCCCGCCCCTTCCGCAATCCGCGCCCGGCCTTCCGGGCGCCATCCTCTGTGACGGACCGTCGCAAGCGCTGCCGAAACTGGGCGCTTATCGACCGAGGTTGAGCGATTAACGCGCATTTGCGTGCTGTGCCCATTTGGTTCCGCGCTCTTCCTAAATAACATCCGCAGTGCCCGACTAATCGGACAGGAGCATTTGTCCGAAGCGATCGGCAGATCGAAGCGCGCACGGAAACTGGGGGGCCGCGTGCTTTCGCTCAACCTTGGGAGGAAGCCGCATCAAGCCAAGTGAGAGTCGCTGTCATCGCATCGACCGAAACGAACCATCTAAGGAGGAGCATCATGAAAGCAAGAAGGATCGCGCTGACGTTCGGCGCATTGGCCTCGATCTCGGCAGGGGTTTCCAGCGCGCAGGGGGTCCTGAGCTACAGCAAGGATGGAGCCAATGTCCAGTTGTACGGCGACATCGACTACTACCTCAGCTACATGACCAGCAGCTCGGGCAGCAAGCTCATAGCGCTTCAGGACGGCGCCTATCTGCGTACGCGGTTGGGTGTGAAAGGCAGCAAGGATCTCGGGAAGGGCTATGCCGCGACGTTCAACCTGGAGCAGGGTTTGAACGAAACCAATGGAACCCAGGCCGACGCGACGCGCCTTTTCGACCGCCAGCTCTGGGCGGGCGTCGCGACACCGGTGGGCGAATTCCGCGCGGGCCGGCAGAACACGGCGATCTTCTACCGCGGCTCATACATCGATTTCACCGGACGGACCCTGGGTTCGGTGGTCAATACCTTCGGCACTCCTTCCCGTTACGACAGCGACCTCGCCTACATCTCGCCCCGTTGGGCGGGATTTCTCGCCGAGGCTCACTACTCGATCCAGGGGTCCCAGCCGCAGCACAGCACCAACCAGGCGGTGTACCAGGGCGCGCTGGACTACGAAAAAGGTCCCTTCCGCGTCGGCTACGCCGGAATCGCGGGCAAGCCGCCGGCAGGCGCCGTCGTAGACAAGACGGTCTACTACAGCAACTTCTATGGCAACTACGACTACGGCATGGGTAAGGTGTATCTGGTCTACATTCGGTCGAACAACCAGAGCACGACGGCGGGCACCGGGGGAACGCTGAACAACGGCGGCAACCCATTGGGAACCACCGGAGCGCTGGTAACGGGTACCGACACGGGCGCCAATACCCTCTACAACATCTCCCAGGTTTCGGTCGACTACAAGATTACCCCGCAAGTGCGTGTCGGCGGCCTCTACGGGAAAATCAAGGACGACTCCGGCGGCGGCAAGAACGCGGACGGCTGGGGCATCGGCGCCTACTGGGACGTCACCAAGGAATTCATGGTGTACGGCCTCGGAAATTCGCTCTCCAACGATCCCAACGCGGGATTCCGTCCGTCGGGCTCGGCGGGTCTGACCAAGACCTTCACTGCACCGGGTGACGTCAACGGTCAAAGGATCCGGATGGCCGCGTTCGGCGCCGTATTCAAGTTCTAAGAAGCAGGAACCCGGGGCCCCCATCGCGGGATGCCCCGGATCGCATCGCCTTCGCGCCGGGCAGGCCCGCGGGGATTCCAGAGGCGGTATTTGCCGTTCGCCGCCGCGTCTGGTCACCTATACTTGATGGAAGGAGGTTGAACATGGACTTTAAGATGAACCGTCGTTCGGCGCTAAAGGCAGGCGCCGCCCTTGCTGCTGCGTACGCGTTGCCCGCCGGAGCACAAGCCAAGCCCGTCATCCGCTTTGCGGCAGTGTTCTCCGACAAGGACATCCGTGCGGACATGATCCGCATGTTCGCCAAGGACGTCGAAAGCGACTTCAAGGTCGAGCCGTACTATGCCGGCACCTTGTTCAAGCAAGGCACTGAACTCGTAGCCCTGCAGCGCGACAACCTGGAGATGGGTAATATCGCCCCGCAGGATATCTCCAAGCAGATCCCGGCCTGGTCGATTCTGACCTCGGCCTACCTGTTCCGCGATGCCCACCACCTGAGTGTCTTTTTCGCCAGCGATCTCGGCGCGCAGATGAAGAAGATGGTCGAAGATCAGGTCAAGGTGAAAATCCTCGGGCCGACGTTCTTCGGCACCCGCCAGGTCGGACTGAAATCGAAGAAAAAGATTTCCACGCCGGCCGATATGGCCGGCATCAAGCTGCGCATGCCCCCCGGCGATGCGTGGCAGCTCCTTGGCCGCTCGATTGGTGCGAATCCCACGCCGATGGCTTATGCCGAGGTCTATACCGGCCTGCAAACCGGCGCGATCGACGGCCAGGACAACCCGCTGCCGAACGTGCAGAACATGAAGTTCTACGAGGTCATGTCGCAGATCGTGCTCACCTCGCACCTCGTCGGCTACGACCTGCTTACGGTGAACCTGAAGACCTGGAACAGTATGTCGCCCGCCAAGCAGAAGGCCTTCCAGGCCGCCGCCGACAAGGCCATCGCCTGGAGCGCGGGGGAGCACCTGAAGCGCGAAGCGGAGTTGGCTGACAGCTTCAAGAAAATGGGCCTCGAGGTGTACACCCCGAACGTCAATGCCTTCCGCGAGAACGCGCAGAAGATATACCTGGGCTCAGACGAAGCGAAGGAATGGCCGAAAGGGATGCTGGAGAAGATCAACGCCCTGAAGTAATTCCTGGTGCTTGCATACCACCGGTCGCGTCCGCGGCCGGTGGTATGTTTATGCAGCATGCGTCACCACCTACCGGGTTGACAAGCAAGCGCCAAAAGATCCGGACATACATGACACCGTTCATTCCGAAGGCCGCGACATGGCTGCGGCGCCGCGCGGAGAATATTCTCGCGGGCATGCTGGCCATTCTGTTCGTCGCTTTCATAATACAGATCGTTTTCCGGTATCTGTTCAACTTTCCGATCGGCTGGACCTCCGAGCTTTCGGTGATTGCGTGGTTGTGGCTGGTGCTTTGGGGCGCCGGCTTCGTCGCGAAGGAAAGCGACGAAATCCGCATCGATCTCCTCTCCGGGGCGGTGGGCCGCCGCGCGGCTCGCGTCATGGGTATCGTCACCGGACTCTCGATCGTGATCCTGTATGCCGCCTCGCTCCCGGCGACTCTCAAGTACATCACCTTCATGAAGGTCGAACGGAGCTCTTACCTCCACATCCGGATGGACGTTCTGTTCTCGATCTTCGCGTTCTACGTCGTTGCCGTTGTCGTCCGTTATGTCTGGATTCTTTGGCACTTGCTGCGCGGCAAAGATCCCGACGCAGCCGGTTCAACCTCCGCGGAGCCCGGCCTTTGAATTTCACCAGTCCTTTCTCCCTGACGATCATGGCGATCGTCGGCCTGACCCTGTTCGGCTTGCCGGTCGGCCACGCCATGATCGGGGGATCGATTCTCTATTTCTTTCTGGCCGGTGTCGATGTCGGGACCGCCGCCGAGCAGCTGTCCAACGGTATGTATAGCAGCTTCGTGCTGCTCGCTATTCCGCTGTTCATGCTGGCGGCGGAGTTCATGACCAGCGGCAGCATCACGGAGCGGCTGGTGCGCTTCTGCAACGCCTTCGTCGGGCGTTTCCGCGGCGGCCTGGCCCTGGTCGTGGTCGTGCAAAACGTGATCCTCTCCAGCATGTCGGGCTCGGCCCTCGCGGATGCCGCAGCCACCGGCAAGTTGATGCAGGCGATGATGACGCAGGACGGCAAGTACCGGCCGAGCTTCGCCGCCGCCCTGCAGGCGGTTGCAGCGGTCATCGGGCCCATTATTCCGCCCTCGATTCCGCTGGTGATCTACGCTCTGGTTTCCGACACCTCCGTCGGCTACCTGTTTCTCGGCGGCGTCGTGCCGGGGTTGATGCTGGGCATCGCGCAGATGTCGCTGATCGTTTATATCGCCCGGAAGAAAAACTTCCCGGTCGAGAGAGCCGTTCCGCTGCGCGAGCTGCCGCGCATCACCTGGGAGGCCTTCCCCGCGCTGATGATGCCGGTGATCCTTCTCGGCAGCCTTTACAGCGGGATCACGACGCCCACGGAGGCCGCCGCCCTCGCTGCGTTTTATGCGTTGCTGATATCGGCGTTCTACTATCGTGCCCTCAGCTGGAGCGATGTCTACAGATCGCTGCTGAACACCGGCAAGATCTCGACATCCATCGGCATGCTGATCGCCGGTGCGATGGTGTTCAACTACGTGGTTACGGTCGAGAACATCCCCAAGACGCTCAGCGCCATGCTGACGGCGTCCCATCTCTCGCCGTTCGGCTACATGCTGTTCGTGAACGTGCTGCTGCTGATCCTCGGTTGCCTCCTGGAAGGCACCACGATCATCCTGATTATCCTGCCGGTGCTGCTCCCGACAGCGGTCGCGCTCGGCATCGACCCGGTGCACTTCGGCGTGACCGCGGTCGTGAACATCATGATCGGCTTGGTCACGCCGCCATACGGCCTGCTGCTATTCATCATGGTCAGGATTACGAAGGTATCCTTGCGGGAGATCGTGGTGGACGCTGCGCCGTTTATCGCCGTAATGATCGCTACCCTGGCGCTGATTGCCTTCATACCGGACCTCGTGCTCTTCCTGCCCCGGCTCATGGGCTACAAGGGCTGAGACCCGATAGAATCGCAGCATCTGCCGCACCCCAGGCTGCCGCCCGCGATGAGATCGTCATGCCCCTGAAAGGCTCGGGATTCCTGGCGATCTGGCATGACATCAAGGCGGAGGGTGAGCCGGAGTACAACCTCTGGCACACCCGGGAGCACATGCCCGAGCGGCTCGGCGTGCCCGGTTTCGAAGCCGGGCGGCGCTGGGTGGACTGGAACCTGGACAAGCATCGCTACTTCACGCTCTACGAGGCTCGGACCATCGATGTCTTCGGGTCGGAGCCTTATCGCGCGCGCCTCAATGCGCCCTCCGCCTGGTCGAACCGGGTGCAGCCGCACTTCACCAATTTCGTGCGCTCCGCGTGCCGCACCCTCGTCAGCGTCGGCAAAGGGATCGGGGGTGCGATCGCGACCCTCCGCGTGAACTTCATGTCCGACGCGGGCAAAGGCGTCTTCGTCGCCCAAAGCCACGCCCTCGCCTATGAGATCATGCCGCTGGACGGAGTCACGAGCGTCCACATCGGCCTGGCCGAGCCGACGGTCACGCGGGTGCAGACCAGGGAATCCGAGCTGCGCAAGCTCACGGGCGAGGAGGTGTTCGACGCGGTGGTGATGGCCGACGGCATCGGGCGTCGCGAGCTGGAGTGCGTGAGACCGAAGATCGAGGCGCTGCTCACCAGCGAGGTCGGCGTCGCGTCCAAGGAGTCGGCCGTCTATGATCTCGCATACCTCCTGAGGTCGGAGGAGGTCTGACCCGCATTGCCGTCGTACCGAAGCGATCGCCGAAGCCGCGAAGACCGCCCGGGTTGTACACTTGGCGGATCGCTGAAAAAAAGGAAGAGCTTCCATGAACGTCCTGGTGCTTCACGGCATCAACCTCAACATGTTCGGCAAGCGCGATCCGGTCCACTACGGCACCATCACGCTCGCGGAGATCGACGCGCGGCTGCAGGCGCTCGCGAAGGAGCTCGGCATTTCGGTCGAAACCTTCCAGACCAACAGCGAAGCCGGGATGTGCGAGCGCATCCACAAGGCGCACGCCGAGAAGACCGACGCCGTCCTCATCAATGCCGGCGCCTGGACGCATTACAGCTACGGCATCCGCGACGCGCTCTCGATCCTCACGGTGCCGATCGTCGAGGTGCACATGTCGAACATCCACGCCCGCGAGGAATTTCGCCATCACTCGGTCGTCGCCGGGATCGCGAAGGGGCAGATCTGCGGATTCGGCGTCGACAGCTACCTGCTCGCGCTGCGCGCCGCGGTGTCGGCCGTGCAGGCGGGCGATAGAAAGAAGTAGAGAGGCCGCCGATGACGGTCCGCGAACCCAATCCCGAACCCAACAATCCCCTGGGGATGGACGGTATCGAATTCATCGAGTACGCCACGTCGCAGCCGCAGGCGCTCGGATCGGTCCTTCAGTCCATGGGGTTTGTGCCCATAGCACGGCATCGATCGCGCGAGGTGACGCTCTATCGCCAGGGCACCATGAACCTGATTGTCAACGCCCACCCTGATGCGCTCCCCGGCATGAGCGCGCCCGCGGCCACGCCGGAGCTCAAGGCCATCGCCCTGCGCGTGCGGGACGCGGCCTTCGCCTGGCGCCGCTCGCTCGATCTCGGCGCGTGGGAGATGCCGACTCGTGCCTCCGCGATGGAGCTGAATATTCCCGGCATACACGGGGTGGGCGACAGCCTGATCTATTTCGTCGACCGGTACCGGGACTTTTCGATTTACGACGTCGATTTCGTACCCCTGCCGGGCGCGGAAAGCCGCCCACTCGCACTCGCCGGGCTGCACTACTTCGGCATCGTGCAATCGATCTTGGAGGATCGCACCGCCGATTGGCTGGAGTTCTACGAGCAGCTGCTCGGCTTCACGGTGCTGCCGGAGGGAAAGTTCTTCGGCGTGATGCCCAAGGGCACCCTGCTCGAAAGCCCGTGCCGGAAATTCTATCTGCAGCTCGTGGAGCCCCCGCCAGGCTCGGAGGACATCCACTGGGAGGAGAACCTGCTGCGCATCGGCCTGGGCGCTCCTGACGTGCGCGCCGCGACGCGCGTCCTCAAGGAGCGAGGCGTGATCTTTATCGACCACGGATCGGTGCAGCCCAGCGAGAAAGGCGCGCTCACGCAAGTCTACTTCGGCGGCGTCACGTTCGAGCTCGTGGTGAGCCATCTCAAGCCGGGTGCGCCCGGCGGCCGGGGACAGCCGTGAACCAGGACAACTTCGGCATGGACACCATTACGCTGGCCGGCTCGCTCGAGGCCAAGCTGAAGGCGGTGCGCGATGCAGGCTTCAGCCAGATCATGGTGTCGGCGCGCGATATCGTCGAGCATCCGGGCGGTGAGGCAGCCGCGATCGCGCTGGTGCGCCAAAGCGGGCTGCGCGTCACCGGATTCCAGACGCTGCGCGACTTCGAAGGGCTGCCCGATCATCTGCACGCCTACAAGCTCGACATCGCCAAGGCCATGCTCGTCATGTGCCGTGCGCTGGGCTCGAAATTGCTAGTGGTGTGCTCGTCGACCTCGGCTCACGCCAGCGGTGACCCGGACGTCCTGGCGCGTGATCTGCGCAAGCTCGCGATGCTCGCCGTGCCGTTGGGGATACGCGTCGCCTACGAGGCGCTCTCCTGGGGCAAGCGCGTAAAGGAGTTCCCGCAAGCCTGGAACATCGTTGCGGCCGCGAATCGCTCCAACTTGGGCCTCGAGCTCGATTCGTTCCACATGCTGGCTACGCGAACCGAACTCGACGAGCTGGATCTCATCGATCTGCAGAAGGTGTTTCTCGTTCAGCTCTCGGATTTCATGTGGCGGGAGCTGCCCTCGATTGAAGAGCGAATCAATACCGCGAGGCATTTCCGCGTCTTCCCGGGAGAGGGTTTGCACGGGGAGGAAGTGGCCGATCTCGTGCGCAGGCTGGATCAGAAGGGTTACCGCGGCGACTACAGCCTCGAGGTATTCAACGACGATTACACCCAGTTGCCGCCTGCGTTCGTCACCGGCCGTGCCCGGCAGGCAGTCAAGTGGCTTACCGATCGCGTGTCCCGCCGCAGCCTTCCGGTTCGCAGAGACAGGCCGCGGGCTCAGCGCTCCGGCTAAGGGCCTCGGGCGGACCTCTCCGAGGGCCGCCCGGATTTCACCTTACAATTGGCCTTCTTCAGGAGGAGCGATCGCATGGATCTGCCGGAGATCGAGAACGGCGAGAGCGGAGCTTGCAGCGTGCGCCGGGCGCTGCTTCTGGGCGGCCTGGTCCTCCTGGCATCGAGCGCCGGTGCACTCGCCCAGAACTATCCGAACCAGCCGGTGAAGATCCTGCTGCCCTACGCTGCAGCAGGCGTCGCCGACATCACCGCGCGCGTGCTCGCGCAAAGGCTCTCGCAGACTCTCGGCCAGCAAGTCATCATCGACAACCGGCCGAGCGCCGGCCAGATCGTCGCAACCGAGGCCGTGATGAAGGCCGAGCCCGACGGCTACACGCTCCTGTGGCTCAACCAGGGACACGCGGTCAGCGTGTCGATGTTCAAGTCGCTGCCCTACGATCCGGTGCGCGACTTTGCGCCGATATCGACGGTAGGCTTCTTCGGGCTCGTGCTGCTCGTCAACTCCGACTCGCCCTACAAATCGGTGAAGGATTTCATCGCCGCCGCGAAGGCGAGTCCCGGCAAGCTCAACGTCGGCACGACCAGCATCGGCGCCACCCAGTTCATCGCCGCAGAGTTGTTCAAGTCGATGGCCGCCCTGGATTTCCAGACAGTGCCGTTCAAAGCGACGCCCATGATCATCACCGCACTGAAGGGCAACGACCTGCAAGGCATGGTCGAGATCCTCGCTCCTGTGATTCCGCACATCAAGAGCGGCAGTCTTCGCGCGCTCGCCGTCACCTTCGACCATCGCTTCGCCGGGCTTCCCGACATCCCGACCCTCGCCGAGGCGGGCGTGCCCGGCTACGAAGCCTCGGCGTGGAACGGCGTCGCCGCGCCAGCCAGGACGCCGCGGGCAGTGATCGAACGGCTGAACAGGGAAATCAACGCCGCCGTGGCGGTGCCCGAATTGAGGCA
>JBGQKQ010000013.1:0-25493 GCA_041499655.1 Gammaproteobacteria bacterium
ATGATCGAGGCTTTCGAAGTCGCGTAGAGGCGAGCGACCTCGCGTATCGTTTTCGCGTCGATGCCGCAGATGGGTGCCATCGCCTCGGGGGAGAACTTCTTCACGTTCTCGGCCAAGGCTTCGTAGCCCGAAGTGCGGTCGCGGATGAAGGCCTCGTTGACCAAGCCCTCCTCGACGATGGTGTGCAGCATCGCGTTCAGGAGCGCGACATCGGTGTCGGCCTTGAACTGCAGGACGTAGGTCGCGTGACGCGAGAGCTCGCCGCGGCGCGGATCGGCGACGATCAGCTTCACGCCGGCTTTCGCCGCGTTTTTCATCCAGGTCGCCGCGACCGGGTGGTTCACCGTGGGATTGGCGCCGATCAGGAAGATCACTTCCGCCTTCATCACGTCGCGAACCTGGTTCGACACCGCGCCGGAGTTGATGCCCTCCATCAGCGCCGCGACCGAGGAGGCGTGGCACAAGCGTGTGCAGTGGTCGACGTTGTTCGAGCCGAAGCCGGTGCGCACCAGCTTCTGGAAGAGATAGGCTTCCTCGTTCGTGCACTTGGCGGACCCGAAACCGGCGAGTGCCTTCTTGCCGTCGAATTCTCCTTTAGCATCGCGGATGTCGCGCAGGCCTTTCGCGGCGAAATCGAGCGCTTCTTCCCAGCTTGCTTCGCGGAACACCTGCGACCAGTTGTCGGGGTCGACGACGAAGTCCTTGTGCTTCTTCATGCCAGGCTTGCGGATGAGCGGCTTGGTGAGGCGGTGCTTGTGCTGCACGTAGTCGAAGCCGTAGCGCCCCTTCACGCACAGGCGGCTGCTGTTGGCGGGCCCTTCGCGGCCCTGCACCCAGAGGATCTTGTTGCCCTTGACGTTGTAGGTGAGCAGGCAGCCCACGCCGCAGTAGGGGCAGACCGAGTCCACGGTCTTGTCGGCGACGATCTTGCCGACCTCGCGCGCGGGCATCAGTGCACCGGTCGGGCAGGCCTGCACGCATTCGCCGCAGGCGACGCAGGTCGAATTGCCCATGGGATCGTCGAGGTCGAAGACGATCTTGGAGCGCTCGCCGCGGAACGCGTAGCCGATGACGTCGTTCACCTGTTCCTCGCGGCAGGCCCTGACGCAGCGCGTGCACTGTATACAAGCGTCCAGGTTCACCGCGATCGCCGCATGCGACAGGTCGGACTTCGGCTGGTGCCGCGACTCGAAGCGCGGCTTGCCGACCTTCAGCGCCTTGGCCCAGTGATCGAGCTCGGAATCGAGCGTGTAGGATTTCTCCGGAATGTCCGAGAGCAGGAGCTCGAGCACCATCTTCTGGCTGGCGACCGCGCGCGCACTGTCGGTGGTCACTTCCATGCCGTCCTTCGGAGTGCGGCAGCAGGAAGGCGCGAGCACGCGTTCGCCCTTGATCTCGACCATGCAGGCGCGGCAGTTGCCGTCCGGCCGCATGCCTTCCTTGTAGCAAAGGTGGGGGATGTCGATGCCGTAGTGCTTGGCGGTCTGGATCAAGGTCTCGTCCGACCGGCCGACGACGGCCCTGCCGTTGAGCTTGAACTCGACGGGCATCGTCGCCGCCTGCGCGGTGCTTATACGGTCCATGCGTCACCTCCGCCCATCAGGCGATCTCGTTCGGGAAGTATTTCATCACGGAAAGCACCGGGTTGGGCGCCGCCTGACCCAGCCCGCATATGGATGCGTCCATCATGGCCTGGGAAAGCTCCTTCAGAAGCGGCTGGTCCCACTTCTTCTCATCGATCAGCCTGAGCGTCTTCGCCGTTCCCACGCGGCAGGGTGTGCACTGGCCGCAGGATTCTTCGGAGAAAAATCTCGTCAGGTTGCGCGCCGCGGCCGTCGCGCGGTCCTTGTCCGAGAGAATCACCACCGCGGCCGAGCCGATGAAGCAGCCGTACTGGTTGAGCGTATCGAAGTCGAGCGGGATGTCGGACATCGACGCGGGGAGGATCCCGCCCGAGGCGCCGCCGGGCAGGTAGCCGTAGAAAGCGTGGCCGTCCAGCATCCCGCCGCAGTACTCGGCGATCAGCTCCTTCACGGTGATCCCGGCCGGCGCGAGATGCACGCCGGGCTTTTTCACGCGGCCGCTCACCGAGAACGAGCGCAGCCCCTTGCGGCCGTTGCGCCCCTGGGACGCGAACCAGTCGGCGCCGCGCTCGAGGATCTCGCGGACCCAGTGCAGCGTTTACATGTTGTGCTCGAGCGTGGGCCGGCCGAACAGGCCCACCTGCGCGACGTAGGGCGGGCGCAGGCGCGGCATGCCGCGCTTGCCTTCGATCGACTCGATCATCGCCGATTCCTCGCCGCAGATATAGGCGCCCGCTCCGCGGCGAAGATGGATCGCAGGCAGCTTGCACGGGGGATCGGCCTGCAGCGCTGCAAGCTCCTTCTCGAGAATGGCGCGGCAGCCGTGGTATTCGTCGCGCAGGTAGACGTAGATTTCGTCTATCCCGACCGCCCAGGCGGCGATGAGGGCGCCCTCGATGAAGCGGTGCGGATCGCGCTCGAGATAGAAGCGGTCCTTGAACGTTCCCGGCTCGCCCTCGTCGATGTTGATCGCCATCAGCCGGGGCGCGGGCTCCGCGGCGACGGACTTCCACTTGCGCCCCGCAGGGAAGCCCGCGCCGCCCAGGCCCCGCAGGCCCGAGTTCTCCATCACGGCGATCACGTCTTCGCGCTTCTTTTCGCCCTCGATGCAGGCCTTGGCGAGCGCATAGCCGCCTTTCGCTCGATACGCGGTGTAGCCGGCACAGGCCGGGCTGACGATGTCCCTCTGCGGATGCCTCGCCCCCGAGCCCGGCGCGGGATGCTTCACCGCCTTCGCCTTCACCAGCGCGGCGACCTGCTCGACGCTCGCGTAGGGCAGCGGGTTCTGTCCGACGATGGCGTTGGGCGCGGTCTCGCAGCGGCCGACGCAGGGCGCGTGCAGCACCCGAACGTCCTGGCCGAGAATCCCGGGGAGCTTCGCGAGCAACTCCTTCGCTCCGGCCATCTCGCAGGCGATCGAGTCGCACACGCGCACCGTGATCGCGGGCGGCACCGCGTCGCCCTCCTTAACCACGTCGAAGTGATGGTAGAAAGTCGCGACCTCATAGACTTCGGTCATCGCGAGCTTCATTTCGTCTGCGAGCGCGACCAGATGCGCGGCCGAAAGATGGCCGTAGCGGTCCTGGATACGGTGCAGGTATTCGATCAGCAGGTCGCGCCGGCACGCGCTTTCTCCAAAATGCTCCTTCAGCAGCGCCTGGATGTCGTTTCGCGCTTCGGGATCGACCCTGCGGCCCTTGAGGGAACCGCGTACCCGAGCGCGTTTCTGTTCCTGCTG
This sequence comes from Gammaproteobacteria bacterium, assembly GCA_041499655.1. Classification (GTDB taxonomy): domain Bacteria; phylum Pseudomonadota; class Gammaproteobacteria; order Burkholderiales; family SG8-39; genus VBDM01. Next base: position 3,322 of record JBGQKQ010000013.1, read on the forward strand.
CGGTTTGGCCGGAGCCCGGTCGTTCATGCCGTTATTTTACTTCCGGGCCAGCAGGCAAATGCTTGACAGGCATCAATAATCGCCGCGGGCAGCCCGGCCTTGCCCGCCTTTCCGGCAGGCCCGCCAGATCTTCTCGGGCGTCGCCGGCATGTCGATCAGGTCCGCGCCGGCCGGCAGCGCGTCCGCGACGGCGTTCATGATGGCGGCAAGCGCGCCGGTCGTTCCCGCCTCGCCGACGCCTTTGACGCCGATCGGGTTGGTGGTGCAAGGCACCGGATGGAAGACGTCGGCGATCGGCGGCATGTGGTCGGCGCGCGGCATCGCATAATCGGTAAAGGAGCCGGTGAGAAGCTGGCCGCTGGCGCGGTCGTAGACGCCGTGCTCCAGCAGCACCTGGCCCAGGCCCTGGGCGAGACCACCGCAAACCTGGCCCTCGGTCAGCGTCGCGTCGAGCACGACGCCGCAATCGTCGACGGCCGTGTAGGCGACGACGGCTGCGACGCCGGTATCGGGATCGATCTCGACCTCCGCGAGGTGGCAGCCGTTCGGAAACGTCGGCGGCAGCTCGACCTTGGCCGCGCTGTCGAGGCTCTCCTCGATTTCACCGCGCCGCTTGAGTTCCGCCGCCTTCGCGGCGACTTCGAAGAGCGGCAGCCGCCGATCGGTCCCCGCCACTTCGAAGGCGCCGTCCCGGTAGTCGATGTCGGCCTCGGTGGCCTCGAACATGCGCGCGGCGACCTTGCGGCCTTTCCCGATGATCGTTTCGACGGTGCGATAGACGGCGGTGCCGGCAAGCATGGTCGAGCGGGACGCCACCGTCCCGCCGCTCGGGACGCCGAGCCGCGAATCGCCTTCCTGCACCTCGATGCGATCCGCCGCAACGCCCAGATGCTTCGCGGCGAGCCGCGCGAACACGGTCGCATGGCCCTGGCCGGTGCCCTGCACGCCGAGCGCAACCACCGCCTTGTCGCCGCCGGGGAAGCGTACCGCCGCGCTTTCGACCGGCACGCCGCCTGCGTGCTCGAGGAAACACGCTATGCCGATGCCGCGGCGCAGGCCGAGTTTCGCGGCGCGCTCGCGCCGTCCGGCAAAACCGCCGTAGTCGGCGAGCGCGAGCGCCTTCTCGAATATCGCCGCGAACTCGCCGCTGTCGTAGGTGACCGCCACAGGCGTCTTGTAGGGCATCGCCTCCGGCCCGATGAAATTGCGGCGCCGCAGCTCCACGCGGTCGATCCCGACGACGCGCGCCGCCTCCTCGACGAGGCGCTCGATGAGGTAGTTGGCCTCGGGACGCCCCGCGCCGCGGTAGGGGCCGGTCTGCACCGTGTTCGTATACAAGCAGCGGACGTCGCACTGGATGCGCGGTATGCGATACACGCTCGACAGGCAGCGGCCGAAATTCTGGGTGGTGGTGATGAGGCCCGCGCCGGTCACGAAGGCGCCGAGATTGGCGAGCGTCTGCACGCGCAGCGCGAGAAACTCGCCGTTGCGGCCGAGCGCGAGCTCGCCCTCGAGAAACATGTCGCGCCCCTGGTTGTCGCTCACGAAGGCTTCCGAGCGGGATGACATCCAGTGCACCGTGCGCTTGAGCTTGCGCGCGGCGAGGAGCAGCGCCGCGTACTCCGGATAGGCACCCGACTTCATGCCGAAGGCGCCGCCGACGTCCTCGGTGACGACGCGCAGCTTCTGTGGCGGAAGATTGAACGCTCCGGCGAGCATGTCGCGAAGCCCCCCGGCGCCCTGCGAGCAGGCGCGCAGGGTGAGCTCGTCGCTTGCCGCATCGTAGCTCGCCGTCGCGCCGCGCGGCTCGAGCGACGCGACGACCACGCGCTGGTTGACGAGCGCGATGCGCGCGCGGTGCGCGGCGGACTGGAATATCCGCTCGATCTCGCGCGCGTTGCTGCCGTCGTCGGCCACGGGACCGGGCCAGTCGAGCGCGACGTTCCCCGGCGCCTCGGGCCAGACTTGCGGCGCGCCCGCCGCGGCGGCATCGCGCACTTCGACGACGGCCGGCGTCTCCTCGTACTCGACCGCGACGAGCTCGGCCGCATCCATCGCCTGCGCCTGCGTTTCGGCGACGACGACGGCGACCGGCTGGCCCGCGTGCACGACGCGCCGCTCGGCGAGTGCCGGCCACATCGAGAGAATCATTTTCGCGCCTCCGCGGCCTTCCACCGGCCGCGGGCGCGCGAGATTGCCGACCGCGCGCGTATCGGCACCGGTCAGGATCGCGAGGACACCCGGCGCCTTCGAGGCAAGGCCCGCGTCGACCGATCGGATGTTCGCCGCCGCGTAGGGCGAGCGCACGAAGGCGGCGAAGGCGACGCCGGCCTTGCGCACATCGTCGGCAAAACGGCCCTCTCCCCTCAGGAGAGGCTCGTCCTCGATGCGCGGGACGAACGGTTGTTCATGGGGATGCGTTTTCAGAATCGTGTTCTTGCGGGGCGGTCAGGATTTCAAATTCTTGCGCGCACCCGATGCAAGGGTCACCAGCGTGATGAACTCGGAGCTCAGTGCGTCGGCAAACGCGTCGGAGTATCCGGCTTCCCTTAGCGACCACTTGAAACGGTTGCCCAGGTGCGCCTTCTTGTACAGGTTGAGGCGCCGGGACCGGGCAAACGTATCCACCCGGTTGAACGCGGCGTTGTGCACGCCCTTGAGGCGCTTGGCCGCCTTCTGGGCGGGCATGTCGTCCAGGCCGGCCGGAGGAAATCGCTTCACGAGATCGGCGACGATCGAGTCGACCAGCTCGTCGATTTCCCTGCAGTTGAACCAGTCTCCGAACATGGAACCCCGCTAGCCGCGGCCTTCACACCATGCACGCCACATGGTCCGATAGGCATTTTCGAGATCGCGCACGAATGCCGTTTCGTCCATGATAGGCGATCGCTGCATTTTCTGGCGCAGCGAGCCGCGCAAGTCCGAAAGCCGCGCCCGGTCGCGCGCGAATCCTGCGGCCAGCCTGACGTAGTCCTCGGGCGTGGCCGCGATCCAGTCGGCGAGTCCCACGCTGGAGAGAACGCTGGCGGCGCTTCGCGAAATCGAGCGTGAGCCCTGCAGGGCGACCACGGGCACCCCCATCCACAGCGCATCGCAGGTCGTGGTTCCGCCGCTGTAGGGGGTCGTATCCAGCGCGATATCCACGCCGCCGATCGAGCGGAGATAGTCGTCGAGTGCCGCGTACGGCAATGTGGCGATTCTCGCGGCCGATACCCCGGCGCCCTTCAGATCGGCGAGCAATCCTTCTTTGGCCGGGCCGTCCGGAACGCCGGCGAGCAACAGCCGGGAGTCCGGCATGCGCTTGAGGATATCGGCCCAGAGCCCGCGGATGCCCGGCGAGAGCTTCGAGACGTGATTGAACGAGCCGAACGTGACGAAGCCGTTCTTCTTCGAGGGCAGATCTGCCACGGGGATGTCCGCGATGAACGGGCGGTAGCACCACTGGCTGTGGGGAAGCCTGACCAGGGTCTCGGTGTGGAATGCATCGGCGAGCGGCTCGGGATCGGAGTACCGGTCGCAGATGCGGTAGTGCACGCGGGTCAGGCCGGTCGTATTCAGGTAGCCGAGCCAGGCCGCCTGTACCGGAGCCGGCTGCTGCGCGAGAACACCCAGGCGAAAAACGCCGGAGTGCCCCGAGAGATCCACCAGGATGTCGACTTCGTCCTCGTGGATCGTGTCGGCGAGCTCGTCGTCGGACATCGATTGCACGTCGCGAAAGACATCCGCTCCTTCCTCGAGCGCCCGCGTGACCTCGTCCGCGGTCGCACCGGTCGAGTAGCAGAAAACCTCCTCCGCGTGCCTCTCGATCACCGGGAGAGCGAACAGGGCGACCGGATGCCGCCAGAAGTCGCCCGAGAGATAGCCGATGCGCAGGCGCCGTTCCGGGTCCTTGAGGTTCCGGAACTGAAACCTTCGCGGGACTGCCTTTTCGAGCCGCTCGCCGAATGCCTTGTGGCGGGCAAAGAGCGCGTCGCTGCCAAGATCCTCCGAGCAGGTGAGCGTAAACAGCTCCGCCGATTCCAGGTCGAGCTTTTCCGGCGCAAGCTTTCGCGCGGCCGCGAAGCATGCCAGAGCCTCTCCTATTTTCGATTGACCGCGGAGCACGCTTCCCAGCGCTTCGTGCGCGGGCAGGAAGCGGGGGTCGATCTCGATCGCGCGTCGCAAGGCGGCTTCCGCTTCGGCAAGCCGTTGCGACTTCCTCAGGAGAACTCCGTAGTTGTACAGCGCACCGACGTAGTCGGGCCGCTGCTCGAGCGCGGTCTGCAGCGCCGCGGCGGCGGCTTCGGATTCTCCCCGCAGATCGAGAACATTGGACAAGGCAAGGAGCGCTTCGGGGAACTCGGGTCTGGCGCTCAGCGCGAGGCGAAGCAGCTCTTCAGCACGCTCGGGGTCGCCGCGCCTGGAAAGCAGGTTTCCGAGGTTGTAGTTGGCGAAGGGGTTGCGGGGCTCGATCGCGAGGGCCGCTTCGAAGGACTTGATCGCGCCGCCGGCATCACCCGAGGCTTCGAGCCCGATGCCGAGGTTGAGATGCGCCCTCGCGTACCCGGGAGCGGCGGCGACAGCCTTGCGGTACCGCTCACACGCTTCGCGCAAGCTGCCCGAATCCTCCGCCCTGTTTCCCTCGGTGATCAGCGCGTCGGCGAGGTCGTTCGGGCTGGCCACGTCCCGGGGCGCCCGCTACTTCAGTACGGACTTGAGCAGCTTGCCCATCTCCGCGGGATTTTTCGTGGTCCTGATTCCGCACTCCTCCATCACGGCGAGTTTCTCCTGCGCCGTGCCCTTCCCGCCCGAGATGATCGCGCCGGCATGGCCCATGCGCTTTCCGGGAGGCGCGGTGACGCCGGCGATGAAGCCGACCACCGGTTTCTTCATGTTGGCCTTCACCCAGTGCGCCGCGGTCTCCTCGTCCGAGCCGCCGATCTCGCCCACCATGATCACGGCGTCCGTTTCCGGATCGTCGTTGAACATCTTCAGCACCTCGACGTGCTTCATGCCGTTTACCGGATCGCCGCCGATGCCCACGCAGGAGGACTGCCCCAGGCCGAGCTCCATCAGCTGTCCCACCGCCTCGTAGGTGAGCGTGCCCGAGCGCGACACCACGCCGATGCGGCCCTTCTTGTGGATGTGTCCCGGCATGATGCCGATCTTGATCTCGTCGGGGGTGATGAGGCCCGGGCAGTTGGGGCCGATGAGCTTCGTCCTCTTCCCCAGCATCCTGTACTTGGTGCGGACCATGTCGCGCACGGGAATGCCCTCGGTGATGCAGATCACGAGGTCGAGATCGGCGTCGACCGCCTCGTCGATCGCCGACGCGGCGAAAGGCGGCGGCACGTAGATCACCGAGACGTTCGCGCCGGTCTTCTGCTTCGCTTCCTTCACCGTCGCGAAGATCGGAATGCCCTCGTAGGATTCGCCGGGTTTTTTCGGATTGACGCCGGCGACGTAGCAGTTCCTGCCGTTCGCGTACTCCTTGCCCATCTTGGTGTGGAACTGGCCGGTCTTGCCGGTGATGCCCTGGGTCATCACGCGCGTGTTCCTGTTGATGAGGATCGACATCAGCTCTTCCCCTTCGACGCGGCGACGACCTTCTGCCCCGCGTCCGCCATATTGCTGCCCGAGATGATCGGCAGGCCCGATTCGGCGAGAATCTTCTTGCCGAGGTCGACGTTGGTGCCCTCCAGGCGCACCACGAGCGGCACGCGCAGGCTCACCTGTTTCGCCGCGGCAACCACACCCGCCGCGATGACGTCGCATTTCATGATGCCGCCGAAGATGTTGACCAGGATCGCCTTCAGGTGCGGGATGCGCAGCATGATCTTGAAAGCCTCGGTCACCTTCTCGGTGGTCGCGCCGCCGCCGACGTCGAGGAAGTTCGCGGGCGAGCCGCCGTAGAGCTTGATGATGTCCATGGTCGCCATGGCGAGGCCCGCGCCGTTCACCAGGCAGCCGATGTCGCCGTCGAGCTGGATGTAGTTGAGGTCGTACTTCGAGGCCTCGACCTCGGCCGGGTCTTCTTCGTCCAGGTCGCGCAGCTGCTGCCATTCGGGATGGCGGAAGCCCGCGTTGTCGTCGAAGTTGATCTTGGCGTCGAGCGCGACCACCCTGCCGTCGCCGGTGAGGATAAGCGGGTTGATCTCGGCCAGGCTGCAGTCGGTTTCGTCGAAGGCCTTGTACAGCCCTTTGAGTATGGTGCGCGACTGCGGCACGCTCGCCGCGGGGATGCCGATCTTCTTCGCGATGTCGTCGGCCTCGGCGTCCTTCAGGCCCGCGCCGGGATCGACGAACACCTTGTGGATCTTCTCGGGCGTATGGGCGGCGACTTCCTCGATGTCCATCCCGCCTTCGCTGGAGGCCATGAGCGCGACGCGCTGCGTGCCGCGGTCGACGACCATGCCGACGTAAAGCTCTCTGGCGATGTCGGCGCCCTCCTCGATGAGCAGGCGCCTCACTTTCTGTCCTTCCGGCCCGGTCTGGTGCGTCTTCAGCATCATGCCGAGGATCTTTCCGGACCACTCGCGCACCTCGCCCTCGGACTTCGCGACCTTCACGCCGCCGCCCTTGCCGCGGCCGCCGGCGTGGATCTGCGCCTTCACCACCCACACCTTGCCGCCCAGCTCGCGTGCCGCTTTCACGGCCTCATCGACGGAAAAGCAGGGAACGCCGCGCGGCGTCGCGACCCCGTACTTCCGCAGAATTTCCTTCGCCTGGTATTCGTGGATTTTCATCGCTTGCGTTCCGGATAGTAGCTGCAATCATCGCCGCGCGCAGCGCGGGCGCTCATTGACCCGCGTCAAGGAGATGCTGCACGAGCTCGACAAAGCCGGCGCCCGAGGCCCCGCGCGTCACGTATTTCGGCGGTGCGGCGAGGCGCCCCTCGAAGCGGCGCACGTTGGCCACGCCCACCGAGTTCCGGAAGAAGGAGAACATCGGCGCGTCGTTCGGCGAATCGCCGACGAACAGGAATTCCCGGTTCGAGCGGTCGAGGTCCAGGCCGAACCGCTCGGCGAACAGCAGGCGGCTGGTGGCCAGCTTGTCGTATGCGCCGAACCAGCCGTTGACGTGAATCGAGCTGATCTTCGCCTCGAGCCCGGCCTGCCGCATCAGCGCGGCGATGCACTCTGCGGCCTCGAGCGGCAAGGGAGGCACGTCCTCGCAGTAGTCGATCGCGAGGTCGGTCTCGCGGTAAGGCTGATCGGCGGCGAGCGCGCTGCCGGGAACCTCGTCGAGAATGCGCCTCGCGATGGCGTCGAGGCGGGCGCGCTTGTCCGAGCGCGCGGCCGCGTCGTCCACGAAGCGCTTGTTCAGCCTGCCCTCGGAGAAAGAAAAGTGGAAAGCTCCGTTCTCGCCCACCACCGCATCCACCGGCCACATGCGCGCGATGTGGTCGCACCATCCCGCCGGGCGGCCTGTCACCGGCACCACGATCCTGCCCGCCGCGTGCAGGCGCTCGAGCGCCGCGTAGGCATCCGCGGTGAGTTTTCCCGATGTAGTCAGGGTTTCGTCGATGTCCAGCAGCACCGCGCGCAGGCCGCGCGGATCGAGCTCGGCGAGGGGCTTCATCTCATCCGAACAGCCCGCCGACCCGCGTCCCGGCGATGCGGTTGACCGTGTACAGGCTCGCCGCGCACAAGGCGATCAGGATCACGCCGAGAGCGGCAGCCTGGCTTTGGGAACCCGCGATGTAATAGCTGAAGATCCCGAACGGGATCATTTCCCAGCCACCCAGCGTGAGGAACAGCGTCGCCGAGGCCTCCTGGATCGACATGATGAAGGAAAAGATCGCGCCGACGAGGATGCCCTTCCACATGAGGGGCGCGGTGATGTCCCTGAACGTCGTCAGCTTGCCGGCGCCGACATTCTCGGCCGCTTCTTCCATGGACTTGTGCACCAGCAGGAGCGACGCATAGCTGCTGCGCACGGTGTACGGCAGCCGGCGGACCGCGAGCACCAGCGGAAGAACGATCCACATGCTGGTGAGCGCCACATCGATCCCGGGCAGCGGGTAATGGAATGCGCGGATGTACGCGATGCCGATGGCGGTGCCCGGAATCGCGAGGATCAGCGTGGTGAGCACGTCCATCGCGCCCCGCCCCGGCGTCCGCGTCCGCGCCATGATCCAGGCCATCGGAACCCCGATCACCAGGCAGATCAGCACGGCCAGGCCGGAATACAGCAGCGAATTGATGATGAACCTGGGCGTCTCGAGGCTCACCTGCCTGAAGTGGTCGAGGGTGTAGTGCTCCGGGAGCGCCGTGAGCGACCAGCCCTTGCCGACCGCGGCGAGCACGACGCCGGCCTGGGGGAGCAGCGATACCAACATGAGCAGCCCGAGAAAACCCACGGCCAGCCAGCGGGCGACGGGCCCCAGTTGCCGGCGCTCCACCTTCGAATAGGCGAGAGAACTGTAGTCCTTGATCGCCACGTAGTGGCGCGCGACCAGCACGAACACGATGGCCAGCACCACGAGCAGGGCCGATATCACGATGCCCATGCGGAATATGCGCCGGTCGACGAACTGGACGATGTTGAGGTAGGCCTGCACGGCGAGCAGGTCCTGCACGCCCACGACCAGGGGCGTGACGAAGTCGGCGAAGGTCCAGATGAACACGAGCAGCGCTCCGGAGACGTAGCCTGGAGTGGTCAAAGGCAGCGTCACGTCCCGGAACCGCCGCCAGCCGTTCGCGCCAACGACCTGCGCGGCTTCCTCCAGCGAGGGATCCACCTTGGAAAGCGAGTCGAGAATGCTGAGTGTCATGAACGGGAACAGGTGCAGGGTCTCGACCAGCAGCACGCCGTGCGTCCCGTACATGAAATTCACGGGACGCAGCATGTCGAACCAGTCCATGAGCAGCACGTTCACCGTGCCGGCGCGGCCCAGAATGAAAACGAAGCCGAGCACCCCGACCAGCGGCGGCAGGATCATCGGCAGCATCGTCAGATAGGAAAAGAGATTCCGGCCGGGAAACTCGAAGCGGATGATGAGGAACGCGACCGCGATCCCGATCACCGAGGTCGCGATGACCGTCGCGACTCCCAGCACCAGGGAGTTCCACAGCGAGCGCAGGTAGTAACGGTCGGTGAAGAATTCATGAAAGTTCGCGAGAGTGAACTGGCCCACATCGTTCGAAAAGGCGTCGTAGAAAATCCGGGTGAGCGGGTACAGAACGAAGACAAGGAGAAACATCCAGATCAGGCCGAAGCCGATCGCGGCGCTTGCCGGGGTGCGGGGCCCTCGGGCGACCACAGGGGTGGTTTGCTCCACCGGCATGCGCAATCAGTCGGCCGGGATCGCCAGCGTGCTGCCGATGGCGCAGCTCAGCTCGACCGTCGTGCCTATGGGCATCTGCTCGTGGTCCCAGGGATCTCCAACGTCGGTCTTGAAAGTGACCCCGCCACCCAGATCGACATCGTAGCGCAGCGTATTGCCGAGATAGGCCGCAAAGGAGATCCGTCCCTTGAAATGATTTCTCTCACCGCCGGGCTGGCCGTTCAGCGCAATGTTCTCCGGCCGGACGCAGATCACGCAGCGGTCGCCTGCGCGCAGCGTGGCATCGTGAATCCCCGACAGCACGCCGAACGCCGTCTCCGCCTGCAGGGTGGCGCCTTCGGCCGACCGCACGGTGCCGTCGACGAGGTTATTGATGCCGATGAAATCGGCAACGAAGCGGTTGGCGGGACGCTCGTACAACGCCCTGGGAGGCCCCACCTGGCAGACTCGCCCGAGGTTGAAGACCGCGATGCGATCCGACATCGCCAGCGCCTCCTCCTGGTCGTGGGTCACGTAGACCGCGGTGATGCCCAGCTCTTTCTGGAGCTTGCGGATCTCCGAGCGCACCTGCACGCGAATCTTGGCGTCCAGGTTGGAGAGTGGCTCGTCGAGCAGCAGCATCTGGGGATTGAGCACGAGCGCGCGCGCCAGGGCGACGCGCTGCTGCTGCCCGCCGGACAGCTGGCCGGGATACCGATCCCCCAGGCCGGTGAGCCCCACTCTCGCCAGCACTCCCTGGACCCGCGCGGCCGTGTCGGACGAGGAAACCTTGCGCAGCTTCAGCCCGTAGGAGACGTTTTCCGACACCGTCATGTGCGGCCAGAGAGCGTAGTTCTGGAACACCATGCCGATGCCGCGCTCGTGCGGGGGCACATCGTTGACCACGCGATCACCGAAACGGATTTCTCCCTCGTCGGCGTTGTAGAAACCCGCGAGCAGCCTCAACAGGGTGGTCTTGCCGCACCCCGAGGGGCCGAGGAGGGTGAACATCTCGCCCTCCCCGACGGAAAGGCTGACCCGGCTGACCGCCGCCAGCGCCCCGAAACGTTTGGTGAGATTCTCGACCGCGATGCGCATGGCCCGGGCCGGCGGTCGGCGGTCTACTTCTTCAGGTCATCAGCGACGGATTCGATTTCCTTGCGGAACTGCGAGTTGACCTGTTCGTAGCGCTTCTGGGCGATCTCGTCGTCGTAGATGTTGTTCACGTCGACGTCGAAATACGAGCGCAGGCCGCCGGTGAACTCGACCGCCATTTCCGCCTGGGAACCGGGGCTGCCCTGGACGCGGTATTTCGGGTTGATCGGGAACACGCCGCGCTCCATGGCCACTTTCTGGCCACGCTCGGAAAGCAGGAACTCGACGAAGGCGAGCGCGGCCTTGGGATGCTTCGCGCCGGCGAGAACGCCGATCGGCTCGGGGGTGATCCACGCGGTCTTCGGCGCCACGAACTTGATCTCGTGTCCGGCCAGACGGTCCTCGAATGCCATGTAGCTCGGGACCGCGAACCCGGCCGCAAACTCGCCTCTCGCCACGACCGACGGCACGTCGCGGCTGCGCGCGGTGAAAATGCCGGTGTTGCCGGCAAGGCGCTTCAGCCACTCCCAGCCCTTGGCGTCCCCGTCGCGCTGAAGAATCACCTCGTAGGTCGCGTGGCTGCTGGAGGAGCGCGTCGGCGCGCATTGCGCGACGTTGCCCTTCAACTTGGGATTCAGCAGGTCATCCCAGTCCTTCGGCGCCGGGACACCCAGGCGGGCGAACAGCTTGGGGTGGTACACCAGCCCGTAGGGCTCGAGCACCGTGCCGATCCAGAAGCCCTTGGGGTCCTTGAGCGGGATGGGTTTGGGCTTGCCGATGCTCGCCGGGATCGAATCAACGACGCCCCTCGGCAGATCGAGCCTCGCCAGGAGCTTCTGCTCCGCGAGCTTGTCGAAGAGCGCGCTTTCGCCGCCCCAGAAGATGTCGGCTTCCGGCCGGCCCTTCCACTCGACGATACGGCCGTAGGCGACCGGCGTTCCAGCCGCGAGGGCGCTCGTCCTTACGTCGACCTTCCAACGCTCCTTGGCGTACCTGGCGAACTCCGCGAGCGCCGGATCGGTCAGGGTTTTCGCAACCGGCGTGACGAGCACCAGCTCGTTCTCGATCTCCTGCGCGATGGCCGGCGCAGCGACGAGAAGTGTGGTCAGGACCAGCACAAGCGATTTCGGGATTCGGATCATGGCTCCCCCCTTTGGCGAATGATTATAAGAGCAAGAGCACCCTGTTAGAATTTTCCATGCGTTACGTCCTCGCCCTCGACCAGGGCACGACCAGCTCCCGCGCCATCGTGTTCGACGAGGGCGGACGGCCCCTCGCCGCCGCGCAGAAGGAATTCCGCCAGTTCTTCCCCCAGCCCGGCTGGGTGGAGCACGATGCCGAGGAGATCTGGCGCACGCAGCTCGCCTGCGTGCGGGCGGCGCTGAGAAAAGCGCAGCTCGGGCCGGAGCGGCTCGCGGCGATCGGCATCACCAACCAGCGCGAGACAGTCGTCGTGTGGGACCGGAACACGGGCAAGCCCGTGCACAACGCGATCGTCTGGCAGGACCGCCGCACCGCTGCCCGCTGCGAGGCGCTGAAAAAGGAAGGCCTGGCGCCGACCATCGCCGCGAAAACCGGGCTCGTCATCGATCCGTACTTCTCGGCAACCAAGCTCGCCTGGTTTCTCGAGGCCATCCCGAGGCTGCGCGCGCGCGCCGAGCGCGGCGAGCTCGCCTTCGGCACGATCGACACCTGGCTCGCCTGGAAACTCTCGGGCGGCGGGCTGCACATCACCGATCCGAGCAACGCCTCGCGCACCATGCTCTACGACATTCACCGTGGCGCCTGGGACGACGACTTGCTGCGGCTTTTTCGCGTTCCGCGCGCAATGCTGCCGGAAGTCCGGCCGTCCTCGGAAATCTACGGCGCGAGCATGAAAGGCCTCCTCGGAGCCGAAGTGCCGATCTCGGGGCTGGCCGGCGACCAGCAGGCGGCGCTCTTCGGCCAGGCGTGCCACGAGGCCGGCATGGCGAAAAACACCTACGGCACGGGGTGCTTTCTCCTGCTCAACACCGGCGACAAGGCCATCGCCTCGCGCAATGGCCTCATCACCACCTGCGCCGCGGAGGCAGGGGTGAAGCAGTTCGCCCTCGAAGGCAGCGTCTTCATTGGCGGCGCAGTGGTGCAGTGGCTGCGCGACGGGCTGCGCCTCATCAGGAAATCGGTCGACGTGGAGAAGCTCGCCCTGAGCGTTCCCGATTCAGGGGGCGTCTATTTCGTGCCGGCCTTCACCGGCCTGGGCGCCCCGCATTGGGACCCCTATGCGCGCGGCACCGTCGTGGGCCTGACGCGCGGCTCCACCGCCGGCCACATCGCGCGCGCCGCCCTGGAGTCGATCGCCTTCCAGTCGGCGGAGCTCCTGCACGCCATGGAACAGGACTCGGGACAGCCGTCGAAGGAGCTGCGCGTGGACGGCGGCGCCGCGGCGAACGACCTCCTCATGCAATTCCAGGCGGACCTGCTGGGGGTCGCGGTCGTCCGTCCCAAAGTGCTGGAGACCACGGCTCTCGGCGCGGCCTACCTCGCGGGCCTCGCGACCGGCGTGTGGGCCAGCCGCGAGGAAATCGCGAAACAGTGGAAAGTCGCCAAGCGCTTCGAGCCGAAGATGAAGCGTGAAGAAGCCGCGCGGCGGATGGAAGAATGGAAGCGCGCCCTCGATCGGGCGAGGGACTGGGAAAAGGGGTGAGGGCCAAGGCCGGGGTCGCCCGCTCGCCCGGGGGAATACCCTCAGGCTCGTACCCGGGAACTCCTGACACCGCGTTCCGTCTTAAGGCCGCCTATCGTCCCATCCCTTGCTGTAAACTCAGCCCCAGTCCATGGTTTCGATGGAACGCAAACCCGCATAGGCAGGCGGGTACTTGGGAGACGTAATGCGGCTTGGTCTGGGCGCGAAATTCACCCTCACCGTGCTGATCATCTTGGCCGCGACCACCGCGGCAAACACGCTCTACGATCTGCAGGCGTCGGCTCGCTTCCACGAGCAGCAGCTGGTGGAGCGCGGCCGTGCGCTTGGCCGGCTGGTCGCCCTGGTCAGCCCGGAAGCGATATTGGGCTTCGACTTTCTGCTGCTCAACGACTACACCCGCGAGGTCGGCACGCAGCCGGACGTCGTATACGGCGTGATCACGGGCCCGGAGGGGGAGTCCCTGAGCTCTTTTGTCGACGAGACCGATCCCTTCGTGAAGAAGCACATGCCGAACGGGCCGCGCGACGCCCTCGAGCTGTTGCGGATGCAGGCGGCCCAAGAGGAGTTGATCAACCTGCGTTTTCCTATCAGCCACAACGGGCAGATCCTGGGTCATTTCCTGGTGGGCCTCAGCCGCGAGGCGTTGCAGGACGAATTTCGCCGGCAACTGGCGGTCAAGCTGCTGGCGCTTGCCGCGGTGGTTCTGTTTCTGAGCATCGCAATCCACACGGTCTTCCGTTACCGAGTCCTGCAACCCATCCAGAAGCTGATCGCCGCGTCGCAAGAGGTCGGCCGCGGCCTGCACGCTCTTGTGGAAACGAAGTCCTCGGATGAATTGGGGATGCTGGCGAGGGCATTCAACGCCATGGCCGACGGAGTCAAACAGGAGCAGGACAAGCTTCACCACCAGGCCAACTTCGATGCGCTGACCGGCCTTCCCAACCGGCCGATGGCTTTCGATCGGATCAACGTGGAGATCAACCGGGCCAAGCGTTCCGGGCAGCGGTTCGCCGTGTTCTTCATCGATCTCGACCACTTCAAGGGAGTCAACGATTCCCTGGGCCACGCGGCGGGCGACCGGCTCCTGGTCGCGACCGGGCTCCGCGTGCAGGCCGCCATGAGAGAGGGCGATACCGTTGCGCGCCTGGGCGGAGACGAGTTCCTGGTATTGGCCGCCGACGTCACGGGTGAAGTACAAGTGGAGAGAATCGCGGATCGCTTGCTGCAATCGGTGGCCGAGCCGCAGGACTTGAACGGGCGCAAGGTGGTGGCCCAGTGCAGCATCGGAATCGCGCTTTTCCCGGACAACGGCGAGGACGTGGAAACCCTGGTGGCGAACGCCGACAACGCCATGTACCAGGCGAAGGTGAATCACCGGGGATCCGTCACCTTCTTCACGGAGGAGATGAATACGCGGCTGCGCAATCGGGTGCAACTGGAACAGGATCTCCGCGCGGCGATAGAGCTGGGCCAGCTGAAGCTCAACTTCCAGCCGATCGTCGATGCGGTAGGCGGACGCCATCGCGGCGCCGAGGTGCTGTTGCGCTGGAATCATCCCGAGAGGGGCGCGATCAGCCCCGCGGAGTTCATTCCGGTCGCGGAGAGCGACGGTCAGATCGTCGGCATCGGCGACTGGGTTCTCGAGCAGGCCTGCCGGTGCTGGTCGACGTGGCGCGACGGCGGGATCCATCCCGGGTTCCTCGCCATCAACATATCCCGCATCCAGTTCAGAAAGCGCTTTTCCGCGCGGCTCACCGAGCTGATGTCGATCTACGGCGTTCCCCCCGAGGCTCTGGAACTGGAAATCACCGAAAGCGTTCTTCTGGACGATCACCACCAGGTGGCCGAGGAGCTGGGCCGCCTGCGCGCCACGGGCATCAAGCTGTCCCTGGATGACTTTGGCACCGGCTACTCGTCCCTCAGCTACCTGAAACGCTTCCGTTTCGACGTGCTGAAGATCGACCGCAGCTTCATCGCCGGCCTGCCCAGCGATGAGGACGACGTTCTGCTCGTCAAGGCCATCCTGGCGATGGCCAAGGGATTGGACCTCGCGGTGGTCGCCGAGGGCGTCGAGAACCAGGACCAGCTGGCCTTCGTCACGTCTCAGGGTTGCGACTTTGCGCAAGGCTATCTCTTCGGCAAGCCGATGCCTGACGAGGCCTATCTCGATTACCTGAGAAATCTGCCAGCTCGCCCCGACGCTCCGCGCCTGTCCGCCGCCCGCAGGCCCCGCGCGATGTCCCTGGCGATCGAGGAACCGGTGCTGCGCTCGGAGAAGGACCGGAAGTGAGGATCCCGTCCATCCCCTTGCTCTGGCTGCTTGCGGTCGCAGCCGCGGGCGTTGTGCAGGCCGCGGAGGATCCATTGACCATGGGGGTGTTCCCGCGACGCAATTCCGCGGAAACCACAAAGCTCTTTACCCCCATGGCTGCGTACCTCAGTGAGCGACTCGGCCGCAAGGTCACATTGGCTACATCCAAGAATTTCGAGTCGTTCTGGCAGGCGGTGACAGAACAGCGATACGACATCGTGCATTACAACCAGTATCACTATATCCGTTCGGCGCAGAGTTACCGGGTCATCGCGCACATAGAGGAGCTCGGCAAGAGCACGATCGCCGGAGTGATCTACGTACGCAAAGACAGCGGCATCACGGATCTCGCTCAACTGCGAGGACGTACGGTCATGTTCGGCGGTGGTGAGGATGCGATGATCAGCTACATTGCGAGTCGCTATCTGATGCTGCAGGCGGGCTTGGGAAAGAACGACTTCAAGTCCCTGTTCGCCGTAAATCCGCTTAACGCCGTGCTCGCTCTCAATCACCGGCAGTCCGATGCCGCCGGCGCCGGGGACGTCGTCCTGGAGCTACCGGAAGTCAAAGGGGCTATGAACACCGGCGAGCTGACCGAGCTGGCTGTCTCGGCGCCCTTGCTTCAATTGCCGGTGGCGGTGAAGCGTGACATGCCCGCCAAGCTGCGCGAGTCCATCCAATCACTGCTGGTGAACCTCAAGGACGAGGAGGCCGGCAGGCAGGCCTTGAAAGCGGCCAACATGACCGGGATGGGAAAAGCGGAGGACAGGGATTACGACCCGCATCGCAAGATGGTGGCTGCCGTGTTTGGTCCGGAAGGTTCCGCTAGACGGACAGTCCGCGCGAAGCCATGATGGAAATTCAATCCACGAGCGACTGGAAGCGAAAGCTGCCCCGGATCATCTCCGCGCTCGGGCTGATCGCGACGGCCGCTGTGACGCCCGTCATCCACGCCGCGGATGGTCCTTTGATCATGGGGGTATTCCCGCGACTCAACGCCGGCGAAACCACGACGCGCTACGCGCCGCTGGCGAACTATCTCGGCAAGCAGCTCGGCCGCGAGGTCAAGCTGGTCACGTCCAAGGATTTCGAGTCGTTCTGGCTGGGAGTGACGGAGCAACGTTACGACATCGTGCAATACAACCAGTATCACTACATTCGTTCGGCAAAGAACTACCGGGTCATCGCACACAACAAGGAATTCGGCAAGAGCACCGTCGCTGGGGTGCTCTACGTACGCAAAGACAGCGGCATTACCGATCTGAGGCAGCTGCGCGGACGCACCGTTCTGTTCGGCGGGGGCGAGGATGCGATGATCGGTTACATCGCGCCGCTCTACTTGATTTTGCAGGCCGGATTGAGGAAAGACGAGTTCAAATCCCATTTTGCCGTCAACCCGATCAACTCGGTAATCGGCGTCTATCGCAGGCAGGCCGATGCCGCCGGTTCCGGCGACGGCGCCATTGAGCAGCCGGTGCTGAAGAACGCCATCAACACCGAAGAATTGACCGTGCTGGCTGTTTCGGAAGAACTGCTTCATCTCCCCTGGGCGGTGAAGCGCACGATGTCCGCGAAAGTGCGCGAATCCATCCAATCCGTCCTGGTCAATCTCGAGAACAGCGAGGCCGGCAAGAAGGTCTTGAAGTCCGCCGTGATGACCGGTATCGGAAAAGCGGAAGACAAGGATTACGACCCGCACCGAAAGATGGTGCGGGCCGTAATGGGTTTCGCGGAGCCGGCGCAGCGTTGAACGGGCAGGTTCATGGACAACGCTGAAGAGCAGGACGGGGAGGAAAGCGGGCTGCGAAGACCTGGCATCGGGCGCCTGCTTCGCAGGCTGGACAAGCCGCTCGTCGCGGCGGCTGCAATCACCGGGTTCGTGCTGTGGGCTCATTTCGGATCCGGCGTCGAGACGTTTCGCTCCCAGGCGCCGTCGCCCCCCGGATGGCAGCGGTTTCGCGCCACCTATGGCCTGGACGACTTCGGCGCGGACAGTTATTTCGTAAGGGCAGCCCAAAACGGCTACAAGCTCTTTTACTTCACTCACGAGTACGGCTGGCGCTTTACGCGCAAGACCGCTCGAGACATTACCCATGCCTGCGCGGGCTGCCATACGGTCGAAGACCTGGCGTACGGCTTCGTGAACTCGGATCGTTTCGACGCCAAGGTCGGCCGGAGAATCTCCTTCGAAGAACGCGTGATGCGATGTTACGCGGGACCCATGGATGGGTTCGTGCCCACGCTCTACGATCCCGCAATACGCGACATCCGCATTCTTGCGCGCGCGGTGGCGCACCATCTGCAGTTGAGCGAAGGCGCGCTCAAGCACCGGAGCTAGGCCCGTGAAACTCATGTCGACAAGGTTTCTGAAGCTGGTTCTTATCGTGGCGATCCTGGGTAGCTTGTATCTGCTGGCGGTGCAGGGACACGCCGACCGCGACAAGCTTCGCCAGGCCACCGTCGAGCTCACGCCGAACTGCATGGTGAAGCTGCACGACTATGCGCTGAGCTCGGACGAGCGCTACCTCTCGCCCTACCTCCTGAAGACGACAGGGAGCTCAAGCGAGCTGCGCGGCTACAGCGAGGAGGACGTGCGCGCGATCCAGCGCGGCTGCAATATTGTCGATGACCTGCAGGGGTATTGGGCAAACGGCGGGCCTCGCGAGCGCTGGCATGCGAACCGCTTCGTCCGCGGCACGCAAACCACGTGCGCTCACTGCCACCAGGGTGTGGGAGACAAGCAGGACGCTGCGGGCAATCGCCTGGTGGGCTCAAACAGCATGGGCGCCTCGTGGGTGATGGCGGATATGTACGATCGTTTTACCGGCCTGCTGCTGTCTCATGAATGGCGCCAGATGCAGTGCTACATCAATTCATCGAACGGTTTCAAGCCGAATATCGCAGACGATGTCATCCGTGACGTTACCGCCTATAGCCGTTTCCTGGCCGCCGCGCTCGATTTGAAGATCGGCAATCGCTACCCGGAACAGGGCATCGACGAGATTACGCCCTCGGCGACGCTCAGGCGCGGCGACGACTACGTGCGGGGCGCATCGGTATACCGCCAGAAATGCGCGACCTGTCACGGTCTCCAAGCCTTCGGCACGGTCGAACAGGGGCGGGTGCTCTACCCGGCATTGGCCGGCGCCGATTCCTTTTCCCTCGATTCCCGCATGAATTTCGCCAAGGTCCACTCGGTCATGCCGGGCTTCATCTGCCGCAACATGCCGCCGGGAAAAGAAGGCAGCCTCGACAATCAAGAGTGCCGGGACATCGCGTTCTACCTGAGCACACTCCCGCGCCCCGCCGGCGACTTGCAAGGTCCTCTCGCGGCCGCTTGGCAGCAGCTCATGATGACCGTCATGCCGCCCCTCACCCGGTACGCCGAGTCGCTGGCGAGCGACGGCGGCTCGCACGCTCACGACTGAAGCGCGCCGATGCATGCCTTCACCGCGAAGTTACCGCAGTTCTTTTCCGCGCTGCGCAGCAACCTCCTGGTTGGACTGACGCTGGCGGTGGTGACACTACCGCAGGCGATCGCCTTCTCCACCACGCTGGCCGGGCTGCCGCCGCATTTCGGCATCTATGCCGCCATTTGGGGCGTGTTGTTCACTGCCATGCTGAACCCTGCGCGTGTGTTCAGTGGCGGTCCAAACACCACCATGTCGGCGGCGATCGGTGTGATCCTTTTGCCGGTGGCGCCGCCGTTCGGCGCCGACTATATCGGTCTTGCGCTGACCTTGATCCTGCTCGCGGGCCTGGTCCAGATGTTGTTCCTGCTCATTCGTCCGCTCGGCCGGGCGCTGGACCTGATAAGCGAACCGATCATCAACGGCCTGATTTGCGGAATCGGACTGTTTCTCATCTTCAAGTCTCTCACAACCTTCGCGGGGCTGCCGCTCAATACCGAGGTGGAGTGGCCGCTGTGGCTCGCCTGGCAGTCGTTCCAGGCGGTCCTGGAGTTCGGCAACCTTTACGCCATCCAGATCGGGCTGATCACGTTGATCACCAGCCTGGTTGCGCGGCAGATCGACAGCTTGCGCAACTGGGCGATTCTGATCGGGGTCGCCGCCGGCACATCGTACTCGGCCTATCTGAACGCAACCGTCGGCTTGCCTAATACGCTGATCGAACAGATCGGCAATCTGTCGTCGGTGGGGTTTGTCTTGCCTTCGCTGCCGGTTTTCAATCAGGAGGCCATGTCGGACATCATCTCGATCCTTCCCGGTGCGGTGACGCTGGCGTTGCTCGGGCTGTTTCAAACGGTGGCGGCGATGCGGCGCATGAACCGCAAGATCGGAGGTTACACCGACAGCCGCAAGGGCATCTTTGCCGACGCAGTGTCCAACTGCCTGCTGCCTTTTCTCTCTTCCTTGCCCACCTGTGCCTCGTTCAACCGCATGTGGCTGGTGTACACGATGGGCGGCCAGAGCCGCATGACTTCGGCGAGTTCGGCCGTCTTTCTGCTGCTGATGGTGTTATTTCTTGCCAAGTTGATCGCCATCGTTCCCATGCCGGCCATGGCCGCGGTCATCATGGTGGTAGGAGCCAACATGATCAACTGGGAGGACATCAAGCCGCACCTCCAGAGCCGGCGCGAGGCGATGGTGTTCGTGGCGTCCTTCCTTTCGGTCCTTTTCCTCGACTTGTTCGACGCCGTCCTCGTCGGGTCGGCGCTGGCCATCGCTTACTCGAAGTGGGAGCAGGCGCATCCCAATATCAGCCTACGGGGCAATGTGCTGAAGATCCGGGGCAACATCTACTACGGCTCCCTGCCGGTGATCGAGTCGACCTACCACAGTGCCATCGCGCGGGTGGAAGACGTGATCATCGATTTTTCCGAGTGCTACTACATCGATGGGGAGGGCATTCGCTGGCTGGCCGCGCTGAAAGCGGGGCAAAAGGCCGCTCTCGTCGACCGCCGCAGCGGCGAGGATCGCCGGGAGGTCGAAGCTGCCGCGGGTGACCGGAGCGGCGAGAAGCCAGGCGAAAGCCGGCGCCGCCGCGCGCAGGATCGGCGCCGCCGGTCGGCGATCTAGGCTCAGCCCGTCCCGCCCACCGTCAGTCCGTCTATCCGCAGCGTCGGCTGTCCCACGCCCACCGGGACGCTCTGGCCTTCCTTGCCGCAGGTACCCACGCCCGTGTCGAGCGCGAGGTCATTGCCGATCATCGAGACGCGCGTGAGCACGTCCGGGCCGTTGCCGATCAGGGTCGCGCCCTTGACCGGGTGGGTGAGCTTGCCGTTTTCGATCAAGTGGGCTTCCGAGGCGGAGAACACGAACTTGCCGCTGGTGATGTCCACCTGCCCGCCGCCGAAGTTGACGGCGTAGAGACCCTTCTTTACCGAGGCAATGATCTCCTTCGGGTCCTTGTCGCCATTCAGCATGTAGGTATTGGTCATGCGCGGCATCACGACATGGGCGAAGGATTCGCGCCGGCCGTTGCCGGTGACCGGCACGCCCATGAGGCGCGCGTTCAGGGTGTCCTGCATGTAGCCGCGCAGCACGCCGTTCTCGATGAGCACGTTGCGCTGCGTGGGGTTGCCCTCGTCGTCGATGTTGAGCGAGCCGCGCCTGCCGGGCATCGTTCCATCATCCACGACCGTCACACCCTTCGCCGCGACCTTCTTCCCGATTCTTCCCGCGAATGCCGACGAGCCCTTGCGGTTGAAGTCGCCCTCCAGGCCGTGGCCGATCGCCTCGTGCAGCAGCACGCCCGGCCAGCCCGGGCCGAGCACGACGGTCATCGTCCCGGCGGGCGCTGGCCGCGATTGCAGATTGACGATTGCCTGGTCCACCGCGTGATTCGCGTACTCCTGCAGCCGCTCCTCGTTGAAATGCGAGTAGTCGCCCCGCGCGCCTCCCCCGGCGGATCCCTGCTCGCGGCGTCCATTTTCTTCCGCGATGACCTGAACCGACATGCGCACCAGCGGGCGCACGTCCGCGGCGAGTACGCCGTCGGAGCGCGCTACCAGCACCACTTCGTATTCGGCGGCGAGGCTTGCCATGACCTGGATGACGCGGGGGTCCCGGGCACGGCAAAGGCCCTCCAGGCGCTCGAGCAGCTTCACTTTCTGCTTGCCCTCGAGCGAGGTGAGCGGATCGATCGGCCGGTAGAGCTGCAGGCCGGAGGCCTTTCGCGCCGCCACCGGATGCCGGCTGCCGCCGCTCCCCGCGATCGCGCGCGTCGCCCTGGCTGCGTCCTCGAGCGCGGGCAGGCTGATCTCATCCGAGTACGCGAACGCGGTCTTCTCCCCCGCGATCGCGCGCACCCCCACTCCCTGGTCGATGCTGAAGCTGCCCGACTTGACGATGCCTTCCTCGAGGCTCCAGCCTTCGCTGCGGGCGTACTGGAAATACAGGTCGGCGTAGTCGAGCCGGTGCGAGAGCAGCGAGCCGAACACACGGTCGAGCTTCCCCGCCTCCAGCTCGTGCGGCGTCAGCAGGAAAGACTGCGCGGTCGAAAGCAGCTGCTCGTTGGTGTCCATGAGTAACCGGAAGTGGGGACGATTCGCCGGTATTCTAGCTCCCGCGTCGCTCCAGCACGCGGTGCGTCAGGGCGGGAAGGCTCTTGCGCATTTTCGCCTGGAACACCGGGTCGATGTCCGCCACCACCACGCCGGCGCCGGTGGGCCGCTCGGCGACGACCTTGCCCCAGGGATCGACCACCATGCTGTGCCCATACGTTTGCCTGCCGTTCGGGTGCGTCCCGCCCTGCGCGGGCGCCAGCACCCAGGCGAGGTTCTCGATCGCGCGGGCGCGCAGCAGCGTCTCCCAATGCGCGCGCCCGGTGGTCGCGGTGAACGCCGAGGGCACGAGGATGAGGTCCACGGG
>JBGQKQ010000014.1:0-25273 GCA_041499655.1 Gammaproteobacteria bacterium
ATTCGTCGACTACAGCTACAAGGAGGCGACGCTGAATCCGACCAATCCCCGGGACCGCGTCAGCGACTGGGAGTCCGAGATCGTGGGTCAGCTGCGCCGCGATCCGGACCGCCCCGAGATCATCGGCGAGCGCGACACGCTGACCGGCCGCGCCCTGTACCTGGCGCGCCCCATTCAGATCAAGAGCGAGGCCTGTCTCACCTGCCACAGTACCGTCGACGCGGCCCCGAAAACGATGATCGAGCTGTACGGCCCGGCCAACGGATTCGGCTGGAAGCTGAACGAGGTCGTCGGCGCGCAGATCGTATCGGTGCCCATGGCCCTTCCGATCAAGCGGTCCGAAGATACCTTCAAGGTATTCTTGATCTCCCTCACCGCAGTATTCGCATTCATTTTCGTCGCGCTCAACCTGATGCTCTATTACATCGTGATCTGGCCCGTCACGAAGCTCTCGCAGATCGCCGACCAGGTCAGCCTGGGACAGCTCGACACCCCGGGACTCTCCGTCAAGGGGAAGGACGAGATCGCGGCGCTGGCCGGCTCGTTCGAGCGCATGCGAACCAGCCTGGTGCAGGCGATGAAAATGCTCGGCGAGTAGGGCGAAAGGCGCAGGCGGCCGGGGAAGCGCGTGGAGCACTTGCGCCAGCTGGGCAAGTACAGGATCGCCGAAGTGATCGGTGCGAGCGCGCTCGCGACCGTGTACAAGGCGTTCGATCCGGAACCCGAGCGCACCGTCGCGCTGAAGATCCTTCGCAAGGAGGGGCTCGACCCGAGAATCGCGGCCCACGCCGTCGCCAAGTTCAAGAATCAGCTGCTCGCCTCGGAGCGCCTCGCCCATCCGGGGATTGCCGACGTCTATGAGCATGGCGAAGACGAGAGCGTCGCCTACCTCGCGATGGAATACCTGGCGGGCCGGGGCTTGCGCGATTTCCTCACCTTGCGCCTGCGCCTGGGGCTGCAGGACACGGTGAGCATCATGAGCCAGCTGCTGGCTGCGCTCGACTTCGCACACGCCAACGGCATCGTCCACCGGGACGTGAAGCCCGCGAACATCATCATGCTGCTGAGCGGGCGGCTCAAGCTCGCCGACTTCGGGATCGCTCTGATCGACACCTTCGACCTCGCCCAGACGGGTACCACCGCCGGGTCTCCCGCGTACATGTCCCCCGAACAGCACTCCGGGCTCGAGGCGGACCGGCGCAGCGACATTTTTTCGTGCGGAGTCGTCCTGTACGAGTTGCTCACCGGCAGCAAACCGTTCGAAGGAGCTTCGGAAATCATCGGAGAGAAGATCTGCCGCGATCCCTACCGCCCCGCTTCCGAACTGAACCCGAAGGGTTCACCCGCCGCGCTCGACGCGGTCATTGCCAGGGCGCTCGCCAAGAGCCCGGAGGAGCGCTACCCCACCGCACGGGATTTCGCGGGTGCGCTCGAAATGGCGTTCAGGGAAGGGAGCGATTCCCAGCGTCCGGGCGCGGAGGCCCCGGCGAGCCAGACCCTCCGGCAGGATGCCACCATTGTGCTTTCGTCGTCTCTGAGACTTGGGATCGAGGATCTGCGGGCGATCGAGACCCTGCTCACCTTCCACGTGGGTCCGATGGCGAAGGTGCTCCTGAAGCAGTCCGCACGGGCCGTGACCGACGACCAGGCGCTCGTGAACGCGCTTGCGAAATACATCCCGATCGAAGCGAACAGGGCGACGTTTCTCGCGGCGGCCATGGAGAGAATGTCCACCGTTGTCCCGCCCGGGGCGGCGGAGGAAAGCCCAACGGTCCGCTTCTCCAGGAACCTGATCGATGCCACGCAGGTCGAGATCGCCGCGAAGCAGCTCGCGCGCTATCTGGGTCCGATCGCCAAGGTGATCGCGAAGAAAACTCCGGGGAGGCCGACCGACCTGCGGGCCTACTACCGGCAGCTCGCCGAAAACATCGCCGATCCTATGGACCGGGCGCGGTTCCTCAAGGACGCCGGGTACGAAAAATAGAGGACCTGCGCGCTGCGTCTATGCTGTCAGGGTCGGCAGCAGCTTGAGCGCATTGTCGCGCTCGATCGCGCGAAGCTCCCGTGGCTGGAATTGGAATGCCGAGAGCCCGCCGATCTCCTCGGCGCCGTCGCGAAAAGGGAAATCGGTGCCGAACAGCACCTGCGAAGGCGCCACGACCTTCATCAATGCCGCGAGCGCGCCCGAGTGATTTCCCTGGGCGGTGTCGTAGTGAAATTTTCTCAGCTCGTGCATGACGCCGTTCGGCATGCGCTCTTTCGCGAGATCCTTCATGTCGACCTCCTGGCGCGTGAAGCGGCTGAGGAGAAACGGCATGGTGCCGCCGCTGTGCGAAAAGATCCAGCGGATGTCGGGATAGCGCGCCGCGGTACCACTGAAGACCAGGCTCGCGATGGTGCGCGTCGTGTCGGTGGCATACTCGATCACGCCGGGCGGCACGCCCTTCACGGTATTCCTGCAGCAGTCCGGCGTCAGGGGATGCGTGTAGACCACGGCCTTGCGGCGGTTGAGCTCGGCCCACACGGGCGCGAACGACTCGTCGCCGAGGTACTTGTTCTCGTAGCTCGTCATCAGGCCGACGCCGTTGGCCTTGAGCGTGTCCAGGGTGTACTCGATTTCCTTCAGGCTTCCATCCTGGTCGAGGAGCGGAAGCGTGGCGAAACTGCCGAAGCGGCCCGGATGGTCGCGGGCGATCCGCACGGCGTACTCGTTGCTCTCCCGCGCGAGACGCCGGCTCAGCGCGGCGTCAGCGGAGGACGCCGCGGGCTGGATCAGCGAAATGACCGAAAGCGCGATGCCGCTCTTGTCCATGTCCTCGATCGACGCCGCCGGGGTCCATTTGACGCGCCCGCCGCCCCCTTGCCGCAGGCCGGCGACCGCGTCGAGATAGCCCGGAGGCACGAGATGGTGGTGCACGTCGATGCGGAAAGGCTTCCCCCGCACATCCTGTGCGAATAGCCCGTCCGGCAGCATCGCGGCAACGCTGAGCGCGGCGAGCCTACCGATGAAATCGCGACGTGCTGACATGGTCCCCTCCTCTGTGAGATTCCGTCAAAAAGTATCCTATCATGGTGCCGGAGGCGATTTGCTCAAGACGAATTCATTGCGATGTGTATGGCTGGCAGGCCTGTTCCTCGCCGCGCCCGCGTGGGCGCAGGATCCGGCCGCGACCTATCCCAGCCGGGCGATCCGCATCATCGTCCCCTTCCCCGCGGGCGGCGCCGCGGACGCGCTGCCGCGCATTGTCGCTGAAAAACTCGCGGCGAGGTGGGCACAGCCGGTCATCGTCGAGAACCGCGTCGGGGCGAGCGGGTCGATCGGCGCCGAGGCGGTGTGGCGCGCCGAGCCCGACGGCACCACCCTGCTCGCGACGCCGCCCGCGCCGCTCGTGATCAATCCCAGCCTGTACGACAAGCTCGCCTACGATCCGACGCAGTTCGTCCCGGTGACGGTGATAGCGGCGATCCCGAGCGTCCTGCTCGTCAACGCGGCGAAGGTCCCTGCGAACACGCTCCGGGATTTCGTCGCGCTGGTGCGCGCCAACCCCGACAAGTTCAACTACGCGTCACAGGGAACAACGACCGTCTCGTTTCTCACCACCGAAATGTTCAAGAGCGCGGCCGGAGGCCTGAAGATCACGCACGTGCCCTACAAGGGGACCGCGCCGGGGCTCGCGGCGCTGCTCGCGGGCGAAGTGGAGGTCATGTTCGACAACCTCGGGGTGACGGTGCAGCACGTGCGCTCGGGCAGGTTGAAGGCGCTCGCGGTCGGCAGCGAGCGGCGCGTGGCTTCGCTCCCCGACGTGCCGTCGATGGCGGAGTTCTATCCGGGCTTCCTGTCGGTGGCCTGGTTCAGCGTGTCGGCGCCGCCGAAGACCCCTGCGTCCATCGCCGAGAAGCTCTCCACGGCGATCGGAGAGATCCTGCGTCTGCCCGATGTGGCGAAGCGCCTCGCCGATCTCTCCGCCGAACCGATAGCGAGCACCCCGGCCGGGATGGCCGCAATGATGAAAGAGGACGCCGAGCGCTGGCGGGCCGTGATCCGCGCTGCGGGCGTCAAAGCCGAGTGAGCGGAAACAGCCACCCACAAATGAAACAGCCCGGAAGCGGACTTCCGGGCTGAATCGTTCGCGAAGCTGTCGCGATTACTGCGCCAGGCCGGTCGCCCCGAAACTCTCGAGACTGCCATCCGACACCTGAGTTTCCTTGGCGACGCGGCTGACGACCTTGGCCGGTCGGACTGCGGCAACCTTGGCCGCGGTCTCGGTCTGCGGCAAGCCGGTAGCGCCGAATTTCTCCAGGCTGTCTTGGAACAAGGCGTCGCTGTTGGCGAACGCAGACGAAACAACC
The DNA here is from genome assembly GCA_041499655.1 of Gammaproteobacteria bacterium. GTDB lineage: Bacteria > Pseudomonadota > Gammaproteobacteria > Burkholderiales > SG8-39 > VBDM01. Next base: position 4,351 of record JBGQKQ010000014.1, read on the forward strand.
AGCAGGCTGCCCAGAACGATTGCTGCACGCATGATCTAATCTCCTTGTGTTGTCGGTTTTGTTCGCCGCCCGCACCTTGCGGAGCGACATTTCGATCTCACGACTCCCTATAGAGCATAAACCGGGCCAGGATATAAATATGTATTTATTCAATACGTTAGGATGTATCGCCCGTTTCGAGGACCTCTTCTGCGGGACCCCGACTGTTGGTGAATTGCAAAACGGCGTCGAACCTCCCTCACCTCGCGCCTGCGCCGGAGAGCATCCGTGCTGACCCTGTTTCGGGCCATGGCCCGCTACAACCGCTGGATGAACGAGCGCCTCTACGATTGCTGCGGGAAGTTGAGCGACCCGGAACGCAAGCTCGACCGCGGCGCCTTCTTCCGCTCGATCCATGGCACGCTCAATCACCTGCTGCTCGGCGACCGGCTGTGGCTGTCGCGCTTCCTGTCGCGCGAGTTCCGCGCGAGCTCGCTGGCCGAGGAGCTTTACCCGGATTTCGCCGAGCTGCGCGGCGAGCGTGCGAGGACCGACGCCGAGATCCTCGGGTGGGTCGAAACCCTGGACGGGGAACGCCTGTCCGGATCGCTGGAGTTCCGCAGCATGGTGGGCAACAAGGACCGGAGCTTCCCCATGTGGTTCGCCACCCAGCAGTTCTTCAACCACCAGACGCATCACCGCGGGCAGGTGACGACGCTGCTGATGCAGGCGGGGATCGACCCGGGAGTGACCGACCTGCTCTGGCTGCCGGGAATGGAAGAGACCGGGCAGAAGCCGTAGGGCCTTTTCCTACTTGTAGAAGACGTGCCCGCCGATCCGCGCCAGCGGCTTCTTGCGCTTTGCCCAGTCGGGCTTGATGTACACGGCGTGAAAATACATCGCTCCTTCGAGCACTCGTGGCTCGCGGCCGTAGTACACGGCTTCCGCCACTTCCCAGGCCTGGAACCACTCCTCGCCCGCGGGCGCCGGCAGCGAATCGAACTCGGTCCACGAAAAGGCCCCCACGTAGCGCTTGCGCAGCGGGTCCCAGTTCTTCTGGTAGACGACCCCGCAGACCGTGTCGGGGTAGCGTCCCGAGGCCTTGCGGTTCATCGTCACTTCGGCCACCGCGTGGCGGCCTGCCGGGGGCTCGCCGCGCGCCTCGAAGTAGACGTTGCGCGCCAGGCACGCGAGATCGCGCCGGTCCTCCCGGTGCGCATAGGTCGCGCGCAGCGCGAAGGCGAAGGCCGCTCCGATCAGGACGAGAACTGCAGCGAAGATCCACGGCTCCTTGTCCGCGACGTACCAGGAAAGGCGCAGGGCGTGCCGCCACCGCGACACCGCCCAGGCGGCATCGGAAAGTATCCCTGCATCGAGGAATCGGGTGCGCATAGTGTCCGGGATAGCCGCGGGAAGGGTCCGGTCGCATGCCGGACCCGGTCAGGCCCCCGCAAGGGACCGAATGGTGTTAAGACCGGGCTTCCGTGTCAAGGTTACATTTCCACCCCACCCGGCAGGGGATTTCGCGCCCCCCTGTGAAGTAGTTAATAAGGGAAGCTATGACTTTGGCATAGTCTGTCCCCTCGCCTCGGCGCGAAACAGGGCAGGAAGGCCATGGCAACGAACACCACGCTGGTCATCAATTCCAAGGGCGGGTCCGGGAAGACCACCGTCACGACCAACCTCGCCAGCTACTTTGCCTCCCGGCAGGTCCCGACCACTATCCTGGACTACGACCCCCAGGGTTCGAGCCTGAACTGGCTGAGCCTGCGCGACCGCCCAGGAACGACACTTTACGGAGCCAACGCGGCCCCTCAGCGGGGCGCGCGCATCCGGAGCATCGAGATGCACGTACCCGCGGACACGCGTCAGCTGCTGATCGACGCGCCCGCCGGGGCGGCGGGCCTTCTGCTGCAGGAGATGTTGTCCCGCGCCAACTGCATCGTCATTCCGGTCGCCCCTTCCGCCTTCGACATCTACGCCACAGCGAATTTCGTGAAAGACCTCCTGCTCGTCGGGCGGATCCGGACCCGCAGCATACGACTCGCGGTCGTGGCGAACCGGGTGCGCAGCTCGGCGCCGGTATATCGTCCCCTGGAGCGTTTTCTCGGCTCCCTCAGCCTGCCTTTCCTGACCCGCATCAGCGATTCACAGGTGTATGTCACCGCCGCCGAAACCGGGGTCGGGATCTTCGAGATGGAAGCGCCCGACGCGTCGGCCGAGCGCGAGGAATTCATGCCGATCATCGACTGGGTGGGCGGCGAGCGCTCGCCCGCACTGTCCGCAGACAGAAAAATCATCGATCTCACGCAGACGCGCTGGTCGGAGAAGAGCCGCGCGGCGCTGTTCCGGCCCGAATTGAACGGCGCAAGCCGCCCGGGCTGATTTCCGATCCGCCCTACTCCAGGCGCCCCACGGAAAAAAGCGCCGGCAGTTCAGCCACGCTCGCGAGCAGATGGGTATGCGGCTGCGCCGCCATCAGCTCCCGCTCGTGCGCGCCGGTGAGCACGCCGATGTTCCAGCCCGCCCCGACGTTGTGAGCCGCCTGCAGGTCGAGCATCGTGTCGCCCACGTTGGCGACTGACTTCGCGTTCGCGACCCCGGTCAGCTCCATGCAGCGAAGAATCATGTCCGGGGCCGGGCGACCGCGCGCCACGTCGTCACCGCACACGACGGCATCCACCGTCTGCCCGTTCCAGCCCAGCGCGTCGAGGAGCATCCTCGCGGTGTCGCGGTCGAAGCCGGTATTGAGCGCCACCCGGACGCCGCGGCCGCGCAGCCACCCGAACACGCCGGCCGCGCCGGAAATTTCCCTGACGTTCCCCTGATAGACCTGCGCGAGGTGCTCGCGGAAGGAGGCGAGCACGCGTTCGGCCTTCCGCTCGCGGCCTGCGCCCGGCGGCAGCAAATCGAGAATCGCCTGGCGCTTGGCAGCGCCGCGCACGCCGCGGATATCACCCGGCCCAACCGCGATGCCGTGCGCGGCAAGCGCCGCAGTAAACGCCCCGGGCACCTGGCCGTCGTCGACTACCGTGGTGCCGGCCATGTCGAAGACGACAAGACTAGGCTTGGTCATCGTGGTCGTTGGTTACAATGCTGCCCATGCTGGTGACCCTGAAGAACTTCCTGCGGCGCTTTCCGCGCCTCGTTTCGGCTTACCGCGATCTCCACTGGCGCCGCCTGGTTCTGGCCGACTGGCGAGACGCCGTATTCGGCGATAGGACCACTCGGGGGGTGACTCCTCTTGGTTTTCATCTGGTCACTCGCAACCACCCGGCCAATCGGGCCATGCTGCAAGGCACGTTCGAACCGGATGAGACTGCGCTGCTTCTGCAGCACCTGCCGCAGATCGACGTCTTCGTCGACGTCGGCGCCAACGTAGGTTACTACACCCTCCTCGCGCTGAAGCACGGCAAGCGCGCAATCGCCGTGGAACCGCAGCCCCGGAACCTTCAGTGTCTGTATGCAGGCCTGGCGGCCAACCGCTGGGAGGACCGGGTCGAGGTATTCCCCGTCGGCCTGGGGCCGCAACCGGGCATCTCGACGCTCTACGGCGCCTCGGGACCGAGCGCCTCGATCGTGCCCAATTGGGCGAAGTACGGCTCCGGATACAAGCAGACGATTCCCGTCCTGACGCTGGATATCGTTCTCGCCGACCGGTTCATCGATCGCAGCCTGTTCGTCAAGATCGACGTCGAAGGCTACGAGTATCAGATCCTTCAGGGCGCGTCGAACGCCGCCGGCCGCGTGCCCGGCCTTACGTGGCTCGTCGAGATCTGCTTCGATGAATATCACCCCTCGGGCCGGAATCCGCATTTCGCAGAAACATTCGAGTGGTTCTGGAGTCGCGGCTACGAGGCACGAACCGCCAATTCCGCGCGATCCAGGGTGCTGCAGCAGGACGTCGAGCGCTGGTGCCGGCTCGGAAAATGCGACTCCGGGACCATCAATTACCTGTTCAGCAAGCCCGGCCGCGGGACGGGCTGACCGCCGCGGATCAAAGCGGGATCGCGAGCAGCGTGTCCACGCTGCGGCTGTCGAGGACGATGATCCTCTCCTCGAACTGCGGCAGCTTCCCGTTCAGGCGGATACGGTCGAGGCAGCGCCCGCTCGCGAACAGCGTGGCCTCGCCCGAATGCATGACACGCACCACCTGGAAGTTCGAGGTCGCGCGCGCCATCCGGGCATCGATCCGTTCGACGAGTACCGAAGACACGCCGTGGCGGTAACGCTGCGCCTCGTAGATGTTGGCGTGGCGCAGTGCCGAGACGCGGTCGCGCAGCATCGCGCGCGAGTCTGCGTAGATGATGGAGAGAGGCAGGCCCCGCTCGAAGTTCTCCGCGGTGGTGATGCGGTAGCGGCCGTCCTCGACGAAGAAGTCCGGCCACTCCTCCAGGCGGCCGTCGTCGAGCGCGTGCACGTAGCGCGCGAGGAGGTTCTCGACGGTGAGCTGGAGTTCGATATCCATCCCGAGTTTTGTCATTCTGAGGGCGGAGCCCGAAGAATCTCCTTACGCTAGGAGATCCTTCGCTTCGCTCAGGATGACACCTGGTTCACAATCCCATGTGCATGCGGTATTGCTGCCACAGGCCGCGCACCGAGGTCTCGGTGACACGGGACTCGCTCGACTCCACGCCGCGGCCGCCCATCTCCACGACCGATGCGTGCGCGGCCGCGCCCTGCACGCCGCGCTGCACGAATCCCGTCGCCGCGCCGTCCTCGAGCGAAATGTACCCGGACGGCCCGACGAGGTTCGCCTGCTTCATGCGCCGCTCGGTCATTTTCCCGTCGTCGCTCGCGTAACCGAACCCGGTCCATACGAGCTCGGTCCTGCCGGGGCCCTTGGGGAGGACCTGGCGCACGGCGAGGCAGTTCATGATCTGCTGCAGGACGAAGCCGGGGAATACGGTCAGGATCTGCAGGGTGACGCCGTCGCCGAACTCGTCCACCGATTCGAGCATCTGCGGTGCCTCGAGCCGGTAACCCCCGGAGACCGAGCGCATGCCCGCCTTCTCGTATTCGTCGCCGCTCGTATCGGTTTTCATCATGGTGAAGCTCACGTGGCTGCCACCTTCGCCGCCGACGATCACACCGCCCCTCTGCTCGAGGCGATTCAGGCGAAAAGTCGAGAAGAAAAGATGCAGCAGGCTCGCGTGGTAGGTGTCCTTGACGTTCTCGAAGTAGAGCTTCCAGTTGCTCGGCAGCATCTGACTGTAGCCGCCCAGCACTCGGACAGGTTCCTTCATCACGCGCTGGATCTTCGCCGCGACCTCCGGCCCGACGTAGCGCTCGAAGGGCGGCGTCGCCTCCGAGAGCGTCGCGAACATCAGGCCGCAGAACACGGTCACGCGCAGCTTGCGCGGCGCATGGCTCTCGGGCTGCGCGTCGTCGGGCATCCCGCCCTGCCCCTTGATGCCGCGCCGGAACGCGATGCCGGTGAGATTGCCCCGCAGGTCATAGGTCCAGTTGTGGTAGACGCAGGCGATCTCCTTTGCGCTGCCGCGATCCTTCAGGCAAAGAAGCGCGCCGCGGTGCGCGCAGCGGTTCTCGAAGCAGTTCAGCGTCCCTTTCTCGTCGCGAGTCACCACCACCGGCATCTCGCCGACGAACGTCGTCTTGAAATCGCCCGGAGCAGGCAGCTCGGCATCCAGTCCCAGGAAATTCCAGGTCGCGCCTCGATAGATGCGCTCCTGCTCGGACGCATAGATACCGTCGTCCTGGTAGACCCAATAGGGAACGCGCGCGAGGCCTTCGGCGGGCCAGACTCGGGATTCGGGACCTGCAGACATGGATGCGGAGATCGCCGGGGAAAATGCGTCCGCTGAATTCTAGCACCGGTAGAATACCGTCGAGGCTGAGGAGAAACCATGAGTCTTCGATTGCTGCTCGCCGCGCTGCTCGCGTCGGCGCCTGCCATTCAGGCGCAAGACTATCCGGCGAAACCGATCAAGATCGTCGTTCCCTATCCCGCGGGCGGCAGCGCCGATCTCCTGCCGCGCATCTTCGCCGAGAAACTCAACGCGAGGTGGGGACAGCCGGTGCTGATCGAGAACCGTCCCGGCGCCGGCGGCAATATCGGTGCCGAGTTCGTCTACCGGGCCGAGCCCGACGGCTATACCCTGTTCGCCTCTGCTCCGGGTCCGCTGGTCGTCAACCAGAACCTGTACCGCAAGCTCGCGCTCGATCCCACGCAATTCGTTCCAGTGAGCATCATGGCGGCGATACCCAACGTTCTTCTCGTCAACCCGAGCGTGCCGGCGAAGAGCGTCGAAGAGTTGATCGCCTACGCAAAGGCGAATCCGGGCAGGCTCAACTACGGATCGCAAGGGAGCGGCTCGACTTCGCATCTGACCGCAGAGCTTTTCAAGACAGCGGCCGGCAGGTTGAAGATCACCCATGTCCCCTACAAGGGCTCGGCTCCCGCGATGACTGCGCTGCTCGGCGGAGAGATCGAGCTCATGTTCGACAACCTCGGTATAACTCTCCCACACATAAGAAGCGGCAAATTGCGGATCCTCGCCGTAGGCGGCGAAAAGCGTGTGGCTTCGCTTCCCGAGGTACCGGCGATGTCGGAAATTCTCCCCGGATTCGTCTCCGTGGCGTGGTTCGGAATCGTCGCGCCGCCGAAGACGCCTGCGCCGATAGCGGAAAAACTCTCCGCCGCCGTTGCCGAGGCGATCCGCCAGCCCGACGTGGCAAAGCGCCTTGCGACCTTGTCGGCCGAACCTGTGGGCGACACACCAGCCGAGATGGCGGCCTTCATGAAGCTGGAGGAGCAGCGCTGGAAGGGCGTCATCGAAACAGCCGGGGTGAAAGCGGATTGATGGGACCGAATGACTCTGCCTAGAATCGCCATCGCCACCGGCGATCCTGCAGGGATCGGCCCGGAGATCGCGCTCAAGGCGGCGCTCGACCCGGGCGTGAGGGCGATCTGCCGGCCGTTGCTGGTCGGCGACCGCGGCGCGCTGCAAGCGCACGCCGACGCCTGCGGCCTGAAGCCGGACATCCAGTCGGTGGCGCGCGCCGCGGGATCGAGCTGGGAAAACGGCACGGTCAACCTGATCGAACGCAGGCAGTTCGGGCCGGGCGAGCTGCACATCGGGGCGATCGCGGCGCCACATGGCGAAGCCGCGCTCGACTCGGCAAAGGCGGCGATCGACGCCGCGCTCGCGGGAGAAGTGGACGCGGTGGTCGCCGCGCCCCAGACCGAGAGCGCGATCAAGCTCGCCGGGATAGCGTTCGACGGCTATCCTAGCTTCGTCGCCCGCTGCACCGGCGTGCCGCCCCAGGACGCGTTCCTGATGATCTGCTTCGATGCGGGCGAGACCGAAGTACGCATCGCCCACGCGACGCTGCACGCGAGCCTGAGACATGCGATCGAGCTGGTCACGCGCAGCCGCGTGCTGAACGCCATCCGCTCGACCGAGTCGGCGCTGCGCCGCCTCGGCATCGCCTCCCCGCGAATCGCCGTGTCGGGCCTCAATCCGCACGCGGGCGAAGGCGGGCTGTTCGGCCAGGAGGAGCGCGCGATCATCGGTCCGGCGATCTCGGACGCGCAGAAAGGCGGCGTCGCCGCCGAAGGCCCCTTCGGCGCCGATACGATGTTCCTGAAAAAGGGTTACGACGCTTTCGTCGTCATGGTGCACGACCAGGGCCACATCATGGCGAAAACGCACGCTTTCGCCGGCGCAGCGGCGCTCACCATCGGCACCCCGGTGCTGTTCTCCTCGGTCGCGCACGGAAGCGCGCTGGACATCGCGGGCAAGAATCGCGCGGATCCGGGCGCGCTCGTCGCGGCGATCCGCCGGCTGGCGGGCGCCACCGGAAAGAACTAGAACGGAAGGGATGGAGAGCAACGTCACGATTTCCGCGCTTCAGCAAATGAAGCGTGACGGGCGCAAGATCGTCGGCGTCGTCGCCTGGGATTTCCAGATTTCAAGCATCGCCGACCGCGCCGGCGTGGATCTCATCTCGGTGGGCGACTCGGTCGGCGTGAATCTCTGGGGGCACGCGACGGACACCGAAGTCACGCTGGACGAGATGCTCATCTGCTGCAAGGCGGTACGGCGCGGCGCGAAGCGCGCGCTGGTGAGTTGCGACGTGCCCAATGGCCCGGTTCAAGCAGGCACCGAAGCTGCGGTCGGTGCCGCGGTCCGCATTGCGAAAGAAGGGGGCGCAGACATGGTGAAGGTCTTCGGCGACCCCGGCATGGTGAAAGCCATTGTTCGCGCGGGTATTCCGGTCTTCGCCGAGTTCCACGGCGACAAAGCCCCCGCCGAGAAGCTGGTGGAGGAGGCGAAACGATTGCACGACGCCGGCGCCTCGCTGCTCGATTTCAGGCACTCCGGCCCCGTCGCCGGTCCCGCGGTCGCGCGCGCGGTCCCGATCCCGGTCATCGGCGGCCTGGGCGGCGGACCGTGGCTCGACGGACGGGTGCGCCTTGCTCACACGGCCATCGGCTACGCGGCGAAGTGGATCGACGCGAAGACCGAGACCTACGGCAACGCCGCGAAGCTGAGCCTGGATGCCTTTCACGCCCTGATCGACGACGTGCGTGCCGGGCGGCAGATCAGGGGTGGTTGAGTGAGGGAAGCGTGACGAAGCAGGATTGGTGAGCTACTGCCAAGCGCGGTTGTCGACGGTATTTTCGTAGGTGGCGCCGGGCACGGTCATGTTCCACTTCACCGTCCAGTTGTAGGTGTCCTCGAAGCGCTCGCGCGTATAGGGCTGCGGCGCCGCGTGCAGCAGCCGCCAGGTCCGGAATTCGGAAGGCTCGAGCAACCCGCCCGTCTCGCGTATGAAGTAGTGGACGTACGGCTCCGGGTCCTTCTCGATGAGATCGACCGCCCTTGCCTGCGCGCGGAACATCTTCGCGAGCGTCTTGCCGTCGAGATCGTCGCCGGCGGCCTCGCTGCGCGTCGAGTGCGACTCGATCAGGATGCGCATGCCCCACTTCTGCGCAACGCTGATCCAGGGTTCCATCACGCTCGCCGCGGCGACCTTGCCGTCGCGCACCGCCTCCAGGCGCTTGAGCATCGAGCCGACGTTGGTCCGCTTGACGTGCCCGGGCTCGAGGAACCCTTCCACCATCTTGAGCGTGGTGAACTCCGAGCCGTTGTTGGGCGTCACGGCGATCAGCTTGTCCTTCAGCATCTCCGGCTCGTAGATCTTGGAATCGCGCGAGACGACGATGGCGAACATCGACATCGAAGCGCCGAGGGCGACGATCTTGCGCTCGCGCAGACCCTGGGTCCTCGCCTCGACCGCGCGCTTCATGATGCCCCATTCGCACATTCGGTACTGGTCGATTCCGCCCTCGTTGTAGACCGAGTCGAGCGGACGGTCGAACACCGAATCGAATTTGACGAAGTGCGAGGTCGTGATCTGCGCCATGCCGGGCGTCGTCACAAACTCGAGGTCCAGGCCTTCGTCCCTGAAGAAACCCTTGTCGCGCGCGACGAGCACGGGCAGATCGTGCACCGCGTTCATGATCGCTATCTGGGGTTTGGTCGAGACTTCCTGATTGGCCATAGGGCGTTCTCCCATGTGGACCGTCGGAATTGCGATAGGGGGAATCCCGCCGATGATCCTACTGGCTCCTGCGGGTGTCAACGTTCAGCAGCAGTCGCACTCGAACCCGTCGCCAACCACGAGCGCTTGTCCGAACCACGCGGGCGGCAGATCGCCGCTGATGACCTCGTCGACCGGCTTGAACACCTTGAACTGATGGCGCTGGTCCGCGATCCAGAACAGCACCGCGGTCTCGACCGGCGGGCAGCCCGGAACGGCGCAGGCGATCTCCCACACGTGGATCTGCGCATCGCGCGCCAGCCCGAAGCGCTCGCGCGTCCACTCCTGCACGCGGTCGAGAGCCTCGAGGCGCTCGGGGGTTTTCCTGGCCGGTCCCAGCATCGCATCAGCCTATCAGATGCATGAGAAAATGCTGAGATGGCAACTTCCGACCGTTTCCTCCTCGCCGGCGTCATGGGCTGGCCGGTGATGCATTCACGCTCACCGACATTCCATAACTACTGGTTCAAGAAGTACGGTCTGGCCGGCACCTACGTGCCCCTCGCGATCAAGCCCGAGAATCTCGACGCCGCGCTGCGCGGGCTTCATCCGCTGGGCTTCGCCGGTGTCAACGTCACTATTCCGCACAAGCAGGAGGTGATGAAAATCGTCCACGAGGTCGATGCCCTGGCGAAGAGCATCGGCGCGATCAGCTGCGTCATCGTGAGGCCCGACGGATCGCTCGCCGGCACCAACAACGACTGCTACGGCTTCATCCATACCCTCAGGGAGGAGCACCCCGGCTGGCGGGCCGACGCCGGGCCGGCCGTGGTGATCGGCGCCGGCGGCGGCTCGCGCGCCGTGTGCTATGGGCTCGCGCAGGAAGGCGCCCGGGAGATCCGGCTCGTCAACCGCACGCTCTCGCACGCGCAGGACATCGCCGGACAATTTGGCGGACCGATCCGGGTGCTGCGCTGGGAGGAGCGCCACGACGCGCTCGAGGGCGCGGCGATGGTCGTGAACACGACCAGCCAGGGCATGGTCGGCAACCCGGCGCTGGAGATCAGGCTCGACAAGCTGCCGAAGAGCGCGCTCGCCGCCGACATCGTCTACATTCCGCTCGAAACGCCGTTTCTCGCCGCGGCGCGCAAGCGCGGCAACCGCACCATCAACGGCCTCGGGATGCTGCTCAACCAGGGCAGGCCGGCATGGAAGGCGTGGTTCGGCATCGAGCCCGAGGTGACGCCCGAACTTCGGGCGATGGTGGAGAAGACGATCTAGAGAGTGGACGGGACTTCAGCGCCGCAGCTTCGCGGCGTATTCGTTCGGGTCGAAGCCGACCAGCAGTTTCGACCCCGCCTCGACGATGGGCCGCTTGATCGCGCTCGAGTTCTGCGCGAGCAATGCGAGCACGCGGGCCTCGGTCGGGTTGTAGCGCTGCGCCTCGGGGATCTTGCGCCAGGTCGGCCCGCGGGTGTTCGCGAGCTTTTCCCAGCCCGCCCGTCCCGCCCATTCCTTCAGCTTGCCCGGCGGGACACCGTCTTTCTTGTAATCGTGAAAGTCGTAGGCGATTTTCTTCGCATCCAGCCAGGCGAACGCCTTCTTCATCGTATCGCAATTCCTGATGCCGTAGATCTTGGGCTTCACGTCAATCGAGCTTGGAACGGAAGTGATCCCAGGTGCGCTTGAACAGACCTGCGTTCCACAGCTTCTCGCGGCACAGCGCGATCTCCTCTTCGCTGAAGACGTAAGGCCTGCCGATCTGCAGGGCCATGTACTGGCGGTAGGCGTTCTCCTCCATGTAGTTCGCGAGGACGAAGGCCTCGACGATGTCCTTGCCGACCGTCACCGCGCCGTGCGACTTCATCAGCGCGGCCGGCCGGTCGCCGAGCGTCGCCGCGAGCCGGTCGGCCATGGCGCGGTTGTTGATCGAGTTCGGCGAGTCGAGCAGCGGTACCGGATGGACCAACGACCCCTGCGCGTACACCGGCTTGTAGCTCTCGCCGACCATGGTGAGGAAAGTCGACCACTTCGGATGCGCGTGCACGATCGCCTTGACCTCGGGCCGCACGCGGTAGATGCCGCAGTGCAGATGGCGCTCGAGCGGCGCGTTGCCCTTGCCCTCGAGCTGGTTCGCCTCGAGGTCGATGGTGCAGAGGTCCTCGGCCGTGAGGCTCGAGCGCTGGCACGAGCCGATGTTGATGAGGATGCGGCCGTCGTCGAGGCGGATGCTGCAGTGCCCGTTGTAGTCGATGATGTCCGAGCGCTCGAGCATGCGGATGCAGTCGACCAGCTGCTGCTTCAGGTCGGGCAGCGACGTGGCTCCGCCGATTTCCTTCAGTTTGGGCTGTGACATGGAGGGCTCCTTGACGATCGTCACCACTTTACCTGGCTGCGGACCTGGCTGCGCCATAGTTGCCAGGCGCGCACCCCTGCGCCCTGGTTAACCGCGTCGGCGAGCCTGGCTTCCTCGGGCTCGAGCGCGGAAATGGGCGCGCCGTCCCCCAGCGCGGTAGTCCAGTGCTGGATGCGGGCGTTCACCTCCGTGTACACGGCGCGGAACACCGCCGTCTCGAGCGTGGCCCCGCAGGCAACGCTGCCGTGGGCGCGCATCAGTACCACGTCCTGCTTCCCCATGATCTCCGTGAGCGCCACGCCCTTGCTGCCGTCGCTGACGAGGAGGTCGGTCGCGCCGAACTTCTCGCGGATATCGAAAACAGGCACACCCGCAGCGATGAAGGCCGCGTTATGAAACATCGCACGCATCGGCACGTCGACCAGGCCGAAGGGGATCACCGACGGCGAGTGGCTGTGGACCACCGCCATGACCTCGGGCCGCGCCTTGTAGATCTCGCCGTGGATGAAGCGCTCGAGGAAGCTCCCGCGGCCGGCGGCGTTGCACGGGTTGCTGTCCAGGTCGTACTCGATGATGTCCTTTGGCGTGACCAGGGCCGGCGCGAGGGCGCGCGCCATCAGGTAACGGCCGGGCGCGGAGGGATGGCGCATCGAGACATGGCCGAAGCCGTCGACGACGCCCTGCGCGGCGAGGATGCGGCTCGCCGCGGCGAGATCGGCGATACGCTGGGCGGGGATCTTTCCGCCCGTTTTCGGGGTGGTGCCGGAATTCGCCGGCGGGAGACGTTTCGGCTTCGACATAAGCACCTTTTGAGAGATCGCCTTGCGGGAGCGATGATAGCGGAATCGCCGGAGATAGTAGAATACTGGCGCAAGCCCGCCGTCCATGCAGCCCATCATCTCCGTTGCAAGCCTTTCCAAGACCTACGCTTCCGGCTTCAAGGCGCTGAAGAACGTCGACCTCGAGATCCGTCGCGGCGAGATCTTCGCGCTCCTCGGTCCGAACGGCGCCGGCAAGACGACGCTCATCAGCATCATCTGCGGGATCGTCAACCCGAGCGAGGGGTCGGTCAGGGTGGACGGCCACGACATCGTCCGCGACTACCGCGCCTCGCGCTCGCTCATCGGCCTGGTGCCGCAGGAGCTGACCACCGACGCCTTCGAGTCGGTGTGGAACACGGTGTCCTTCAGCCGCGGTCTGTTCGGCAAGCCCGCCAATCCCGCGCACATCGAGAAGGTCCTCAGGGACCTGTCCCTGTGGGACAGGAAGGACAGCAAGGTGATGACGCTCTCCGGAGGCATGAAGCGGCGCCTGCTCATCGCCAAGGCGCTTTCGCACGAGCCGCGCATCCTGTTCCTCGACGAGCCGACCGCGGGAGTCGACGTGACGCTGCGCCAGGAGATGTGGAAGCTGGTGCGCGCGCTCCAGGTCGCGGGCGTGACCATCATCCTGACCACCCACTATATCGACGAGGCCGAGGAAATGGCCGACCGCGTCGGCGTGATCAGCAAAGGCGAGATCATCCTGGTCGAGGAAAAGACCGAGCTCATGCGCAAGCTCGGGAAGAAGCAGCTCACTCTGCATCTCGAGCACCCGCTCGAGCGCATCCCCCAGGCGCTCTCCGCCCACAGACTCGAGCTCACCGGCGGGGGCGGCAACCTGATCTACACCTACGACGAGAGGGGCGACCGCGCCGCGATCACGGCCCTTCTGCGGGACCTCGCCGAGTCGGGCATACGTTTCAAGGACCTGCAGACGACCCAGAGCTCGCTTGAGGACATCTTCGTCACCCTGGTGAGCGACAGGAAATGAGCGCCGTGAACGTCTACGCGATACGCGCGATCTACAAATTCGAGATGTCGCGCACCCGGCGTACGCTGATGCAGAGCATCATCGCCCCGGTGATCTCGACGGCCCTGTACTTCGTCGTCTTCGGCGCGGCGATCGGCGGGCGGATACCCCAGGTCGAGAACGTCAGCTACGGCGCCTTCATCGTGCCGGGGCTCATCATGCTGTCGCTCCTGACGCAGAGCATCTCCAACGCGTCCTTCGGCATCTACTTTCCGAAGTTCACCGGGACGATCTATGAGCTGCTGTCGGCGCCGTTGTCCTATTTCGAGATCGTCGTCGCCTACGTAGGCGCGGCCGCGACCAAGTCGATGATACTGGGCCTGATCATCCTCGCCACCGCGGCGTTCATCGTGCCGCTGCGGATCGAGCACCCCGTCTGGATGATCCTGTTCCTGGTGCTGACCTCGGTGACTTTCAGCCTCGTCGGCTTCATCATCGGCATCTGGGCGGACGGTTTCGAGAAACTTCAGGCCGTACCGCTTCTCATCATCACGCCGCTGACGTTTCTCGGCGGCAGTTTCTACTCCATCAACATGCTGCCGCCATTCTGGCAGACGGTGTCCCTGTTCAACCCCGTGGTCTATCTCGTCAGCGGATTCCGCTGGAGCTTCTATGGCCTGGCCGACGTGAGCGTGGGTGTGAGTTTACTCATCACCGCCGCGTTCCTCGCGGGCTCGCTCGCGGTCGTAGCCTGGATTTTCAAGACGGGGTATCGCCTGAAGACCTAGTGGTTCACCTCACGGCGCGGCGGCCTTTGCCGCGCGGGCCGCTCATGCCGCGTCGGTAACCAGCCCACCGCCGAGAAACAGCTGCCCGACCTGCGGATCCGCGAGGATCGCGCGCGCCTCGCCCGTCATGCGCGTGCGGCCGAGCTCGATGACTACTCCGAAATCCGAGATCTCGAGCGCGCGCTTGGCGTTCTGCTCGACCATCAGGATCGACATCCCCTTCGAGCGCAGATCCTGCAATAGCGCGAAGGTCTCCTGGACCAGGCGCGGCGAAAGTCCGATCGAGGGCTCGTCGATCAGCATCAGCTTGGGGTCGAGCAGCAGCCCGCGCGCGATCTCGAGCAGTTTCTGCTGGCCGCCCGAAAGCGTCGACGCCTGCGCGGCAGCGCGTTCCCGCAGCATCGGAAACCGGTCCATGACCGACTCGATGCGCGCCGCGATGTCGACGCCGCCTCCCGCTGCCGTCGCGCCGAGCTCGAGGTTGTGGCGCACGCTCAGCTCGGGGAATATGTTGCGCCCCTGCGGCACATAGGAAATGCCCAGCTCGAGCAGCTTGCGCGGGCCCAGATTCGTCACCTCGCAACCCTCGAATGCGATGCGTCCCGCCTGCACCGGCAGGAGCCCGAACACGGTCTTGAACACGGTGGACTTGCCGGCGCCGTTGGGGCCGATGATCGTCGTGATCGCGCCGCGCGCGACGCGCAAGCTGGTCCCGTTCAGAACGGTCAGCTCGCCGTAGCCGGCGATGACGTCCTCGAGCACGAGGACCGCGTCGCCGTTCCCGCTAGCCGCCAAGGTAGGCCTCGATGACCTCGGAATTGCTGCGAATCTCCTCCGGAGCACCCTCGGCGATGATCCGGCCCCCGGCCAGCACCAGGATGCGGGTGCACAGGGACATCACGAATTCCATGTTGTGCTCGATGACGACGAAGGTTGCGTGATCCTTGGCGTTGATCTCCCGCAGGCGCTCGCGCAGCCCCGCGAGCATGGTCGGGTTGACGCCGCCGGCGGGCTCGTCGAGCAGCACCAATCGCGGCCCGGCCATGAACGCCATCGCGACATCGAGCAGCTTCTGCTGCCCGTAGCTGAGCGCGCCGGCTTTCTCCTCGGCGAGCGCCGCGAGCCGGAAAAACTCGATCATCCGGCTCGCGCTGGCATTGAGCCCGGCATCGCGCCGCCCCATCAGCCGCGACCACATCGATCCCTGGTGCTCCTGCCCGGCGAGCACCAGATTCTCCCGCACCGAGAGTTGCGGAAATACCTGCAGCAGCTGGAAGGTGCGGCCGACGCCGAGCCGGTTCAGGTCGCAAGGCCGCATGCCGGTAATCGCTCGCCCGTCGATGCGCACTTCGCCCGCCGAGGGCGAGAGCTGTCCGAGGATGCAGTTGAAAAGCGTCGATTTGCCCGAGCCGTTTGGCCCGATGAGGCCGAGAATCTCGCCTTCATGCACATCGAAGGAAACGCCGTCCACGGCGCTGATTCCGCCAAACGCCTTTGCCAGGCCGCGGACCTCCAGGACGGCACTCATCGCGAGGACTTGCGCATGCGCTCCGCCAAGCCGAGCAGCCCCGACGGGCAGAACGCCATCAGGACCATGACGAAGATCGCGTACAGAATCAGGTACAGACCTTCGCTGAAGCGCAGCCACTCGGGCAGCAGCACCGAGACCGCCGCGCCGAGAAACGGGCCGAGGAAATATCCCGAGCCGCCGACGATCACCATCAGCAGCAGGGTCAGGGACAGGTTGAGGGCGAATGCGGTCGGCTCGATGAACTGGACCAGCGGCGCGTACAGCACTCCCGCGATCCCGCCGAGCGCTGAGCCGATGGCGAACGCCATCAGCGTATAGCGGCGCGTGTCGACCCCGAGCGAGTCGGCGCGGACCGCGTTCTCGCGCAGCGCCGTGAAGGCGCGCCCCCACGGCGAGCGGACCAGCCACCAGGTCGCCGCGGAGACGAGCCCGAGGACGCCAAGGCAGAAGAAATAGAAATCCACCGGGGCCTTGGTCGACCAGCCGAGCAGTGTCGGCCGCGGGATGCCGGAGATGCCGTAGACGCCCTTGGTGAGCCACTCCTCGTTCCGCAGGATGAGGAATACGAGCGTGGAAAAAGACAGCGTCACGAACGCCAGGTAGTGGTGCTGCACGCGCAACGCCGGGTAGCCGAGCAGCCAGCCGATCGCCAGGCAAAGCGACGTCGCGAGCAGGAAAGCGGACCAAAGCGGCCAGCCCTGCGTGGTAAGCAGCGCGGCAGTATAGGCGCCGATGCCGACGAATGCGGCCTGCGCGAGCGAGATCTGCCCCGCGTAGCCGAGCGTAAGGTTGAGCCCAATCGCGGCGATCGTCATCACCGCCCACAGGCTGAGGAGATAGATCCCGTACGGCTTCAGGAAAAACGGTGCCGCGATCAGCGGAACAAGAAGAAGCAGGAGAAAGAGCTTTTTCATACCGTCCTCTCTTCGGCGCGGCCGAGCAGGCCCTGCGGCCGGAAAAGGATCACCGCGATCAGCAGGAACAGCGGGATCGCGGCGCGATACTGCGACGACCAGTAGACAGCCACGAAGTTGTCGATGACCCCGACCAGCACGCCGCCGACGATCGCGCCACGCACTTGGTTGAAGCCGCCGACGATCGCGGCGACGAAGGCGACCAGGCCAAGGGTCTCGCCGTTGGTGAACTTGGCGAGATAGATCGGGCTGATGAGAAACGACGCGAGCGCCACCAGCGCGGCATTGATGAGAAAGGTGTAGAGGATCATGCGCTCGACTGGAATGCCGAGCACCCGGGCGAGCAGCGGGTTCTGCGCGGTGGCCTGCATCTGCCGGCCGGTACGCGTAGTGCCGAGGAAATACTGCAGCAGGGCGACGGCGGCGACCGCCACCGCGATGATGACCAGGTTCTGCACCGATACCACCGTGCCGCCGATCGAGAGATTGGTCGTCGCCCAGACCGCCGGGAACGCCTGCGCCTCGGCGGCGTAGAACTCCTTGACGCCTTCCTTGAGGAAGATGGCGAGCGCGAGGGTCGAGATCACCAGCGGCAGGACTCCGTGCCGCAGCATCGGGTCGACCACCAGTCGCTTGAAGAGAAGCCCGAGCACCAGCAGCGCGACGAGGAAGCCTACGACCAGCGCTATCGGGAACGAAAGGCCGCCGAACTTCATCGCCGCCAGGACGAAGAACGCGGGCAACATGACGAACTCCCCCTGCGCGAAATTGATGGTCTGCGAGGTCTGCCACAGCAGCACGAAGCCGATCGCGACCAGCGCGTAGATGCCGCCGGTCGCGATCCCGGATATCGCGAGCTGCAGAAAGTCAGACAGGGCTACTTGCCCAGCTTGGGCAGGATCTGCACGACCTTCTGCTTGCCGTCGACCACCTCGACGAGGAAGCTGATGCGGTCGATGTCGCCCTTCGCGTCCCAAGTCGCTTCCATCAGGATGCCCGGCTCCTGCTCCGGCTTGATGGTCAGGCCGTGCATGGTCTTGGCGAGCAACTTGCGGTCGAACTTGCCCATCTTTTCGGTCACGTTCCTCACCGCGTAGACCGCGGTATAGCCCTTGATGCCGTTGTGGTCGGGCAGGTAGTTGAAGCGCTTCTGGAACTTGTCGCGGAATGCGAGCACCGCGGGAATCGGCGCGTCGGCGGTGAGGGCCACGTGCCCTTTCGCGCCATTGGCCGACTCGCCCGCGAGGTCGATGACCTTCTGGCCGATCAGCGTGGTCTCGCCGATCAGCGGTACCTTGACGCCCTGCTTGCGCGCCTCGCGCAGGACTCGCGCGCACTCCTCTTCGTTGGTGTAGATGAAGACCGCGTCCGCATTCGCGGCCTTGAGCTTGACGATGTCGGCGGCAAAATCCACCTGGCCCGACTCGGTCGACACGTCGGCGACGACCTTGATGCTGCGCGCCGCCATCTCCTTGAAGAAGGCGTCGCGCCCGCCCTTGCCGAAGTCGTTGTTCACCCAGAGGAACGCCACCGACTTCGCCTTGATGCTGTCGCGGATGAAGTTGGCCATCTTCGGCATGCTGACCTGCTGCCCGAACGAAGTGCGGAAGATGTAGTCGTTGCCCATCTGGGTGATCTCGGCGGCTTCCGCGCCCGTGAACTGCGGCACCTCGGCCTGCTGAGCGAGGACCATGTTGACCTTCACCGAGCCGGAAAACACCGGGCCGAGGATCACGTAGGGGTCGCTGTCGATCGCCTTCTGCACCTGGGCGCGCGAGATGCCCGGGTTGCTCTGCGTATCGGCCACCGGCGAGCTGATCTTGCGCCCGAGGATTCCGCCCTTCGCGTTGACCTCGTCGATCGCGAGGAGCGCCCCGTCCCTGAAATTCGTACCGGATACCGCGCCGGCGCCGGACAGCTCGATCACGATGGGCATGTTGACCGTCTGCTGCGCCTGCGCCGGCGAGCACAGCGCAATGCTCGCTGCGACTGCTCCGATCCACTTTGCTTTCACGTCCCCCTCCTTCTAGAGTCCTTCGAATTGCAGGATGTTCAGACCCGCGTTCGGGTCGGTTACGTACATGAGTCCGTTGCGGTCGACATAGCAGTCGGCCGATTGAATCACCTGCGGCCGGTTCGGGCGCGGGTCCATCATCTTCGCCGGGTTGGGCGGCACGTAGAACGCCACCTCTTCCGGCCGGAACTGGTCCTCGATGTCGTACACGCGCACGCCCGCGTTGTAGAACGTGGCGAAAATCAGCTTCGAGCTCTGGAACCCGCCTGGCCGGTTCTCGTGCAGGTTGTGCGGCCCGAAGAAGCCGCCCTTCGCGCAGTAGTCGACCTCGGCGGGCTGCGGAAAGGTGGCGATGCTCACCGGATTGGACGGCTCGCGCACGTCGTACATCCAGATGCGGCGCCTGCCATGCTCGCAGTTGGAGAACGTGGGCTCGTCTGCGAGCACCAGCAGGTCGCGCTCGGGCAGCGGCAGGGGGGAATGCGTGCCGCCGCTCAGCGGCGGATTGGTCATACGGTGGACGATCAGCTTCGGCCTGGCGGCGTCGCTCACGTCGATGACGGTGAGCCCGCCGTCGCGCCAGGCAGCGTAGGCGTAGTTGCCGGTCACCAGCGCGTGGTGCAGCGCGACGCGCCGCCCGGCCGGCCAGGTCGGTGTTTCACCGCCGCCGCGCCACATGCCTGGAATCCAGCAGCGGCCCACGATCTGCGGCTTGCGCGGGTCCGACAGGTCGATGATGGCCAGGATGTGGTCGACGAAATCGGCAAAGTGGATCGAGGCGTAGGCGTAGCGCCCGCCCACGTACCAGATCCGGTGCGGCCCCATGCCGTCGACGGGCATGAAACCGATCTCGCGCGGCTTGTCGGGCTTCGAGATGTCGTACACGCGGATGCCGGCGGTGAACAGATTCCCCTTCAGCCGGTCGGCCGGCGAGCCGCTGAAGTAGTCCTTCTCGCTCTGGAACTGCTGCATCGTCCAGACACTGGGCGCGTTCACCGCCAGCAGCAGGTCCTCGTGGGTCTGCAGGTGAAATGCACGTGTCCCCTGCGGACAGGCGATGAAGTCGACGACCTTCGGTTTCTTGGCATCGCGCACGTCGAGCGTGGTGATGCCGTTGCTGAAGCCGTGGCCGACATAGGCGTAGCCTCGGTGGACCATGATCTGCACGCCGTCGCCGCGGCCATTCAGGTCCGAATGGCTGACGAACTTGATGCCGCGGGATGCAACCGGATTCACAGGGGTTGGCTCCTTGCAGGCACTCTACCCGACGGCGTGTCGCTGCTCAAATGCATTTCCGGATGACGCCGATAGCGGAAATGTCCGGGGTATTGCTTCCAGGGCGTCTCGACCACGTTGCGGATCGACGCGGCGGCTGCGCTTTTCCCCTTTTTTCATCGCGATCACCTCACGTGCTTCCTGCCGAAGGTCGGCTCGGCGTGCGGAATCGGCGGCAGCGCCCAGGCGCCCGTGCCGGGCGGCCGGATGTTCGCGTCGACGTGGACGTCGATGAGGCAGGGCTTCCCGAGCCCGACCGCGTGCTCGAGCGCGCCCTTGAAGTCCTGCGACTTCGTGACCGTGAGCCCCTCCACGCCCGCCGCCCTCGCCCACGCCGCGAAATCCGGGTTGTAGGGCTTGCGCTCGGGACCGTGGTAGAAGGCGGTGCCGTGCTCGCGCCCGCCGAAGTAGGCGTACTGGAGATCGCGGATCGCCGCCCAGGCGAAGTTGTTCCACACCACCCACACGGCCGGGATGTCGTATTCCACCGCGGTGCACAGCACGTGCGACACCATGGTGAAGCCGCCGTCGCCGCAGATCGAGACGCAGGGCCGGTCCGGCGCGGCGAGCTTGGCGCCGAGGATCGCGCTCGGCCCGAAGCCCATGCCCGAATAGCCCCAGGTGTTCAGCATGGTCTGCGGGCGGCGCGCCTCCCAGAACTGCATGAACCAGTTGTGATGGATGCCGGAGTCCAGCGAAATGATCGCGTCGTCGGGCAGCACCGCGCGGCAATCGGCCACGATGCGCTCGGGCCGGATCGGCGAG
>JBGQKQ010000015.1:0-25246 GCA_041499655.1 Gammaproteobacteria bacterium
GCGGCCCACCAGGAGATTGAACTTCTGGTCCGTCCCCCCGAGCTCCACGTCGGATTTCATCGCGACGGAGTCATAGCCCTGCATGAGCGGATAGAGGAACTCGTGGACTGCGATCGGCTGGCGGGCGGCATAGCGCTTGGCGAAGTCGTCACGCTCGAGCATCCGCGCGACGGTCCAGGTCGCCGCGAGGCGGATCATCCCCGCCGCCCCCAGCTCGTCCGACCATTTGGAATTGAAGAGAATCTCGGTGCGATTGGCGTCGAGAATCTTGAAGACCTGATCCTGATAGGTCCTCGCGTTGTGCAGTATCTGCTCCCGAGAAAGCGCCGGGCGTGTTTCGTTCTTCCCGCTTGGATCACCGATCATGCCCGTGAAATCACCGATCAGGAACTGGATCTGGTGGCCCAGATCCTGGAACTGGCGCAACTTGTTGATCACCACCGTGTGTCCCAGGTGCAGGTCGGGCGCTGTCGGATCCATGCCCAGCTTCACCCGCAAACGGCGGCCGGCCTTCAGTTTCTCGCGCAGTTCGGCCTCGACGATCAATTCATCGCAGCCGCGCTTGATAAGTTTCAGCTGGTTGTCGATGTCGCTCATGGGTTTCTTGAAGAATGGCCTGCCTGGCGTTTATTTGTTAGACTTTTTGGGTTTCAACCTGCGGCGACACATGCAAAGCAACAGCGAGGGAAGAATTGTAGCGCGCCCCGGAGGAAGACGCCTCCGCTGGCTCGTGGTGGCGGTCGCCGCGCCGTTGTTCGGCGTGGTTGCCGCCTTCGGCACGGTTCATCAGGAGCCCGATGCCGTTCCCCTGCAGGTCGTCGTCGAATCGCTGCCGCTCTCCCCGACACGTATCGGGGAGTCTGGGCTGAGCATCTACTTCCAGGAAGAGGTGTCCAGGCGCAACGAAACGCCGGCCGCGCTACTCGGCCGGTTCGGGGCCGACGAAGCGGACGCGGAGATGATCCGGCATTCGCCGCGCGCGATGCGGCCCTTCCGCCTCTTGCTTCCCGGAACGAACGTCCAGGCAAAAGTCGATCAAGCCGGCAAACTGCGCTCGCTCTGGTACCTCACGGACAAGGACACGATGCTCTCGCTCGATCGCGTGGGCGAAGCATTTCAGGCGCTCGAGCAACAAGTCGATCTGACGCACGGAATCGAGATGAAATCGGGTGAGATCAGGACCTCGCTTTTCGCCGCCACCGATGCCGCGGGGATTCCCGATGCGGTCGCGATCCAGCTCGCGGACATTTTCGGAGGCGACGTCGATTTTCACCGCGATCTTCGTCGCGGCGACCGCTTTGCGGTGGTTTTCGAGACGGCCCGTTTCGACGGACGGGCGGTGCGGTCCACCCGGGCACTCGCAGCGGAGTTCTCGAATCGCAAGCAGACGTTTCGCGCGGTCTGGTTCCAGGACGCTTCAGGACGGGGGGGATACTACACTCCCGATGGAGAGAATCTGCGCAAGATCTTCCTGCGCTCGCCACTGGAATTCTCGCGCGTCACCTCCGGGTTCGGCTTTCGTCGCCATCCGATTCTCCAGCAGTGGCGGGCGCATCAAGGGGTCGACTATGGAGCGCCGGCCGGAACGAAGGTCAGAGCCACCGGTGAAGGTATCGTCGCATTTGCCGGGCGCCGAAGCGGATACGGCAACCTGATCGTGTTAAGGCACCACGGTGGGTACAGCACCTACTACGCGCACCTGCGAGAGCTCGCCCGCGGATTAAAACCGGGCAAACGCGTCGGGCAGGGAGAGACTATCGGCTACGTAGGGCAAACCGGCTGGGCCACGGGTCCTCACCTTCACTACGAGTTTCGCGTTCACGATCAGAACCGCAATCCCCTCACCATGACGTTCCAGCCGGCACAGCCGCTTCTGGAGATCGAGCTGCCGGGGTTCAAACGCACGGCGGCCCCGCTCCTTGCGCGACTCGACCTCCTGAAAAACAGCGATCTCGCGCTGCTCGAGTGAGCGGTTCCCGGCGCCGCAGGCCCTCCGAGCTCTATATCGGCCTGATGTCGGGTACGAGTCTCGACGGCGTCGATGCCGCCCTCGTCGATCTGCGATCCCGGCCTTTGCTGATCGGCGCGGAATTCGTGCCCTATCCAAAGACACTGAAGAACACCCTGCTCGCTTTACAGACTCCGTCCCGTGATGAGCTGCATCGGGCGTCCCTCGCCGGAAGCCGGCTCTCCGGGCTTTACGCCGCCGCGGTGAACCGCCTGCTGCGGAAATGCCGGGTCGAGCCGCGGTTCGTCAGCGCGATCGGCTGCCACGGGCAAACGGTGCGCCACCGGCCGGAGTCCGGGTACACGGTGCAGCTTGGCAGTCCGGCGATGCTCGCCGAGCGCTTGGGTATCCCGGTCGTCGCCGATTTCCGCAGTGCCGATATCGCTGCCGGTGGACAAGGGGCACCTCTCGTTCCCGCGTTCCACGCCGCGGTTTTCCGGAACGCACGCGTGCATCGCGTCATCGTCAACCTAGGCGGGATAGCCAACCTTACCGACCTGCCTCGCCGCGGACCGGTAAGGGGTTTCGACACCGGCCCAGGCAATGTTCTCCTCGACGCGTGGATAGGACGGAAGCTCGGCAAGGACTTCGATCGGGGCGGCAGATTCGCCGCGCGAGGACATGTGCTGCAGCCTCTGCTCAGCGACCTGCTCGCCGATCCCTACTTCCGCCGCTCCCCGCCAAAGAGCACCGGCCGCGACCATTTCAATCTAGACTGGCTGCGCCTGTCCGGCGTTACGCGGCACAAGGCCGAAGACGTGCAGGCCACACTGGCCGAGCTGACCGCGCGCAGCATCGGCAGAGCCATTGCCAGATTCTGCTCCGGGGTCCGAGAGGTCTATTTGTGCGGCGGCGGCGCGCGTAACACCGACCTGGTCGGACGAATCGCCCGGACTTTGCCGGGGGTTCCGGTTGCATCCACCCTTCCGCTCGGCATTCACCCGGACTGGGTGGAAGCGATGGCGTTTGCCTGGCTCGCTCAACGCAGGGTCAAGGGCGAGGCGGGAAACCTTCCGGAGGTTACCGGAGCAAGAAATACGCGGGTACTCGGCGCGATATACGCGGCATGATCTGGGATCGGCGTTCAACGGCCGCAACCCCAATAACAAGACGGGGGCTAAAACCCCCGTCTCCAGACTCCTAAGCGAAACCTAAGCGGAAAAGGACGAACCGCAGCCGCAAGTACTCGTCGCGTTCGGGTTCTTGATGACAAACTGCGCGCCCTCAAGGCCCTCGGAGTAGTCGATCTCGGCACCGGCCAGATACTGGTAGCTCATCGGATCGATGAGCAGCATCACGCCGTTCTTCTCCATCACGGTATCGTCATCGCTCTTCACTTCATCGAACGTGAAGCCGTATTGGAATCCGGAGCAACCGCCGCCCGTGACGAATACACGCAGCTTCAACTCGGCGTTACCCTCCTCGTCGATCAGCTGCTTTACCTTGTTTGCCGCACTGTCAGTGAAGACCAACGCTACCGGTACTTCCGCGACTGCATTCATGTCATTACTCCTGTTCCGAATCTCGCTCTGGGTACCCTATATTAGGCTTCCAGAACCGGCCTTCAAGCCTGTCGGGGCTACCCTGCGGGCTTGCTCGTCGCCAGTTTGAGCTCCACGGTCTTTGATTCCGATTCGCCAGAGCGGTGCACCAGGTGCCCTTCGACTATAGCCCCCAGATGCATCTCCAGACTGTTGTAGTGCACGTCACCTTTGACGCGCGAGCGTGACTGAAGTTCGAGAAATTCGGCCACGTAGACGGGTCCTGAAATCTCGCCATTCACCACCAGATGGGAAACGCTGATTTCGCCTTCGATTCGCGCCTTTTCGCTGAGGACCAGAGTCGAGGGTTCGTCGGACACTGCCGTCACGTTGCCGATTACCTCACCGTCAACGCGCAGGCCTCCGGTGAAATTGATATTTCCCTCGATCTTGGTACCGACGCCAATCAGGCTGTCGATCCGATTCTGCGGTTTACTCGGCTGCTTGCGAAACATAGCGTCACCTACGCACTAAGAAAGGTTGACGTTCTGGCTGGCACGGGCCTCGCCCGACCCGTTCTCCAGGATGCGCGCCTGTATGGTACGCACCTTGGCTCCCGCCGGAACCCGAAATGTTCCCTCAACTCGGCGAAAGTACTTGAAGTTGAGCTTGAAAGCAGTACTGCTCGTATCGCCTGAATCCGGAATTACCATTGTAGCATCCCTGCCCTCCTGTTGCATTTCCACCACAAGCTGCAAGGAGCCATGGAACTCGCGGTCAAGCTTCCCTCCTTGAAGCACGAGGAGACGGTAGCGAAACTCCCCGGGTAGCACGTCGCGTTCCACCTTGAAGCGATGAATGCTGACCTTCTCTCCGCGCCGCTCGGCCGGGACGAGGTTTTCGAAGAAAGCTAGATCCTCCTTGAGACGGTTATTTTCGTCTTCAAGAGTCTTCACCTGCGCGGCGAGTTGGATCTGCGCTGTCTGTTCGATCTTCAGGCGGGACTCGCTAGCGTTCGCGATCGAGCGCAAACGCGCCGCTTCGCCTTCGAGCCGGGACATCGATTCGCGAAGGCGGGCGAACTCATTTTGCAGCTCGCTGCGGTCGAAACCGGCGAATCGGCGCCCCGCGTCGTACATCCAGGCGGCGAGAGCAAGTGCGAACGAAAGAAAAACGAGCATTCCCAACCAGCGCCAATACCAGGCGACGTGCGTCTGCACGGTCATCTTCGGCGCCGAGATCCCGAAGCGCTGGCGGAATTGCTTGAGCAGCTTGAGCATTCGATCCCGCGCCGGGTCAGGGCAAGACCGCTGGATGTGAAAGACCCATGGTCTCCCTCAGCCCGAACATGATATTCATATTCTGCACCGCTTGTCCCGATGCCCCCTTGACCAGATTGTCGATCACGGAAAGCACGACCAGCGTGTCTCCTCCATGCGGACGATGGACCGCGATGCGGCAAACATTCGCAGCGCGCACCGAACGCGTGTCCGGCTCGCTTCCGCTCGGAAGCACGTCCACGAAGGGCTCATTTCGATAGCGATCCTCGTAGATTCGCTGAAAATCCACGACCTTCGTTATCTGCGCATATAGCGTCGCGTGGATGCCCCGAATCATCGGCACCAAGTGCGGGACGAAGGTCAAACCGACTTTCCTCCCCGCGGCCATATCAAGCCCCTGCAAGATTTCAGGCCAGTGGCGATGGCCCGATACTCCATAGGCTTTGAAATTGTCCGAAGCCTCAGAAAAAAGGAGATGCTCCTCAGCCCTCTTGCCGGCGCCACTCACCCCTGACTTCGCGTCCGCGATCAACCGGCCAAAGTCCACCACGCCGGTTTCGACCAAGGGCAGCAAGCCGAGCTGAACGGCGGTCGGATAGCACCCCGGATTGGCGACCAAGCGCGCTCGCTTGATTTTTTCGCGATTCACTTCGGGAAGGCCGTACACGGCTTGATTGAGGAACTCAGGCGCTGCGTGCTTGACCTTGTACCATTTCTCCCACTCGGCCACGTTCTTGATTCGAAAATCGGCTGAAAGATCCACGATCCGCACGCCAGCTTGCAGGAGCGCTTTCGCCTCGCCCATGGCGACGGTGTTGGGCGTCGCGAAAAATACCAGGTCGCACTTGGCCAGATCGGTTTTGGCAGGATCTGAGTACGCGAGATCTACAATGCCCCGCAAGCTCGGAAAAAGCTCGGCCACCCGGGTGCCGGCCTCCTTGCGGGACGTGATCGCGACGAGCTCGGACTCCGGATGTTGCGCGAGGATGCGCAGCAGCTCGATCCCGGTGTAGCCCGTTCCCCCTACGACCCCGATCTTGATCATCGCCATCTCAGCTTGGATTCGCCGGCACGGAGAGAATTCCCGCGTTGCAGAATTACAAACAAAAAAGCCGCCTTAAGGCGGCTTTCCTGCACGATCCCACGGACATCAGCGTTTGGAATATTGCTTGCGCTTCCGCGCTTTGTGCAGGCCCACCTTCTTTCGCTCGACCTCGCGCGCGTCGCGGGTGACAAGCCCCGCTTTGCTCAGCAGCGGCTTGAGGGTCGGATCATACTCGATCAGTGCACGCGTCAGTCCATGGCGCACAGCACCCGCTTGCCCAAATTCTCCCCCACCATGTACGTTGACCTTCACATCGAACTGCGTCAATTTGTCCGTCAACACGAGGGGCTGACGCACCACCATCTGCCCCGTTTCACGCGCGAAGTACTGATTCGCGGGCTGATGATTGACAATGAAATCACCCTTCCCCGGTTTGATGAACACCCGCGCCACGGCGCTCTTGCGCCGCCCGGTCCCGTAATAGTACTGCCCGATCATGCGTTGATCTCCAAAGCCTTCGGCTGTTGAGCCGAGTGTGGGTGTTGGCCTTCTGCGTAAACTTTCAGCTTTTTCAGCATCGCGTATCCAAGAGGTCCCTTGGGCAACATGCCTTTGACGGCGACCTCAAGGGCGCGCGTAGGAAAGCGCGCCTGCATTTTGCCGAACGTGGTCGCGTACACGCCGCCGGGGTAGGTGCTGTGGCGGTAATAGATCTTGGCCTCGCTCTTGTTGCCGGTAACGCGAAGCTTGCCTGCATTGACTACGACGATGTAATCGCCGAGGTCTACGTGGGGGGTAAACTCGGGCTTGTGCTTGCCCCTCAAGCGGCGCGCGATTTCCGCGGCGAGCCTTCCGAGCACCTTGCCGGTCGCGTCAACCAAATACCAGTCGCGCTTGACTTCGTGCGGCTTGGCTGAGAACGTGGTCATAGAATCTTGCAGTCGGGAGTCCAGCGGAAGCGCGTGATTTTATTGAACAAGTAGCTACGTGTCAAACCTAGTTGCAGATCGCTGGTCACCAAAAAAAAGCGCAGCTTGGAAAGCTGCGCTGAAGATCCACCAAAGGAGGAGGGTGGAGGAGACTGGGCGTTGGGCGCCCATCACAGGCGTATTATAAGGAGGATTTGGTGCAGCGCAAGAATTATTTGCCGCAGTGCGGCAATGATGGGCTGGGTATGAAATATACATGTTTATCTTCAGTCGCTTAAGACAATACCGCTCTCCGTGAGCAACCTTTACCCTAAAGGAAAGACAAGATGGAATGCAGAGTAAAGTGGATCGGTCCCGAAGGCATGAGTTTCGTAGCTGAAACCGAAAGCGGCCACGCCTTCGTTATGGATGGTGCCCCCGACGGCGGAGGGCGCAACCTCGGGCCACGGCCGATGGAGACCGTCCTTGCCGGTACGGGAGGCTGCACCGCGTACGACGTTGTGGTGATCCTTAAGAAAAGCGGCCAGCAGGTTTCAGCCTGTGAGGTGCGACTGACCGCCGAGCGCGCGCAAACGGATCCCAAAGTCTTCACGAAGATTCACATGCACTTCGTGGTCCGGGGAAAGGACTTGAAGCCATCGCTGGTGGAGAGCGCCATCAAACTCTCCCACAACAAATATTGCTCCGCTTCGATCATGCTCGGCAAAACGGCCGATATCTCGCACGACTACGAGATCGTGGCCGAGTAGCGCTTCAAATCCTGTAAGAGAGTGTCGTCATCACTCGCGCCGCGAGGCGCATCGCGAGCCGCGCCCCCGCGGGAAGCTCGCACGCACCGAGTCGCTCGGCGGTGCGCCTATGCTCGGCTTCTTCCCGCCGCATGCCTTCGATGATCGCGCGCGTCTTCGTGTCGCGGTCTCCGAGACGCCCCAGGTGGCCCTGCAAGTGCTCCTCGACCTGGCGCTCCGTTTCTGCGAGGAATCCCAGGTTCCAGTCTTCACCGAAGCGTCCCGCCACGTATCCCAGCGCAAGCGAACCCGCGTACCACAGGGGATTCAGCACGCTCAGCCGACCGTCGAGTTCGCGCACGCGTTCGGCGCTCCAGGCGAGGTGATCGTTCTCCTCGCTCGCCGCCTTGTCGAGCGCTCTCGTCACCGTCTCGTTCGCCGACGCGAGCGCCTGTCCCCGATACAGAGCCTGAGCGCAGACCTCGCCGCAGTGGTTGACCCGCATCAGGGCCGCCGCGTTGCGACGCGACGCCTGATCGAGATTGTCTTCGGCGGCTCCTTCCGCAGGGCTCGGCCTGAGCGCGACCGGCGCGCCGAGGAGGACGCGCACTACTCTGTCCAGGCCCGAGACGCACCGGTCCAGATCGAAGGTACCTGATGAAAATTTCACGGCGAAGCCAACCCTCTTGTCCGTCTATTCTGGTCCCCGATAGTATCCCAAGCCGAAAAAAAAGGCGCCCGAAGGCGCCTTTCCTGAAGCTTCCTGCCGGATCAGAACACGTGCTGTATCCCAAGCCCGAACGTGGTCACGTCAGTGCCCGCGGCGTTACCACCGGACGTGCCATTGAGGTTGTTGGTCGCCGGACCCGCGATGTAGTAGTAGGTCGTGCCGACCGCGCCGCCTCCGACCGGGTTAGTCCCTTGGCCGTTGTCGATCTTGTTGTAGGCAACGTACATCTTGGTGCGCTTCGAGAGCACGTAGTCGTAGCCCAAGGAGTACATCTTCGCCTTCAGGCCGCAGACCGCGGTGCCGATGGCGTTGACCCCGGTGCAGCTCGTTGCGTCCGTGGCGGAATAGCTCCCCCACAGCGCGCCGGGTCCGACATTGAACCTGCCGTTCACGACGTAGGCCGGCACCTTCATGCCCGTGTCCGCTGCGCCGCTGGCCGCGTTGTTCCCGTAGGTGATCTGCTCGTAGCCGGCACCGATCTCACCCGGTCCGAAATTCCACTTCGCTCCGAGCTGCACCGCGCTGTCCTTCGGGTTCGCCTCTCCACCGGCGACGGCACTCGGGCGGAGTCCCTTGTGGTAGTCGTACCCGAGTCCAACCGACAGCGGGCCGCGCGCCCAGGTTACATTGAAGGAATACTCCTGGGGCTTTGCCGTGCCGGACAGGGGCACGGCCGACGAGCCCGGAGACTGATAGTTCGCCATGGTGGTCATAAACTTGGCCTGGAAACCGCCCATTATGGGCGTCCAGTACTGCACTGAGTTGTTCATCCGCCGCGACCACGCCGTGTTGGAGGCTGTCAACTCGGTTGTGCATACGCCGCCGGCCCCCGTCGCGGTGACGGAACCGGTGCCATTGTTCACGGTGGCCGCGCAGGCGACATTGTTCAGGGCGCCGGTGGCGTCGGACATGCCGATGGTAATGCCCGCTGCCGAGAATCCACCGGAAGTCAGCGAGTTCCACACGCCGAAGACCTGCTTGTAGGGGGTATCCCAGACGCCCAGGAAGATGTCGCCGGCCCCGCTGCTCAAGCCGACAGCCGAGTTGCGGCCGCCCCAGTTGTTGCCGGTGCTCGTCCCAGTGTCCAGACGTTCGGACGGCCACACGCCGATTTCGAGCTGGAACCACGCTGACGTGCCCCCGCCCAGGTCTTCCCGGCCCTTGAAGCCCATCGCGTTGCCCGCCGACTGGATGTCCGACTTCTTCAACTCGGAGTTCGCAGATACACCCGCCGCGTTGGGGGCGCTCTTCGAGAACTTGTCGTACATGATGGTCTCATCGAGCCGCCCGTAGAGCGTTATACCGTTGCTCGTCGCGACCCCAGGCGAAGGAACGATGCTGGTGGGGGTATTCGAAGTCTGTGCGACAGCGAGGCCCGGACCGGCCACCGCTGCGGCGACCGCGAGCGCCATTAGTTTCTTGTTCATCGAGAATATCTCCTCTTCTATTTGACTCGAAGGCAGCCAAGCCGCGCCGCCCGCTGTTAACCCTGAACATGGGTTGTTGCAATTCTGCCAATCCGGTATTGCAAGCTCAATAACAAACGTGACTTTTTACCCTAAGAGTGCGGGTGGATGTGGTATTTGTGCAACTCGACATAGAATACGCATAAACATCAACGCGTTAACCAAACAACCGCGCGAGCTCCACTCCCGGATCCGGCGCGCGCATGAATGCTTCCCCAACCAGAAACGCTTGCACGCCCCCGCCTCGCAACCGGCTCACATGCTCGGGTGCCAAGATCCCGCTTTCGGTCACGACGATGCGCGGCGCCAGGACACGAGGATGAAGGGCAAGGGTGGTTTCGAGCTTTGTCTCGAACGTGCGCAGGTCGCGGTTGTTGATGCCGATGAGCGGGGTCGCGAGCTGAAGCGCCAAGTCGAGCTCGCTGCGGTTGTGCACCTCCGCCAGCACCGCCATGCGCAGGGACTCCGCTGCAGACTCGAGCTCCCGCATGCGCGGCAGGTCGAGCGCCGCGACGATGAGAAGAACGCAATCGGCGCCCAGCGCGCGCGACTCGTAGATCTGATAGGGATCGACGACAAAGTCCTTCCGCAGCACCGGAAGCTCGCATGCACTGCGCGCGGCGGTGAGATCCTCGGCAGACCCCTGAAAGAAGCGCTGGTCGGTGAGCACCGACAGGCAGGCCGCTCCGTGCTGCGCGTAGGTGCGCGCGATCGCGGCGGGGTCGAATTGCTCGCGAAGGAGGCCTTTGCTGGGGCTTGCTTTCTTGATCTCGGCAATCACCGCGGGCAGGCCGGCAGCGATCTTCCGGCGCAGGGCCCCCGCAAAATCCCGGGGCTTCCCCGCCTCTTCCGCGCGGCGCCGCATGACCGTCAGGCCGACGCTTGCCTTCGCTTTCGCGATTTCTTCGGCCTTGACGGCGAGGATCCTTTCCAGGATGTCAGCCACGCGCGATCTGCTGCGTGAATTTCACGAACGCCTCGAGCTTGGCACGCGCTGCGCCGCTTTTGATCAGATCGAAAGCTCTCTCCACACCATCCTCGAAGCTTGCCGCTTGACCGGCGATGTAGATTGCGGCTCCGGCGTTGAGCGCCACGATATCGCGGGCCGGACCTGAGGCGTTCTCCAGCGCCGCGACGACAAGCTTGCGGGATTCCTCCACCGTGGCCACGCGCAGCGCCCGCGGATCGTGCACCGGCAGGCCAAACCGCTCGGGATGGACCAGGTATTCCACTATTTTCCCTTCCCTCAGTTCTCCAATCATCGTCTGGCCGCTTACCGAGATCTCGTCCAGGCCTTCGAGGCCGTAGACGGTCATCGCGCGCTGAGCCCCGAGACGCTGCAGGACCCGGATCTGGATGCCGACCAGGTCGGGGTGAAACACTCCCATGACCTGCATCTGCGCGCCGGCGGGATTGGTCAGAGGTCCGAGGATGTTGAAGATCGTGCGCACGCCGAGCTCCCGCCGTACCGGGGCGGCGTGCTTCATCGCCGCGTGATGCGCCGGCGCGAACATGAAGCCGACGCCCACTTCGTCGACGCAGCGCCCCACCTGCTCGGGCTTGAGGTTGATGTTGGCCCCGAGCGCCTCGAGCACGTCGGCGCTGCCCGACTGCGAAGATACCGCCCGGTTGCCGTGCTTGGCGACGCGCGCGCCCGCCGCAGCACAGACGAACACCGACGCCGTGGAGATATTGAAGGTGTGCGCGCCGTCTCCCCCGGTTCCCACGATGTCGACGAGCTTGTCCGTGTCTTTCACCGTGACCCTGGTCGCGAGCTCGCGCATGACCTGAGCCGCGGCGGTGATCTCCCCGATCGTTTCCTTCTTGACCCGCAGGCCCACGATGATGGCCGCGATCATGACGGGCGAGACCTGACCGCTCATGATCTGGCGCATCAGATCGAGCATTTCATCGTGGAATATCTCGCGGTGCTCGATCGTCCGCGTCAATGCTTCCTGGGCCGTGAAGCTCATGCGACCTCCCGTTGCAGGAAATTCTTCAAGAGTGCGTGCCCGTGCTCCGTAAGGAAGGACTCGGGGTGGAACTGCACGCCCTCGACGGCAAATTCGCGGTGGCGCACGCCCATGATCTCACCGTCTTCGGATTCGGCGGTGACCTCCAGACAGGTGGGCAGGCTCGCGCGAAGTATGGCCAGCGAGTGATACCGGGTCGCGGTGAAAGGGTCCGGAAGCCCGCGAAACAGGCCCTTTCCCGAATGACTGATCGTCGAGGTTTTTCCGTGGACGACCCTCGCCGCATGACCGACTTTGCCGCCGAAAGCCTGGCCGATCGCCTGATGCCCCAGACACACCCCCAGGATGGGGATCTTGCCGGAGAACTCACGTATTGCGGCGATCGACACGCCCGCTTCGGTGGGGGTGCAGGGTCCCGGTGAAATGACGATGCCTCCGGGCCGCATCGCCTCGATGCCCTCGGTCCCGATCTCGTCGTTGCGAACCACCTCGACTTGGGCTCCCAGTTCCCGCAGATACTGCACCAGATTCCAGGTAAAGGAGTCGTAGTTATCGATCACCAGAATCACGACCCTCCCCTCCCGTCCATTCCGCTCATCGCGATCTCTGCGGCGCGAAGCACGGCGCCGGCCTTGGCGCGCGTTTCCTTCCACTCGCTCTCGGGCACCGAGTCGGCGACGATTCCCGCGCCGGCCTGAACGTGTATCTGCCCCGCTTTCACCAAGGCCGTGCGAATGGCTATGGCGAGATCCATGTCGCCGTTGAAACCCAGGTACCCCACCGCGCCCGCGTACAGGCCGCGCTTGTCGCGCTCCAGCTCGTCGATAATTTCCATCGCGCGCACCTTGGGCGCGCCGCTGACCGTTCCGGCCGGAAACGCCGCACGCAGGACGTCAACGCTGTCCAGTCCTTCGCGCAGCTTGCCCTCGACGTTCGACACGATGTGCATCACATGCGAATAGCGCTCGACAATCATTTTTTCAGTGAGTCGCACCGATCCGGTCGCGGCGACGCGCCCGACGTCGTTGCGGCCCAGATCGACGAGCATCACGTGTTCGGCGCGCTCCTTGGGATCCGCGAGCAACTCGCGTTCGAGGTCCAGGTCCTCGTCGCGCGTCGCGCCGCGAGGACGCGTGCCGGCGATCGGCCGGACAGTAACGGTGCCGTGCTCGTGGCGCACCAGTATCTCCGGAGAAGCCCCGACTACCTGAAAATCGCCGAAATCCAGATAGAACATGTAGGGCGAGGGGTTGATCGAGCGCAACGCACGGTACAGCGAAAGCGGGCTCCCCGAGTAGGGGCGCGAAAACCGCTGGGAAAGCACCACCTGCATGATGTCGCCGTCGTGCACATAGCGGATCGCGCGCCCCACGGCCTCGCGAAAGGCATCCGGACCGATATTCGAGATCACCTCGGCGTCGGCCTCGCGGCGCTCCGGCGGAAGGGACAGCGGAAGCCTCAGCGCGCCGAGCAACTCCCGCAGACGCGCCTGGGCATCGTGCCACGCGCGCGGCTTGGCCGGGTCGGCGTAAACGACGAGATAGAGCTTGCCGGAAAGGTTGTCGATGACGGCGAGCTCCTCGGACACCACCAGGAGCATATCGGGGCAGCCGAGCGGATCGGGCTTGAGCCACCCTCCCGAGAGCCGCGGCTCGATCCAGCGCACGGTGTCATAGCCGAAATAGCCGACCAGTCCGCCGCAAAAACGGGGAAGGCCGGGCAGTTCCGCGGCGCGATAGCGCGCCAGGAACTCGCGCACGAATTCGAGCGGATCCACCGATTGGGACTTTTCCACGACCGCGTCTCCGTGCGTCACGGTCACGAGCCTTCCAACGGCACGCAAGCGCACCTGGGCGGCAAGTCCGATGAAAGAATAGCGTCCAAAACGCTCGCCCCCCTCGACGGACTCGAGCAGATAAGTGTTGGAGCGATTGGCGAGCTTGAGGTAAAGCGAAAGCGGCGTGTCGAGATCGGCGAAGGTTTCTGCGACGAGGGGAACGCGGTTGAAACCCTGAGCGGCAAGCCGCTGAAACTCTGCTTCAGTCATCTGACTGCTCCACGAAAACGTTACGGGTACTGCGAGTGCACGCCGTACTGCATCGGCGCGCTAGCGACTACCGGCTAGCTGCGCCACCAGCGCCAACGCCATTGCACCCGAGTTCCTGCGTTTTCGAAGAACACGATCGATACCTTGCTTTGCGGCTTTTTGCGAGCGGCTACTGTATAACACGCGCGCGCGGCTTGTCCAGCGTGCGCGCTAGAGAACCTTGCCGGGGTTCATGATCCCGTCCGGGTCCAGCGCACCCTTGATCCTGCGCATCAGCTCCAGTTCGAGCGACGACTTGTACCGTCGGATCTCCTCCCGCTTCAGCTGTCCCAGGCCATGCTCCGCACTGATTGAGCCGCGGAATCTCGCAACGCTGTCGTGCACGATGCGATTGATCGCCGCGGTCTGCCGCACGAAAACATCGGGCGCAATCCCCTCGGGCGCCGATACGTTGTAGTGCAGGTTGCCGTCGCCGACGTGACCGAAGGTCACCATTCGAACCCCGGGATGGGCGCTTGCGAGCCCGGCGTCCGTCGTCCGTATGAATTCGGGGATTGCGGATATCGGGATCGAGACGTCGTGCTTGATATTCGGACCTTCGAGCGCCTGTGCCTCGGAGATGAACTCGCGCAGTTTCCAGAAGGCTCTGGCCTGGGAATCGCTCTGGGCGATCGCCGCATCGAGAATGTTCTTTTCCTCGAGCGCCGCGCCCAGGATGCTTTCGGCCAGGCTCGCAACCGCATTGCCTGGCCTGGTGTCGGAGAGCTCCATGAGCACGTAGTGGGGGAAGCGCCCCGCGAAAGGCACGGCAACGTCCTTGAAGTGCTTGAGCACGAGGGAAAGGCAGAAATCGGAGAACAGCTCGAATCCCGTGAGCCGCTCGCCTCCCTCTTCGAGCGTCCGCTTGAGCAGCCCTAGCGCACTTTCGGGATCCTGCAGGGCTACCACGGCGGTGGCCCGCGACCGGGGCTGAGGGAAGAGCTTCAGGACCGCGGCCGTAATCACGCCGAGCGTTCCTTCCGCGCCGACGAAGAGTTGTTTGAGGTCATAGCCGGTGTTGTCCTTGCGCAGGCCGCGCAATCCGTCCCAGATCTCGCCCGAAGGCAGGACAACTTCGAGCCCCAGGACGAGATCGCGGGCGTTGCCGTAGCGCAGTACCGCCGTGCCGCCCGCATTTGTCGAGAGGTTGCCGCCGATTTCGCAGCTTCCCTCCGAAGCGAGACTCAGGGGAAACAGGCGTCCCGCTTTCTCCGCGGCCTGTTGAAGACTGGCCAGGACGCATCCCGCTTCCGCCGTAATAGTGTTGTTGTGGGTATCGACCGCCCGGACGCGGTTCATGCGCGATAGATTGAGAACGATTTGCGAGCCGCTTGCATCCGGTGTCGCCGCGCCGCACAGGCCCGTGTTCCCGCCCTGGGGAACGATCGCCGTGCGCGTTTCCGCGCAGGCGCGGACCACCGCGGCGGCTTCCGCGGTCGAGGCCGGTCTCACGACGGCCACCGCTTTGCCCCGGTAGCGCTTGCGCCAATCGGTCGCGTACGCCTCGATCTCCTCCGGCGAACCGATCAGCCCCCCGGGGCCTACGATGCTTCGAATACGCGCGACCAGATCACTCATTCGCGGAGTGAAGCCCTTTCCCGGCAGCCGTGTCGCCCCATGTGCGATAGGCGCGCTGCATATGACACGCAGACGTCGCTCAAATGGCGGCCAGCGCCTCGCGCATCCGCTGGATCGTCGCCCGGTAGTCCTTCGAGCCGAAAATCGCGGAGCCCGCGACAAAGGTATCCGCTCCGGCGCGCGCGATCGCGGCGATATTCCCGGTATTCACGCCGCCGTCCACCTCGAGCATGATCTCGCGTTGCGACTCGTCGATTCTCCTGCGCACCTCGCGCAACTTCTCCAGAGTGTGCGGAATGAACTGCTGCCCGCTGAATCCCGGATTCACCGACATCACGAGAACCAGGTCGAGCTTGTGGAGCACGTGATCGAGGCAGGAGAGCGGTGTCGCGGGATTCAGGACGAGCCCTGCCTTGCAGCCCGAGTCGTGTATCAGGCCGACAGTGCGATCGACGTGCTCGCTCGCCTCCGGATGAAAGCTGATGATATCGGCCCCGGCGCGCGCGAAATCGGGAATGATCCGGTCGACGGGCCTCACCATCAGGTGAACGTCGATCATGCTCTTGGTAGTCGGCCGGATCGCCTCGCACACCAGCGGCCCCACGGTGAGATTCGGAACGTAATGGTTGTCCATTACGTCGAAGTGAATCATGTCCGCTCCCGCCGCGACCACCGCCGCGACCTCGTCGCCGAGCCGCGCGAAGTTCGCGGACAGGATGCTCGGTGCGATACGAAAGGTGCGCGCGGTCATTGCCGGAAATTCTACTTGGATTCGCCGGGCATCGCATGAAACGCCGCGCCCTCGCCCTTGTCAGGCCGCACGAAATCGTGTGGAATGACCGCATGATCGAGGAAAAGAAATACGACGTCGCCGTCTCCTCGCAGACGCAATACGTGCCCGAGCAGTCCGACGAGGAGCACAGCCGCTTCGTTTTCGCCTACACCATCACTATCCGCAACAACGGCAGCGTCCCCGCTCAGCTCGTTTCGCGGCACTGGATCATTACCGACGGCCGGAATCAGGTGCAGGAGGTGCGCGGCCTCGGCGTGGTGGGTGCCCAGCCGCTCATCAAGCCCGGGGAAAGATTCGAGTACACCAGCGGAACGGCAATCGCCACCCCGGTCGGAACCATGAAGGGCAGCTACCAGATGGTGGCCGAAGACGGCACTCACTTTGACGCGGAGATCCCGGAGTTCACGCTCTCGGTGCCTCGCGTGCTGCATTAGCCGGGTGGTAAAGAATCTCTGCGTGCGTCCTGCTTTTCGCGCGTATCCCCTGGCTTTTTCGGGACCGTCCACCAGACCAGGGCCAGGAGCAAGGCGAGCGCCGATCCGGCCTCGAGCAAGATGATCCACAGCCCGGAACTCATCCCTTCATGTCCTCTCAAAACTCCCGGACGATGATAGAGCATATGCGCTGGTTGATCCTTCCGATAGCGGTCTTGCTCGCAGGCTGCGCGGGTCTGCTCGGGCCTCCGGGCCAGGGAGTGGGGGATTGCAGCGCGCTTGCCGGCTGCCCGGTATGCCCGGTCTGCCCTGCGCCGCCCGCTGGGGCGCAACGCATCAATCCGCTCGAGGCCGTCGATTTCGCGGCGGTCACGGGATGGAAGAACGGCGAGCAGGCGGCAGCCTGGCCCGCACTGCTCGCGTCCTGCCAGGCATTGCGCTGGCGCGAGGCGTGGCGCGGGGTTTGCGCAAAAGCGATGGAGCTTCGTTCGCCCGGCGACGAGGAGGCCCGACGCTTCCTGGAAGAGCAATTCACTCCCTGGCGGCTCGCCAATCCCGATGGCGCGGTCGATGGGCTGGTCACCGGCTACTACGAGCCGCTCCTGCGGGGCAGCCGCGCCAAGCTCGCTCCCTTCGTGTATCCGCTCTACGGCCCGCCCGACGACCTGCTCACGATTGACCTGTCCGCGACCAACCCCGAGCTGCGCGGGATGCGCCTGCGAGGACGCGTCGAGGGCAAGCGCGTCGTCCCCTATTACTCTCGTGCGGAAATCGCCCGCGGCACGGCGCCCGTCGCCGGGAAGGAAATACTATGGGTCGATGACCCGATCGAGGCGTTCTTCCTCCAGGTGCAGGGCTCAGGGCGGGTTCAGCTCACGAGCGGCGAAACGCTGCGCGTCGGTTACGCAGATCAGAACGGCCATCCCTTTCAGTCGATCGGGCGTTTTCTGGTCGACCGGGGCGAGCTCAAGCTGGGTGAAGCCTCGATGCAGTCGATCAAGTCCTGGGCGACCGCCAACCCGCAACGGGTAGAGGACCTTCTCGACCAGAACCCGAGCTTCGTGTTCTTCCGCGAGTTGCCCCTCGCCGACCCCGCCAGCGGCCCGGTAGGTGCGTTCGGAGTGCCGCTCCTCGCGGGGCGCTCGATCGCCGTCGACACGCGCTACGTTCCTCTCGGGGCCCCGGTGTTCCTCGCCACGACTTTTCCGGCGAGCACGACGCCCCTGACCCGACTGGTGCTCGCGCAGGACGCGGGCGGAGCGATACGCAATCCGGTGCGCGCGGACTTCTTCTGGGGATCGGGTGCGGAAGCCGGCTCGCTGGCCGGCCGCATGCGGCAGCAGGGGAAGATGTGGACCCTTCTGCCGAAAGGGATGAAACCCGCCTCGGTGAGCGCAACGACGCCCTGAGGCAGGCCGCGCCCGCCATGGACCTACTTGCTGGTTTCTCCGAGGAGCTTGACCAGTTCTTCCGGCCGGGCTCCCATGATGCGCTGCCCGTTCATCGCGAAACTGGTGGGCGTCGCCCTCACGCCGACCTTCTGGCCCAGAGCGAGCCACTTCTCGACCGGTGCGCTGCAGCTCGCCGCCGACGCGGGCTCGCGGCCGTTCAGCATGAAATCGTAGTACGCCTTGGCGCGGTCGGGTGCACACCATATCGTGCGCGATTTCTCGGGTGACTCCGCCCGCAGGATCGGATAGAGAAAAGTGTAGATGGTGATGTCGTCTTCACGCATCAGCGCCCGATCGAGGTTCCTGCAATAGGGGCAGAAAGGGTCGGAGAAAATAGCCACGACCCGCTTGCCGTTTCCCCGCACCTGCTTGATCGCGAGCTCGAGCGGCAGATCCTCGAACCTGATCGCGGAGAGTTTCTGCTGCCGTTCCTCGGTGAGATTCCTCTGACTGCGCGCATCGATCAGGTCGCCCTTGAGGAAGAAGCTCACCTTCTCGTCGGTGTAGAAAATCGTCTCCCCGACCACGATCTCATACAGGCCGCTGTAGGGAGTCCGCGTCACGCCCTCCACCTTGATTCCCTCGAATCGCATTTCGACGCCGCGCTTGACCGAAGCCTCGTCGGCCCATGCGTGACCGGCGGCCAAAGCCGCAAACAGAACAACCAGGAGCCGCAGAGTCATGATGTTTCCCGTTGGTGGAGTCCCCCGCCCACGGCCGTTGCGCGGCGGGTGAGAAGAGTCTTTATGACCGTATTGGAGTTGGTCAGGTTCAATCCCAGGTTGCGTATCCGCCTCATCATTGCCTGGTTCGTGCCAAACAGGCGGAACAACCCGTGGGTGACCCAGTGAAGAGCCAGTATATCTTCGGCGCGAAAGCGCTCAAAACGCCGCAGCAGCATCCGTTCTCCCGGATCGGGCGCCGGCGTGAGCAGATCCGCAAGGCAGTGCGCGTCGCCCAGCCCCAGGTTGATCCCCTGCCCTGCGAGCGGGTGCACAACGTGGGCCGAGTCTCCGATCAGCGCGACCCGCTCCTGCGCGATCCGCCGGGAAGTCATCCGGCTGAGTGGAAACGCCGCGGGCGGGGTGAGCGGTTGCAGCTCGCCCAAGGCGCGCGCGCTCGCCTGGCTCACGCGCGCGCACAGCGCATCCGGTGACAGGGCGAGCAACCCGAGCGCGTGCGCCCGCGATGTCGACCACACAATGGACACGCGCCGCTCCGGCAGCGGCAGGAAAGCGAGCACGCCGTCCCGGCGAAACCACTGATAGGCGATACCGCGATGCGCCCGGTCGCAGGCGAAATTGGCGACGACGCCGAGCTGGTCGTAGCTTTCGCTGCGTGCTTCCATCCCTGCCGCACCCCGGACCCAGGAGTCGCCGCCGTCGGCACCCACCACCAGTTTCGCTCTTGCCTCAAGCCCGCCATCGAGTCTGATCTCAACGTGATCCACTGCACGGCGCAACTCCACGGGCAGGTTCGGGCAAAGCAGCGAAAGATTCTTCTGGTGCTCCAAGCCGTCCCACAGGGCGCGGTGCAGTCGTCCGGACTCGACGGTTGCGCCGAGCTGGAGCAGGCCCGATTCGTAGGCCGAAAAAACGAGCCGCGAACCGCCGTCGTCCCCGGCCACGTGCATGTCGTAGATCGGCGTGATGCGCTCGCGCGACAGGCGCTGCCACGCTCCAACGCGCTCGAGGAAGGCGATGCTTGCCGGAGTGAGCGTGTAGACCCGCGCGTCCCACTGGGGGAGCGGCGCGGGCGGCGGCTTGCGCTCGATCAGGGCGACCCTCTGCCTGGTATCCGCGAGTGCCGCCGCGAGGCTGGCGCCAGCCAGCCCGCCACCGACGATGACGATGTCGAAGTCCATCTGCGGATTGTACTCGGGAGACGATTCTTTCTTGACAAGTATCTAATGTAAAAAGGATAATTCTCGGTTCCGTGGCGAATTAGCTCAGCTGGTTAGAGCGACGGAATCATAATCCGCAGGTCCGGGGTTCGAGTCCCTGATTCGCCACCATTTCCCTTTCAGACCGGGGGACCATGGTCCATCGCCAAGCCGCGTTCCTCGTTCTCTTGCAGGCATTGATGGCGGTCACGGCCTTCGCACAGACGCGGCCCACTCCCATCCCCGAGGAATCCCGGCGAGGCGTCATCCGCCACATCAAGCAAATGGCGGTCGCCGTCGACGACAAGGTCGTGCAGCTCGCCGCCGGAGCGCAGATCCGCAACCAGCAGAACCTGATCATCGTGCCGACGGCGATCCCTCCGAATGGCGCCTGGGCCGACTACGTCCTGAATCGCGACGGCGAGATTTTCCGCGCGTGGCTGCTCACGCCCGAGGAACTTGCGCGGCCGAAGCCTGGCACCGGGAGTCGCTAGTGGCCAAGAAGCTGTTCATTCGGACCTTCGGCTGCCAGATGAACGAGTACGACTCGGACAAGATGGCAGACGTGTTGCGGGCCGCCCAGGGCTTCGAGACCACCGATCGGCCCGAAGACGCGGACCTGATTCTGTTCAACACCTGCTCGGTACGCGAGAGGGCGAAGGAGCGGGTGTTTCACGACCTCGGGCGGGTGAAGCCGCTGAAGAAGGCGCGGCCCGATCTCCTCATCGGAGTGGGCGGCTGCGTGGCAAGCCAGGAAGGCGAAGCGATCGTCGCACGCGCGCCCTACGTCGATATCGTCTTCGGCCCGCAAACCCTGCATCGCCTGCCGGAGCTGATCGAAGCGCGGCGACGCTCGGGCACTCCGCAGGTGGACATCAGCTTCCCGGAAATCGAGAAGTTCGACAGACTCCCCCCGGCGCGCGTCGAAGGGCCGAGCGCATTCGTTTCGATCATGGAAGGCTGCAGCAAGTACTGCAGCTTCTGCGTCGTGCCCTATACGCGCGGCGAGGAGGTGTCCCGCCCTTTCGAGGACGTGCTCGCCGAGATCGCCGACCTCGCCGCGCAGGGAGTGAAGGAGGTGACTCTGCTCGGCCAGAACGTCAACGCCTACCGGGGGCGGATGGCGGACGGGGCGATCGCGGACTTTGCGCTGCTGCTCGAGTATGTCTCGGAGTTTCCCGGCCTCGGGCGCATTCGCTATACGACCTCGCATCCGAAGGAGTTCACCCAACGGCTCATCGACGCCCACGCGCGCATCGACAAGCTCGCATCGCACGTGCACCTGCCGGTGCAGTCCGGATCGGATCGCGTGCTCGCGGCGATGAAGCGAGGTTACACGGCGCTCGAATACAAGGCCATCGTGCGCAGGCTCCGGGCAGCGTGCCCCGAGATCAGCATTTCCTCGGATTTCATCGTGGGCTTTCCCGGGGAAAGCGAGCGCGATTTCGAGACGACGCTGCGCCTCATGGACGAGGTGGGATTCGACGACTCGTACTCGTTCGTCTACAGCCGGCGTCCCGGAACGCCCGCCGCCGAGATCGCCGACGACACGCCCCAGGAGGTCAAGCTCGCGAGGCTCTCCCGGCTGCAGGAGAAAATCGACGCGCACGCCCGCCGGATCAGCGAGCGCATGGTCGGCACCAGCCAGCGGATACTCGTGGAGGATACGTCCCGCAAAGACGC
Source organism: Gammaproteobacteria bacterium (assembly GCA_041499655.1). Lineage (GTDB taxonomy): Bacteria > Pseudomonadota > Gammaproteobacteria > Burkholderiales > SG8-39 > VBDM01. The sequence goes on from JBGQKQ010000015.1 coordinate 21,548, forward strand.
GACCGAGTTGTCGGGGCGCACGTCGAACAGGCGCACGGTCAACTTCCGTGGCGAGCCGCGGCTCATCGGACAGTTCGTCGACGTCACCATCACCGCGGCACTGACCCACACGCTGCGCGGCGAGGTCCGCGCTGCAGCCTAGTCCTTGAAGACCCGCCCCCTGGAACTCGTCCTCAGCCCGGTCGACAACCAGCGCCTTGCAAATCTTTGCGGGACGTTGGACGAAAACCTCAGGCAGATCGAGACGGCGCTGGATGTCACCATCGCGCGACGCGGCGAGCGCTTCGTCGTACGCGGGACTCAGGCCGCCCGCGCAGCCGAAGTTCTGCAAAAGTTCTACGGCGAGGCAAAGCGAAGCCTCACGGTAGACGACATCCAGCTCGGCCTGATCGAGGCGCGCGCACGGGGAGGTAGTGCGAAAGGTGACGCGCCGCTGCTCACCCGGCGGGCGGATCTGCACGGCCGCACGCCCAGGCAGCGGCAGTACATCCAGAACATCCTCGATCACGACATCACCTTCGCGGTCGGCCCGGCCGGCACAGGCAAGACCTATCTCGCCGTCGCGTGTGCCGTGGATGCGCTCGAGCGCGACACAGTCAAGCGCATCGTGCTGGTCCGCCCGGCGGTCGAGGCGGGAGAGCGCCTCGGCTTTCTTCCCGGGGACCTTGCACAGAAAGTCGATCCGTATCTGCGGCCGCTGTACGACGCGCTCTACGACCTGCTCGGCTTCGACAAGGCCGGCAAGCTGTTCGAGCGCGGCGCCATCGAGCTTGCGCCGCTTGCCTACATGCGCGGGCGTACCCTGAACCACTCCTTCGTCATCCTCGACGAGGCCCAGAATACGACCCCCGAGCAGATGAAGATGTTCCTCACGCGCATCGGCTTCGGCTCGAAAGCCGTGGTCACCGGCGACGTCACGCAGATCGATCTGGCCCGCGGACAGAAGAGCGGCATGGTGGCAGTGCAGAGAATCCTGACCGGCGTGCGAGGCATCGCGTTCAACTCGTTCAAGAGCGACGACGTTGTCCGCCATCCCCTCGTGCAACGCATCGTGGATGCCTACGAGCGCCACGGGGACGAGTAGCCGCGTGCCTCCCCGTCACCGGCGCAAACCGCCGCTGAAGCTCTACCTCCAGGTCGGCTCGCGCACGGTCCGCGCCCCCACCGAAACCCAGTTGCGCCGCTGGGCGAGTGCCGCGCTGAAGAGTCCCGGGGAGATCACCGTCCGGATAGTGGGAACCGCGGAGGGCCGGCGCCTGAACTACCGCTACCGCGGCGAGAACCATGCGACCAACGTACTCAGCTTTCCCTATGCGTCGCACGGTGTATTACAGGGCGATATCGTCCTGTGCGCCCCGGTGATCGCGCGCGAAGCCCGGCACCAGGACAAGACCGTGGAGGCGCACTATGCGCACTTGACGGTTCACGCCGTGCTTCACCTGCTGGGGTACCAGCACGCGCGGCGGAGCGACGCAGCACGGATGGAAGCGCTCGAAAAGAAGCTCTTAACAAAACTCGGTTATCCTGATCCCTACGAGGGTTCCGGATAGCCTGTCCGGGCCCCGGGCAGATCTCCGACCTCCCAAGCATGGACGAAACGAACAAACCTTCGCTGCTGGAACGCCTGTCGGCCCTGATCATGCGTGCTCCGGAGGACCGCGAGCACCTGGTGAAGCTGCTGCACTCGGCCTTCGAGCGCAACCTGCTCGACGGCGACGCCCTGTCGATGATCGAGGGCGCGCTCCAGGTCTCGGAAATGCAGGTGCGCGACATCATGGTGCCGCGATCGCAGATGGACATGATCGACGTCAGCGAGACCCCCGACAAATTCATTCCGCAGGTGATCGCCACCGCACATTCCCGCTTCCCGGTCATCGACAAGAACCGGGACGATGTCATCGGCGTGCTCCTTGCCAAGGATCTGCTGCGCTACTACGCGGGGGAGGAAGAGTTCAACGTGCGTCATATGCTGAGACCGGCGGTGTTCGTGCCCGAGTCCAAGCGCCTGAATGTGTTGCTGCGCGAATTCCGCGCAAACCGCAACCACATGGCGATCGTGGTCGACGAGTACGGCGGCGTCGCGGGCCTGGTGACGATCGAAGACGTGCTCGAGCAGATCGTAGGGGACATCGAAGACGAGTACGACTTCGACGATTCCGAGGACAACATCGTGCGCGAGCAGGGCGGCCTGTATCGCGTCAAAGCGCAGACCGAGATCGCCGACTTCAATCAGGCCTTCGGAACGAACTACTCCGACACCGACTTCGACACGGTGGGCGGGCTTGTCCTGCATCGCTTCGGCCGCCTTCCCCGGCGCGGCGAGGCGATCACCCTCGACGGCCTGCGCATGCAGGTGCTTCGCGCCGATAGCCGCAGGCTGCACGTCCTTCAGGTGCACCGGCTGCCCGCCAAAGCTTGAAGGACTTCCTGAAGGCGCAGCCCACCCTCCTCGCCGCCGCGGCAGGCGCGCTGACGGTCGCGGGCTTCGCGCCGATGTCGGTATTCCCCCTGCCGATCGCTACCCTGTGCGCGATGCTGTTCTTGTGGCGAAACGCGACGCCGCGAGCCGCGTTCCTCGGGGGTTTCGCGTTCGGTGCGGGTTTGTTCGGCGTCGGGGCGTCCTGGGTCTACGTCAGCTTGCACGATTTCGGGATGATGCCGGCGCCGCTCGCGGCGATCGCCACGGTCGCGTATTGCGCGATCCTGTCGCTGTATCCGGCCGGGGTCGGGTGGTGCTTGTCCAGGCTGCGCGCCGGCTCGCTCGTTTCCGCCGCAGTCGCATTTCCCGCCCTGTGGACGCTCTTCGAGTGGTGGCGCGGCTGGATGTTCACCGGCGTCCCCTGGCTCGCGCTCGGCTACAGTCAGGTCGACTCGCCGCTCGCGGGTATCGCCCCCTTGGCAGGGGTGTACGGCGTGTCCTTCGCGACCGCGCTCTGCGCGGGACTGCTCTACGCCGCCATCACCGGCACCGGGCGCGCCCGCCTGTCCGGCGCCCTTGCGCTCGTGTTCGCGTTCGCGCTCGGACAACTGCTCAAGCAGATCGATTGGACTTCGGCGCAGGGCTCACCCGTGCGGGTCGCCTTGCTCCAGGGAAACATCTCCCAGGACCTCAAGTTCCAGGCGGGGCGATACGCCGCGACGCTCACCATCTACAAGAAGCTGGTCGAATCGAGCGACGCGAGGCTCATCGTGCTTCCGGAGACCGCCATCCCGCGTTTCCTCGATGCCGTCGATCCCGGATACCTGAAAGACATCGCGGGCAGCGCGGCCGGGCGCGGCGCCGACGTCCTCATCGGCGTGCCGATCCGCGATCCCGACGGGCGCTACTTCAACAGCGTGATCAGCGTGGGCGCCTCGCCGTCACAGCGCTACGACAAGGCGCACCTCGTCCCCTTCGGCGAGTTCGTGCCCTGGGGATTTCACTGGATCGTGAAGACGGTCGCGATTCCGATGTCGGATTTCTCCCTGGGCGCGGAGAAACCCAGGCCGCTCTCCCTCGCCGGGCAGCGCGTTGCGCCGAACATCTGCTGGGAAGACGCCTTCGGCGAGGAAATCATCCACCAGCTGCCGGAGGCGACGCTGCTCGTCAACGTCTCGAACGTCGCCTGGTTCGGCGACTCGCTCGCGCCCAGCCAGCACCTGCAGATCTCGCGCATGCGCGCGATCGAGACGGGGCGGACCATGCTGCGCGCGACGAAC
>JBGQKQ010000016.1:0-25212 GCA_041499655.1 Gammaproteobacteria bacterium
CCCATCCCGCCGAGTTCCCCCGCGATGAAGATGCCCGGCACGTTGGTCTCGAAGTTCGGATTGACCGCCGGAATGTCCATGCCCCGCTTGGAAGTGCCGAAGACGAGACGAATCGCGTCGTGCGGGCAGGCCGCCATGCAGGCGCCGTGACCGATGCATGCGGCGGCGTTGACCAGTTCCGCCCTTCCATTGACGATGCCGATGGCGTTCTCCGGGCAGGCGGCGACGCAGGCCCTCGAGTTGAGGCACTTTCCCGGATCGATGACGGGGTGCAGGGACGCGGGCTCGTTGAGCCCCGCCTCGACCGCCTGCTTCAGGCGCGCGGATCCTTCGCGCTCGCTCCGGCGGTGTCGCGCGATGTACCACGCGAATGCGGCGAGGAAGGGCAGTCCGTATATCAGGAGGGTGGTGAGGCTGACGCCTTCGAGCATATGAGAATGAGAAACGTCCCGCGCGTCGTTAAAAGGAGACACTGAAAATAGCAGTCGACCTATGCTACTTTACGCCCGCGCTCGGGAACCAACCAGCGGAGTCTCGGAAATTTTTCACGGGTGATCCGATTCTTCCACGCCTGGTGGAATATTTTCATAGAAGCCCCGCGGGCGACCAGATGACAATGGCATTCCTTCCAAGCCGATCGATCTTCCGCAGGTAACCCTTGTCATCCCCGGCAGATTCCGCTCTGGACGTCGACCGCCGTGCGGCGGCGCGCAGCCATGCAGGCGCCGACCGCCGGCGCAGCGCGCGTCCCCTGTCGGTCACGTCGATCTCGCTGGTCGCGATCGTGCTCACCGGCGGCGCCTGGCTCGCGGGCCGCGCAGAGCTCTACACCCCCGGCTCCGATTTCGGCTACAACCTGGGGCTGGTCGGCTCGATCTTCATGCTGCTGCTCCTCCTGTACCCGCTGCGCAAACGGGTGCAGTTCCTGCAGCGCGCGGGCGAGCTGCGGAATTGGTTCAGGGTGCACATGTTCCTGGGAATCGCCGGCCCGGTCCTGATCCTCTATCACTCGACGCTGAAAGTGGCTTCGCTCAACGCCGCCGTCGCCTTCTATAGCATGCTGATCGTCGCGGGCAGCGGCATTGTCGGACGCTTCATCTACACCAAGATCCACCACGGACTTTACGGCCGCCAGGCCACGCTGCGCGAACGCCAGGAACACCTCGGTCTTCAGGGCGAGTCGCTGAAATCGAAATTTCATTTCGCGCCGCGCGTCGAGCAGCGCCTCAAGGACCTCGAAGCCTACGCCACGGGTCAGACGCGCCTGGGCCTGCTCGGGGTGCGGCGTTTCCTCGTCCTCGCCGTGCGCACGCGCTACGTCTACTGGAGCAGCATGCGCGAAGTCGGGCGGATCCTGTCGCGTGCCGCGGCGGAACGAGGCTGGCCGCGGGGAGAGCGGGCCCATCGGGTCCGCGTCGCCCGTCAGATACTGAAGGGATACATGCACGAGCTGCAGGAGGTCGCGCAGTTCCGCACTTATGAGCGCCTGTTCTCGCTGTGGCATGTCCTTCACGTCCCTTTCGTCTTCATGCTGGTGTTCAGCACGATCGTCCATGTGGTTTACGTGCACATGTACTGAGAGCGGCCATGCCAAGACGAGGGACGGTCGCTGGATGGCTCCTGCTGTTGCTCGCCTCGGGCGCGTCCGCGCAGAGCATTGAGACCGCCGTCATGCCGGGCCAGGTCATCCAGGGGCACGCCAAGTTCGAGAGCGATTGCAAGAACTGCCACGTGCGATTCAACCGGGCGGGGCAGCGGGCGCAGTGTCTCGACTGCCACAAGGAAATTGCGGCTGACGTCACTCAGCACCGGCGCTACCACGGGCGCGTGTCGGACAAGGATTGCCGGACCTGCCACACGGATCACAAGGGGCGCACCGCGAACATCGCACCCGTCAACGCCGCGAGCTTCGATCACCGGCAGACCGATTTCCTCCTGAAAGGTGCCCACGCGTCGTCCACCATCGAATGCCGCGCCTGCCATGTGCCCTCCGTCAAGTACCGCGACACACCATCGACCTGCTACGCCTGCCACAGGAAAGACGACAAGCACAAGGGGAAACTCGGCACCGGGTGCGCCGACTGCCACGGCGAGACCGACTGGAAGAAGACGCGCTTCGATCACAGCAAGACCAAGTTCCCGCTGAGAAACGCTCACGCCGACGTCACCTGCGAGTCGTGCCACAAGACGCCGGACTTCAAGGGCACGTCGCTTGCCTGCTCCTCGTGCCATCAGAAGGACGATCAAAAGAAGGGGCACCGCGGAAAATTCGGAGCCAAGTGCGAGACCTGCCACACCGACATGGCGTGGAAGACGACGAGGTTCAGCCACGCGCGCGATACGAAGTTCGAGCTCAAGGGCAAACACCAGTTCGCTCGCTGCGAGTCCTGCCATACGGGAATGCTGTACCAGGAGAAGACCGCTACTACCTGTCTCGCCTGCCACAAGAAAGACGACGACAAGAAAGGACACCAGGGCCGCTTCGGGGACAAGTGCGAGAGTTGCCACGTCGAGAGGTCGTGGACGACCACGACTTTCGATCACGGGCTGGTGACGCGCTACGCGCTCCGCGGCAAGCACGCCCAGATCACCTGCGTCAGCTGCCACAAGGGGTTCGTCTACAAGGAGAAGCTGGCGACGACCTGCCTTTCCTGCCACCGCAAGGACGACAGCCACAAGGGGCAGCTCGGACCCCAGTGCGAGTCGTGTCACAACGAAGCGAGCTGGAAACAGACCCGGCTCGATCACGGCATGACGCGCTTTCCGCTGCTCGGCAAGCACGCGAAGGTCGCCTGCAAGGACTGCCACACGACGGCGCAGTTCAAGGACGCCAAGACCGACTGCTACTCGTGCCACCGCAAGGACGACAAGCACAAGCTGCGGCTGGGAGCTTCGTGCGAGCAATGCCACAACCCGCGCAGCTGGAAGCAATGGGATTTCGATCACGACCGGCGCACCGCCTTCGTTCTCGACGGAAAGCACCACGGCCTGGACTGCCTCGCCTGCCACCGATTCCCGACGCAAGGCAAAGTGAGCGCCGCCGCCACCTGCGCGGGCTGCCACGAGGAACAGGACGCGCACAACGGAGCATTCGGGCGGCTGTGCGACCGTTGCCACGTCACCAGCTCGTTCAAGACGATCAAGTCCGGATCCTCCGGACGTCTATTCCAGTAGAAGGAGACAAGCCATGAGATCGACGCGTACGTTTCAGCTCTGGAGATCCCACCTCATCTCCGCGGCGGCGGTCGCGCTTCTTGCGCATGCGATCCCGGGCGCCGCGCAGCAGCCGGGGCGCGGCACTTTCGACCATTTGCGCACGAGCTTTCCTCTGACCGGCGTGCACGCGGTGACGCCTTGCGAGACTTGCCACATCGGCGGCCGGATGGCAGGCACGCCGAGGCAGTGCGAATTCTGCCACCGCGCCGGCAGCGGCATCGCCTCGACGTTCAAGCCTCCCAAGCACGTCCCAACGAACGAATCGTGCCAGAACTGCCACCGCTCTGCGGCCACCTGGCAGGGCGCGCGCTATTCGCACCTCACCGTCACGCCCGGGACCTGCATGACCTGCCACAACGGCAGCTTTGCAAGCACCAAGCCCGCCAATCACGTGACGACCACGCAGTCCTGCGATAGCTGCCACAGAACCGTCGCATGGGTGCCTGCTGGATTCAACCACGCAGGCGTCGCACCGGGGACCTGCATCACCTGCCACAACGGCAGCACCGCGACCGGCAAGCCCGCCAATCACGTGAGCACCACACAGTCTTGCGACGCCTGCCACAGGACCACCGCGTGGCTGCCTGCCGGGTTCAACCACGCCGGCGTCGTTCCCGGGAGCTGTGAGACCTGTCACACCCCGGGCGGACCCGGCCTGGCAATGCCGGCCAACCACATCCCCTACAAGAGTCAGCTGAGCGCCGGCGCAAGCATGGGCTGCGACCGCTGCCACACGAGCACCACTACCTTCACGGCCGAGACCATGGATCACAACAACACCCAGGGGAATGGCGCGGGTTTCTGCAGGAGCTGTCACGCGACCGGCACGAGCTATCTCGGCAACATGCAGAAGAAATCGGTGACCCATCAGAGCAGCACGGCCACGGACTGCTCGCAATCGGGCTGCCACCGGCCCCTGGGCAACCAGGGATCCACCTACCGGAGCTGGTAAGCCCCGGCCCGGAGCGAAGCCCGTGCATCGCCATCTGCGCGCCGCCGTTGCCGTGATCCCGCTCGCTGCTGCGTGGCACACGCCGCTGGCGCTCGCCGAGGTCGTCGATCGCATCGATATCGACCGTGTGGAGCACGCGGCGCAGGTCCGCGTGCGTTTCACCGGACGGGTGCACTACCTGCGCCAGGCTGTTTCTGCAGACGGCGGGGTCGCGAACGTTTACCTGCAGGCGCTCGACCCGGAGGCTTTCGGAGTCCCGTCCCCGATCGACGAAGTGAAGTATTCGCCGGGAAACGCGGCGGTCCCGCCGCTTACGGTGAGGGTGAGGCTCGACCCACGGTGCGATCCCGCGCCGAATCCGGTCTGCATCTTCATCCAGTTCGAGCGCGCCGCCCGGTACCGGATCAGGCTGGGCGAGGACCGCCGCAGCCTGCTGATCGATTTTTCGTCCGAGGAGGAAGGACGTTCCCCGAGCACGGGGAAGGAACGCTGACGAGCGGCCTTTTGGCAGACCCGACATGATGCCGCGCGCCGTTCTTTCCGCGCTTGCCGGACTTATGCTGGTTGGGACAGCCGCGTTCGCGCAGTCTCCGCCGGCCCCGACCTTGCACGTCGTGGCGCTCGCAACGGTGCCGTCCGTGGCCCAGCGGCCCGCCACTCCGCTTCCGCAAGCCCTGCGCGGCAACCCGCTCTATTGGCGGGTATTGAGATCGGCCAACGCCGTCACCTACCAGCTGTGCCTCGGGTTCTTCCAGACTCGCGACGAGGCGGAGCGCGCAAGACGGCAACTTGCCGCGAGCTTTCCGGAAGCCCGTGTGATCGAGGTCAGCGCGCAAGATCGCGAGAACCTGCAGAAGGCGACGCGGGCGGTTGCGCCAGTCCCTCCCGCTCCCGCGCTTGCGGCGACACCTCCGCCCGCGCCGGCACTCCCGCCGGCCCCTGCTGCCGCGCTCCTGCAGCGGGCGAGCCCAGCGTCGGCGGAGGCGTCCCCGGCGCCGATTGCGCTCGCGCAGGCCCCGGCGGCCGGTTCCGCCGAGGCGCTGATGGCCGAAGGGCGCGGCGCAATCGTTCGCGAGGACTACGCTGCAGCCGTACGCGCGTTCACCGCGCTGCTCGCCTTGCCCGAAAACAGCCTGACCCGCGACGCCCGGGAATTCCTCGCGCTTTCCTACGAACGCCGGGGAGACCCGGCCCGCGCGAGGGTCGAGTACGAGAACTACCTCAAGCGTTATCCGCAGGGCGAGGACTCCGAGCGCGTCCGCCAGAGGCTCGCGAGTCTCAGCGCCGCGCCGCAGCTCGAACCGCTGCGCGCGCCGGTCGAGGCGAAGCAGGGATGGCGGACCTTTACCTCCGGCAGTTTCTCGCAGTTCTACTACCGGGGAAGCAGCAAGATCGACAGCCAGCAGACCGTCGCCAACACCGTAGACCGGGTTACGTTCTCGGTGACCGACCAGTCCTCCCTGATTACGGCCCTCGACCTCAATACGCGTTTTTCGAACGACACGCACGACAACCGTATCGTGTTCCGCGATGTGAATACGCGGAACTATATCGAGGGACAGGACAGCATCAACCGGCTGAACGCCGCGTACTACGACTACAAGTACAAGCCCATCGACCTTTCGGCGCGAGTGGGGCGGCAGCCGGCCTACGGCGGCGGCGTTCTGGGGCGATTCGACGGGCTGCTGCTGGGGTACGGGCTCGCCCCCCGGACGCGCCTCAACCTCGTCGCTGGCACGCCGGTCGAGCAAGGCTTCACCATCGACTCGACGCGCCGCTTCGTCGGAGCCGGAGCCGAGCTCGGTCCCTTCAATCAGAGCTGGACAGGAAACATCTATTTCCTGCAGCAGACCGTGGACAGCATCTCCGATCGCCAGGTCGTGGGCTCGGAGCTGCGATACTTCTCGCAGCAGGGATTCTTCTCCACCCTGGTGGACTACGACACGCTGTTTCGCCATCTCAACATCGGGATGCTGCAGGGAAACTGGACCGCGCCCTGGAAGACTACGTTCAACCTGCTGCTCGACTACCGGATGTCGCCGGCGCTGCAGACGACCACAGCGGTCATCGGCGAGCCCACGACGTCGATCCAGACCCTGCTGAACACCTACAGCGAGGAGGAGCTGCAAGCGCGCGCGCGCGCCCTCACGGCGCAGACGGCGATTGCCCTGGCGGGGTTCACGCACCCGGTGACCAAGGTGTGGCAGCTCGGCGTCGACCTCCAGGTGTCGCGTATATCGCACACCGATGGGACGAACAATTTCCCGGCCATTCCCGGCTCGGGATATCTCTATACGCTTACCGGCCAGGCGATCGCTACCGGTCTCTTCACGGTGCGCGACATCGGCGTCGCCGCGATAAGCGGAGTGCGAGCCGATACGTACTCGGGCCTCGCCGCGCGAGTCACGAGCCGCTTGCCCCTCGGCGCGCATTGGACGGTGGACGGCGCACTGTTCTGGTACGGCCAGAACAACGACGACGGCAGCACCATGCAGCGCGTTTCTCCGGTTATCCGCCTGACGTACATGTGGAGGAACAGCATGAGCTTCGAGGCCGAAGCCGGGATCGAGAGGACGGTGGCCCACAGCGACTTCTCGGAGGAGACCACGCTGCGAAACTTCTTCTCGGTGGGCTATCGCTGGGATTTCTGATCGAACGGCCCGCAGGTGCGCCGCGCGTGGGATAATCCGCCGTCCGTCCAAGGGAGCAGCCACTTTGATTTGGAGGAGCATCATGCGTTGGATCGTGTTCGCCGTCCTCGCGGCCGCGAGTTTTGCGGCTACGGCGGGTGCCGTGGACGTCAATTTGTCGAACGACACCATCGAAGCCAAGTACGACAGCGCCGCCGGCGCGGCGGACTGGACCTTCGGCGGGCTGTACAACAGGGACGAGAAGAACTACGCGTTCAACGTCGGTCTGCTCGCGGTGGGCGATATCGGCGCGGGGAATTCCCGCATCGAGGGCGGCGTGGGCGGCAAGGTCTACACCGTCCACGTGCCCGGTTCGGACGTTGCCGCCCTCGCGCTGGGCGGACAGGTGCGCTGGTTTCCTGGCAACGGCTCTTTCGCCCTGGGCGGGTACGCTTTCTACGCGCCCAAGGTCGTGACCTTCATCGACGGAAGCAGTTTCTACGATACCGGCCTGCGCGCGGAGGTCGAGGTGATCCGGAACAGCTCCGTGTACCTCGGCTACCGCTGGACGAAAGTCGACCTGGACACCGGCGCCTCGACCTACGTCGACCGGGGCGGCTTCGCGGGAATTCTGGTCAAGTTCTAGTCGGCGGTCGGCGCCGAATTCCCGCTACTGGCGGGGAAACCGAGGCGTCAGCCGAGGTCCACGAGCTTCAAAACAGGCGGCGCGAGTTTTTTGCGCCGCCGGTCGTTACACCTTCAGTCCCATCAGTCCGGCAATGATGTTCCGCTGCATCTGCGAAGTCCCCGCGGCGATGGTCGCCGCGCGCGCGTCGCGGTAGTGGCGCTGCATGTCGAGCTCCATGCTGTAGCCGTAGCCGCCGAAGACCTGCATGCCGAGGTTGGCGCATTTCACGTAGGCCTCGGAGGAGAAGAGCTTCGCCATCGAGATCTCGCGCAGGGCGTCCTGGCCGCTCGCCGCCATCCACGCGGCGCGCCAGGTGAGGGCGCGCGCGGCCTCGATCTCGGCCGCCATGTCGGCGAGCGGGTGCGCGATCGCCTGGTTGGTGCCGATCGCACGGCCGAACTGCTTGCGTTCCTTGGAGTACTCGACCGCCAGGTCGAGGCAGGCCTGGGCCGCGCCGACGTTGCCCGCCGCCGAGGTGATGCGCTCGGCCTGGAGGCCCGCAAGGATGCAGTCCCAGCCCTTGTTCTCGCCGCCGATCAGACGCTCCTCGGAGACGCGCACCTCGTCGAAGAAGATCTCGTAGGTGCCGGTGCAGCGGCGGCCGAGCATGTCGAGCTTCTTCAGCGACACGCCTTTCGCGGTGTTGTCGACCAGGAACAGCGACATGCCCTGGCGGATGTTCGCGTGCGTATCGGTACGCACGTAGACATTGATGACGTTGCCCTTGGCGCCGGCGCCGGTCGCCCAGAGCTTCTGGCCGTTGATGACGTAGTCGTTCCCGTCGCGGCGCGCGCTGGTCTTCATCGCGCCGACGTCGGATCCGGCATCGGGTTCGGACATCGAGATCGACATCCTGATCTCGCCTGAGAGCACCTTCGGCATCCAGGTGCGCTTCTGCTCCTCCGATCCCTTGCGTGCCAGGTTCAGACCGCAGAAGACGCTGCCTGCGTAGGCCATGAAGAAGTCGGCGCTCTTCCGCGAGATCTCCTCGGCGACGATCACCAGGTCCACGACGCTGCCGCCCAGTCCGCCGTACTTTTCCTCGAACGGGATGCGCAGCAGGCCGAGCTCGACCCAGGCCGCGTAGAGCTCCTCGGGGTAGGCCTGCTCGCGGTCCAGGCGCCGCACGTACTCGGGCGTGGCGATGCGGTCCATGAGCTTGCGCACGGACTCGCGCATCATGCGCTGCTCTTCGGTGAAGCTGAAATCCATGGCCGTCCCTTCAGATCGCGCCGGCGCCGCGCAGCTCGGCGATCTCTTCCGCGGTGAAGCCGAAGTCGCGCAGCACCGCGTCGGTGTGCTCCCCCAGCGCCGGCGGCGGCAACGGCGCCGACTCGCGTTCGCCGTCGATGCGCGAGGCGCGGCGCATCGCAGTCATGTTGCCGTAGCGTGGGTGATTCAACTGGTGCAGCATCCCGAGGTGCTTGACCTCGGGTTCCTCCATCGCCTCGGGAATCGAATGCACTACCGCCGCGGGCACGTCGTGCGCGGCGAGCCGTTCATCCCAATATTTTCTTGGTTTTCCTGAAAACACCGGACGCAGCACATCGACCAGCGCCTGGTAGTTCTTGATGCGACCCATGCGGTCGCGAAAGCGCGCGTCCTCGCCGAGGTCGGGACGCTCGACCGCATCGAGCAGCGCACGCCAGAATTTCTCCATCGAGGAGACGTGGATCGCGATGAGCTTGCCGTCGGCGCAGGCAAAGGCGAAAGAGAGCGACACCGCGGCGCGTGACTCGGGCTGCATCACGTGGCCCGCGTGGGTGTAGGCGGTGAAGGAATCCGGGATCAGCGCCATGCTCGCCCCGACCATGGTGACTTCCACGCGCGCGCCTCGGCCGGTGCGCTCGCGCTCGTAGAGCGCTCCCAGCACCGCCATGCATGCCTGCATGCCGCTCACCTGGTCGGAGAGCGTGGGCCCGAGCGTGCGTGGGTCCTTCGGGTCGACGAACAGGCTCATCAGGCCCGAGAGCGCCTGGCCGACCGCGTCGTACGCGGGTCGGTCGCCATAGGGGCCGTCGCCGGCGAAGCCGGCGATCGAGCAATAGATGAGGCGCGGATTGGCTTCGCGCTGCGCGTCGTAGTCGAAGCCGAGGCGCTTCATCGTGCCGGGACGGAAGTTCTCGAGCACCACGTCCGCCTGCTTCGCCATCCTGAGAAAAGCCTCCTGCCCCCGCGGCGAGTTGATGTCGAGCGTCACGCTCAGCTTGTTGCGGTTGAAGGCGCAGAAATTGTGGCTGTAGCCCTTGGCGTTGGCGGCGAAGCCGAAGTCGCGGAACGCATCCCCACCATCGGGCCGCTCGATCTTGATCACCGTCGCGCCCAAGTCGGCGAGCTGCAGCCCGGCGTAGGGGCCTGCGATGAACTGGCCCAGCTCGAGGACGCGGATGTCTTTCAGCGGGCTCGACATCTTGCAATACTTGTCATTCTGAGGGCGCAGCCCGAAGAATCTGCTGTTCCGGCCTGCTCAAGAGGAGATCCTTCGCTGCGCTCAGGATGACAATCACCGCTTGTAGGTCTCGAGCCCCGGGCGGTAGGTCTTGTCGTCGAGGAACTGCTTCATCCCTTTCGCGCGCCCGCCCTCGCGGTCCATGAAGCGCATCTCCATCTCCTTCGCCCTGAGGTAGTCGGTCGCCTGCTCGACGTCCATGCCGCGGATGTGGTGCATGACTTCCTTCACCGACTTGTACACCTGCGGGTTCTTCGCGAGCAGCATCTTCGCGAGCTTCACCGTCTCCTCGCGCAGCGTCGCCCTCGGAACGGCGTAGTTCACCAGGCGGATCTTCTCGGCGAGCTTGCCGTCGAAGGGCTCGCCGGTGAGGGCATACCACTTGGCGTCGCGGTAGCTGCACGCGTCCAGCATCACCTTGGAGACCAGGCCGCCGGGCAGGATGCCCCAGTTGATCTCCGAGAGGCCGAACTTCGCGTCCTCGGCGGCGATCGCGAAATCGCAGGCGACGAGCGGGGTGAACGCCGCGCCGTAGCAGAAGCCGTTGACCATGGCGATGGTCGGCTTGGGAAAATGCGCGAGCTGGTTCCAGCGCCACTCCTGGCTCGCGAGGATCGCGCGGCGCTTCTCGACGGGTTTGTCGTCGAGGTCGCGGAAGAAGAGGTCGATGTCCTGTCCGGCGCTCCAGCTCTCGCCGGCGCCGGTGAGGACCAGCACCTTCGCCTCGGGCGTGACCGCGAGCTCGCCCAATGCGACGATCATCTCCTCGTGCATCTGCGGCGTCATGGCGTTGCGCTTTTCCGGGCGGTTCATCGTCACCCAGGCGATGCCCTCGGCGATGTCGACTTTCACGGTCTCGAACTTCGGCAATGCCATTGCTCTCTCCCTCGTGCTATTTTCCCGCGACCAGCGGGCAGTTGCCCTCGGTCATCGGGCGGAACGCCTGCTCGGGCGGGATCGTCGCCAGCAACTTGAAGTAGTCCCAGTCGCCTTTCGATTCTTGCGGCGACTTCACCTGGAAAAGGTACATCGGGTGGATCTTGCGCCCGTCCGCGCGGATGGTGCCCTTTCCGAAGAGCGGGTCGTCGGTCGGCATCGCCTTCATCGCGGCGACCACCGCCTTGCCGTCGCTCGCGCCGCCCACCTTGTCCACCGCCTTCAGGTAGTGCAGCACCGCCGCATAGACGCCGGCCTGCATGTCGTTCGGCATCGCATGGTTGTGCGCGCGGCTCTGGAACTTGCGCGACCAGGCGCGCGTCGCGTCGTCCAGGTCCCAGTAGAACGGAAAGACGGTGAGCGCCCCCTGCGAGGCCTTGAGTCCCAGCGCCGGCACGTTGTTGATCCCGAAAATGAGCGAGACGATGCTCTGCTTCGCCGGCAGCCCGAACTCGGCCGCCTGCTTCATCGACGTGGTGGTGTCGCCGCCGGCGACCGCGAGCGCGACCACCTGCGCGCCGGAGGACTGCGCCTTGAGGAGGAACGACGAGAAATCCAGCGTGCCGAGCGGCGAGCGCACGCCGCCGAGCACCTTGCCGCCCTCCTTGATCACCTCGTCGGCCGCCTGCTTCTCCAGGTCCTGCCCGAACGCGTAGTCGGCCGTGATGAAGAACCACGTTTTCCCGCCCCGCTGCATCACCGCTCTCGCGAGCGAATGCCCGTACGACCACGTGTCGTAGGTCCAGTGCACGGTGTTGGGCGAGCACTTCGCGCCGGTCAGGTCGGAAGAGCCCGCGCCCGAGCCGATCATCACCTTGTTCTTCTGCCGCACGACCTCGCTGACCGCGAACGCCACGGCCGAGTTCGGAAGATCCGCGATCAGGTCGACGCCGTCCTCGTCGAGCCACTTGCGCGCGATCGCCGAGCCGACGTCGGGCTTGTTCTGGTGGTCGGCGAAGACGACCTCGACCTTGCGCCCGGCAGCCTTGCCGCCGTAGTCCTCGACCGCCATCTGCGCGGCGAGGACCGACCCCGGTCCCTGGAAATCCGCGTAGACGCTCGACTGGTCGTTCATGACGCCGATGCGGACCGGCTCCTGCGCGAGGGCGGCGCCGGCCGCGAGCAGGGCGAGCAGGCTGCTGATGGTTCTCGTCATGGAATGCTCCCTTTCAATGGACGGCGAGGATGACTTCGGCGTTCGGCGAATCGGCGTGCAGTTTCTCGACGAGGGCGGAGCGCCGCTCGAGCACCGCGCGCTGGTTGATGTAGCCCTTGTCGGTGATCTCGTTGGCGTCGATCGAAAGCGGCTCGCTCATGACGAGCGCGCGCACCGGATGGGTCGAGCTGCCCGAGCCGGTCTCGGCGGCGAGCTTCTGCATCGCGGCGCACAGGCGCTCGCGCACCGCGTCGTCGTCGAGCCCCTTCGCCTTCACCGCCGCGGCATTGAGGAACACGAGCGCGCCCACCTCGGCCCGGCCATGACCGGTGATCACCGCGTCCTGGACCAGCGGGTCGCCCGCGGCGATCAGCTTCACCCGCGTCGCGCCGACGTGCACCCAGGTGCCGGTCGAGAGCTTGAAGTCCTCGGCGATGCGTCCGTCGAAGGCAAGGCCACGCTCGGGCTTCTTCGGGTCGGCGAATTTCAGTGCGTCGCCGATGCGGTAGTAGCCTTCCTCGTCGAACGCGGCGCGTGTCAGGTCATCGCGCCCGTAGTAGCCCGGCGTGACGTTCGGGCCTTTCACGCGCACCTCGAGCTTGCCGGCGGCGGGCACGAGCTTCAGCTCGCAGCCGGGCACCGGCAGCCCGATGATGCCGGCGCGGTCGACGCTGTAGTGGACCCCGGTCGCGAGCGGCGCGGTTTCGGTCGAGCCCCAGGCGGAGATGAGCGGGACAGGTTCCCCACGCTCGGCCAGGGCGAGTTGCTGCATGCGCTCCCAGAGATTCTGCGGCAGCGCCGCGCCCGCGTAGACCATCAGGTCGAGCCTGCGGAAGAAGCTCGCGCGCAGCCCGGCGTCCTTTTCGAGAAAGGGCAGGAGCAGGTCGAAGCCGCGCGGCACGTTGAAGTAGATCGTCGGCGAGATCTCCTTCAGGTTGCGCACGCTGGTTTCGATCAGGCCGGGAGCGGGCTTGCCCGCGTCGATATGGAGCGTGCCGCCGTTCCTGAGCATCATGCAGAAATTGCTGTTGCCGCCGAAGGTGTGGTTCCAGGGCAGCCAGTCGACCAGTACCAGCGGACGGTCCTCGAGAAACGGCCACACCAGGGCGTACTGCTCCTGGTTCACGGTGAGCATGCGCTGGGTGTTGATGACGCCCTTCGGTGCTCCGGTCGAGCCGGAGGTGAACAGGATCTTCGCAACGGTGTCCGGGCCGATGCCTGCGAAGGCCGCGTCGACCTCTGGACTCGCCCTGGCGGCGAGCAGCTCGGCGAACAGCGTCGGCCGCGCGCCGACCGCGGCGAGCGCCGGCGCGAATTTCTCGGGATCGGAGGTCCACACGAGTCCCGGGCGCAGCAACTCGAAGATGGCCCTGAGCTTGGCGAAGTCCTTCGACATGAGCGAGTAGGCGGGCGAGACCGGCGCGACCGGCACGCCGACGTGCATCGCCCCGAGCGCGAGGAGCGCGTGATCGAGGGAGTTGTCTGAAAGGATCACGATGGGCCTGGATGCAGCTGGCCCGCGGTCGAGCAGCCCCTGGCCGACGCGGCGCACGAGATCGAGCGCTTCGCGGTAGCTCACCGCCCGCCAGCCCTCGCCCCGGCGTTCGGCGAGAAAAGTGCGCCCGGGAGCCTCGCGCGCCCAGCGCACCAGCCACTCACCGGCCGCGCGCGCGTGCCTTCCCAGCTTTTGCGGCGAGCGCAGCAGCATCGCGCCGTCGGCGCGGCGCTCGATATCCACTCTTGCCGGTGCGAGGCGCAGGCCGGCCTCGAGCGCCTTCTGCATCGATCCTCCCGTCATTCGGGTTTCACGCCGCCCGTTTTCACCACTTTAGACCATAGCGCATACTCGCGGCGGATGAGCGCGTCGAGCTCCTCGGGCGTGCTGCCCGCGGCGATCGATCCCTGGGCAAGCAGACTCTCCTTCGTTTCGGGAGCGTTGACAATGCCCGAGGTGTCGCGCTGGATCTGCTCGACGATCCCCCGTGAAATTCCCGCGGGGCCGAGCAGGGCGTACCAGTAGTCGATCTCGAACCCTTTCAGCCCGGCTTCCGCCGTGGTCGGTACCTCGGGCAGCCCCGGAAAGCGGCCGGCGCTCGCGATGGCGAGCGCCTTGAGCCGGCCGCTCCTGATGTGCTGCATCCCGGAGAGCACCGCCGCAAAGGTGATCTCGGTTTCGCCGGCGAGCATGGCCGTCATCGCCGGCGCGATGCCCTTGTAGGGAACGTGGGTCAGGCGCGTCCCGGTGAGCTGCATCATCAGCTCGCCGGCGAGATGCACCGGCGTGCCCACGCCGGACGAGGCGAACTTGATCGCGCCCGGGTGCGCGCGCGCATAGTCGATCAGCTCGGGGAGGCTCTTCGCGGGCGCAGAGAGGCTCGCCACCACCACGACGGGCGCGGTCGCGACCAGCGTGATGTTGCTGAAGTCCCTGGTGATGTCGAAGGGCAGGCTCGGATACAGCGCCGCGTTGCTCGCGTGCGAGGAGAACGCCATGATCAGGGTGTGGCCGTCGGGCGCGCTCCTGGCGACCATCTCGGTGGCGATGTTGCCGGCCGCGCCGGCGCGGTTCTCCACGACCACCGGCTTTCCCCAGCGCTCGGTGAGCTTCTGCGCGACCAGCCGCGCCATGATGTCGACCCCGCCTCCCGGGGTGAAGCCCACCACCATGCGCACCGCCTTCGTGGGATACTGGGCCGCAGCGGGAAGGGAGGCGGCGATCAGGACGAGCCCGCACAAGAATCCTTTCATTTGCGTTCCCAAAGCGAAGTTTGGACAACTCTAACACCTACGAAGTCTTCGCGATCAGGTACGCGACCCTGTCCAATCGCAAGGCGAACGAGAACTTCATCGACGGCGATCCGCACGAAGCCGCGAGCGACCTCGACTACTTCGTGTGGCTCGCGCGCTCGGGCTCGCGGATCTTCGTCGTGGACACCGGCTTCGACGCCGGTGTCGGCGCCCGCCGCGGCCGCACGATGCTCACGCCGCCGGACGAGGGGCTCGCCCGCCTCGGCGTCGATGCGAAGACCGTGAAGGACGTGGTCATCACGCACCTGCACTACGACCACGTCGGCAATTTCGGCCTGTTCCCCGCCGCGACCTTCCATCTCCAGGACGACGAGATGGCCTACGCTACCGGCCGCCACATGGCGCAAAAGTCTTTCAGCCAGGCGTACGAAGCGGACGAAGTCGTGGCGATGGTGCGCGAAGTCTACAAAGGGCGCGTACGCTTCCACGACGGCGACGCCGAGCTCGCTTCCGGTTTCTCGCTGCACCGGATCGGCGGCCACACCAAAGGCCTTCAGATCGCGCGCGTGCACACGCGGGTCGGCTGGATCGTGCTCGCCTCCGACGCCAGTCATCTCTACGCCAACATGAACGAGACGCGGCCTTTTCCCATCGTCTACGACGTCCCCGGGATGGTCGCGGGCTACCGGCGGCTCGCCGAGCTCGCCGATGCGCCCGAGCTCATCGTTCCGGGGCACGATCCCCTGGTGATGCGGCGCTATCCGCCGGCGAGCGCCGGGCTCGAGGGCATTGCCGTGCGCCTGGACCACCGTCCCGAGCCCTCGGCGTAGAATTCACCGCCGATGAGAAGACTGCCGGGCTCAAGAGAGACACCAAGGCCGAACCCATGCGAGTGACGAGCAGCGGCGGGACGCTTGGCGCGACGATCGAGGGACTCGACCTGTCCAGGCCGTTTTCCGCGGACGAGTTCGACGGCGTCGTGCGCGCGCTCGGGGAGCGCGGCGTGGTGCGTTTTCCCGGCCAGAAGCTCACCGGGCGGCAGCTCGCCGATTTCAGCGCGCGTTTCGGCGAGCTCGAGATCAACGTGGCCAACGCCTACCCGGAGCCCGGGATTCCGGAGGTGATGATCCTTTCCAACAGGGTCGAGAACGGCAGGCCCATCGGGCTCGCCGACGCGGGCCAGGACTGGCACACCGACATGTCCTACAGCAGCACCATCGCCTTTGCTAACGTGCTCTACGGAATCGAGATCCCCAGGCGCGGCGGCAGGACCCTGGGCGCAACCGAGTTCTCGAACATGCACGCCGCCTACGAGGGCCTGCCCGAGGAGATGAAGCGCGACCTCGAGGGCATGACGGTGCTGCACGACTTCAACAAGTTCTGGGAAATGATGAGGCGGGAAAAAGGGAGCAAGCGTCCTCCGCTGACCGAGGCGCAGCGGAAGGCGAAGCCGCCGGTGTCGCACCCGATATTTCTCACCCACCCGATCACCAGGCGCCGCGTGCTTTACGCCAACCCGGGCTATGCGGTGCGCATCAACGAGCTGCCGGAGAAGGAAAGCGCGCAGACGCTGAAGTTCCTCTTCGAGCACCAGCTGAAGCCCGAATACCGCTACGCGTTTTACTGGCAGGAGGGCGACGTCCTGATGTGGGAAGACATCGGCACCATCCACAACGCGGTGGCCGACTACGGCCCGGACGAGCACCGCCTGATCAAGCGCTGCCAGGTGATGGCAACCCGGTTTCAAGAGGAGGAGTAATGAAGAAGACCACTGCATTTCTCGCGGCCGCCGCGCTGTGCCTCCTGGGCGGCGGCGCCGCCGCCCAGGGCTATCCGGCCAAGCCGGTGAAGATCCTGGTCGGATTCGCCGCGGGCGGGCCGACCGACGTCATCGCCCGCATCCTGGCCGCGGACATGAGCGCGTCGGTGGGCCAGTCCTTTGTCGTCGAGAACCGCCCCGGCGCGAATGCCATCATCGCCACCGAGGCGGTCGCGCATTCGGCGCCGGACGGCTATACGACGCTGTTCTCCTCCCTGTCGCTCCTGGTGAACGCGATCCTGCCCGGGACCAAGGCAAAATACGACCCGTTCAAGGACTTCGCGCCGGTGAGCAACGTGGCCGCGCTTCCGATGGTCGTGGTGACGGCGGCAAGTTCTCCGTTCAATTCCATGCACGATCTCGTGTCCCTCGCCCAAGCTAAACCCGGAGAGTTGAGCTACGGCACCTCGGGCATCGGCGGCTCGACGCACCTCGCCGGAGCCATGCTGGAGAACATGACGGGCACGCGGATGATCAACGTTCCTTTCAAGGGCAACGGTCCGGCGCTCGCCGAAGTGATGGCCGGCCGGGTGACCTTCATGTTCTATCCCATCGTCGGCGTCGCCGGCCAGGTCGCCGGAGGAAAGCTGAAGGTGATCGCCGTCGGTACGGCGGTGCCCGATCCGGATTTTCCGAACGTTCCCACCATGGCCCAGGCCGGATTTCCCGGGCTGGAGGTGACTGCGCCCTGGGTGGGCATGCTCGCCCCGGCCGGCACTCCCGCGCCGGTGGTGAATCGCCTCGCCGAGGAAATACGCAAGTCGCTCGCCAAACCCGAGATCCGGGCAAAGATGAAAGAGCAGGGCGCGATCATCGTAGGCGACACGCCGGCCGAATTTGCCGCTTTCCTGAAGAAAGACCAGGAGCGCTGGGCGCAGGTGATCAAGGCGTCGGGAGTGAAGGCGGAATGAATACCGTGAGCGATATCGGGAACGCCACAAGCCAGGTCGCGACCTCCTCTTGTGCCGTCTCGCGGCGCGCGGCGGCGCGGGTGCTGCGGGCCTGGAACATCGAGGATCTGCGCCGCCTCGCGAAGAGGAGGCTGCCACGCGGGATTTTCGATTTCTTCGACGGCGCCGCCGAGGACGAGATCACGCTGCGCGCGAACCGTGCCGCCTTCGAGCGGGTGCGACTCGCGCCGAAGATGCTCGCGGGCGTCGAGCGGATCGACACCTCGACGAGCATTCTGGGCGGACACTCGAGGATGCCGATCGCGATCGGTCCCACCGGCGGCATCGGCTTCGGCTGGCCCTTCGCCGACGTCGGGGTGGCGCGCGCGGCCGCTCAGGCGGGCATCCCGTATACGCTCTCGACCATGGCGACCGCGTCGATCGAGCGCATCGCGCGCGAGGCGGGCGGGCGGCTGTGGTTCCAGGCTTACATCTTCGCGGACCGCGAGAGGACCTACACCCTGGTCGATCGCGCGCGACAATTCGGCTACGAAGGGCTGATGGTCACCGTCGATGTCCCGGTCGGCGGCAAGCGCGAGCGCGACTTCCGCAACGACTTCGCGATCCGCTTCAAATTCACGCCGCGGAACGTGCTCGATTTCGCCAGCTGCCCGCTGTGGGTGCTGGACATCCTGCGGTACGGCATGCCTAAGCTGGAGAACGTCGCGGGGTTCGCCCCCGAGGCGCGCACCACCGCCGAGATCGCTTCCTCGGTCGGGCAATGGGACGCGGACTTCGATTGGGACGGCCTGAAGGCGATGCGCGACCGTTGGCCGGGGAAGATGCTGGTGAAGGGCATCCTCAGGGCGGACGAGGCCGAGCGACTCGCTTCGATGGGCGTAGACGCCGTGGTGGTGTCCAACCACGGCGGCCGCCAGCTCGACGGCGCGGTGGCGGGGCTGGACGCGCTCCCGCCGATCGTGCGCGCGGTGAAAGGGAAGATGAGCGTGCTCGTCGACGGCGGCGTGCGCCGCGGTGTCGACGCGATCAAGGCGGTGGCGCTCGGCGCCGAAGGCGTGATGCTCGGCCGCGCGACGCTCTACGGCGCCTGCGCGGCCGGCGAGGCGGGCGCGGCGCGCGCGATCCAGATCCTGCGCGACGAGCTGGTGCGCTCGATGCAGCTCTCGGGCGTGCGCTCGATCGCGGATATCGGTCCCGATCTGATTGCTCCATCGACGTGATTACCGGGGAGAGTACGATGACTTCCGCTGATCGAAGGCTGGTGCTGAAGGGGGCCGCGCTCGGCGCGCTCGCGTATACGGTAGGCGGCGCGGAAATTCTGCTTTCGCCGCGCGAAGCGTTCGCCCAAGGCGTCCCGCTCAAGGTGCTCTCGGCCGACGAGCGCGCCGCGCTGGAGGCGCTCGGCGACACGCTCGTGCCGGGAGCGAAGGACGCGGGCCTGGCGCACTATGTCGACCAGCAGCTCAGCGTTCCTCCCGGCGAGGCCTTGTTCATTGCCCGCGCGGTCGGGGTGATGCCGCCCTACGCGAATTTCTACCGTGCCGGGCTTGCCGCGCTCGATCAAACGAGCCTCAAGGTCCACGGCGCCAGGTTCGCCGCGCTGCCGCAGGACAAGCGGAACGATTTCGTCGAGCAATTCCGCCAGAAGGTTCTGGACGGCTGGGACGGGCCGCCGTCGCCGTTCTTCTACTTCGTCTCTCGCGCCGACGCGGTCGATGTCTATTACGGGACGGTCGAGGGGTTTGAACGCCTGGGCATTCCCTATATGCCGCACATCGCTCCGCTGAAGAGGTGGTAGCCATGGCCAACGAAAAAGTCGATGTGGTGATCGCCGGCGGCGGCGCCTCCGGCATCCTGCTCGCGGCGAAGCTCGGGCAGGCCGGAAAGAAAGTCGTGATCCTCGAGATGGGCCCCGCGATCGGGCTCGACGACCTCGTCAGCTCGATGATCTGGTCGCGCCGCCTGAAATGGGGCGGGGTTCCGGTGGTGTCGGAAGGCAAGAACCCGGTGAGCCACAACTTCCAGTCCGGATGGGGGCTGGGAGGGGCGGCGATGCACCAGTTCGCCAACTGGCCGCGCCTGCATCCGGAGGATTTCCGCGTGAAGTCGCAATACGGTCGCGGCCTCGACTGGCCGATTTCCTACGACGAGCTGCGGCCCTACTACGACCGCATCCAGAAGGAAGTCGGGCTCTCGGGGGATCACGTCGCCGAAGTGTGGCGGCCGGCGGGCGACCCGTACCCGATGCCGCCGATGAAATGGTTCAGGCAGGCGGAACTGCTCGCCGAGGGCTTCAAGAAGGCCGGCCTGCGCACTGCTCCCATGCCCCTGGCGATCAACAGCGTTCCCTACAACGGCCGGCCGGCGTGCATCTACGACGGCTGGTGCGAGGCGGGCTGCCCGACCGGAGCGCTGGTGAATCCGCAGGTCACCTACCTGCCGGTTGCCAGGAAGGCGGGCGTGGAGATCCGCGCCGACGCGTACGTAACGCGGGTCCTGACCAATGCGAAGGGCGACCGCGCCACCGGCGTCGAGTACTACGATAAGCAGAAGCAGCGCCAGGAGCAGTTGGCCGACGTGGTCGTGCTCTCGGCCTTCTCGGCATCGAACCCGCGCATCCTGTTCAATTCGAAGACCGACAAGCATCCCGAGGGGCTCGCCAACTCGAGCGGCCTCGTCGGCCGCTTCGTCACCGCGCACATCACCTTCTCCGCTTTCGGCCTGTTCGAGGAGAACACCGAGAACCACATGGGCACTTCCGGGGCGTTCGGCATGTCGCAGGACGGCTACGTCAAGGACAGCCATCCGGGATTCGGCAGCTACACCTGGACCATCGGCGTGGCGATGAAGCCGAACGACGTCCTCGGCTTCGCCAATTCGCGGCCGCAGCTCTTCGGCAGCGCGTTGCACGACTTCATGAAGAAGGCGTCGCGGGGCCTGGCGCGCATCGGCGTTCAGGCGGAGGAGCTGCCCGACGCGGAGAACCGGGTGGTGCTCGCCGACCGCAAGGACGAATTCGGATTTCCGCTCGCGCGCGTGATCCACAGCCTCGACGGGAATTCGATGGACCTGTTCAACCATATCCGCTCCGAGGGCGAGCGCATCATGAAGGCGACGCGCGCCAAGGAGACCTGGGGTGCACCGGCCCCGGGCCTCGCGCATTTTCTCGGCGGCACCGTGATGGGCAAGAGCGCGAAGGATTCGGTCGCCGACAGCTACGGACGCACCCACGACGTCGGCAATCTCTTCATCACCGGCGGCGGCCTGTTCCCGACGATCGGCGGCGTGCACCCGACCTTCACGCTGCACGCACACACGTTGCGCACCGCCGACTACCTGTCCAAGAACTGGGGTGCCATCGCGGGTACTTGACATCGCCGCGGCGCCGGTCCAATATCCCGCCCTCTCGGGGAAGTGCAGACTCCCCGCCCGGCTCCCAGCCGGTTCAAGACGTCCGCGTCCAAGCTCTGCTTCACTTGACCCTGTCAGGAGAAGCCATGGACGCGGCAACATCAGCAAATTTCATCTCGGCAAGCGAAGTCCTGTCCGCCATTCGCGGCGGCCAGCCTCCTTTGATCATCGACGTGCGGCGGGAGCAGGCGTTCCGCTCGGCGACCGACATGATCGCGGGCGCCCTGTGGCGCGATCCCGAGCGCGTCACCGGATGGGCGGGAGAGCTGCCGCGGGCGAGCCGCGTGGTCGCGTACTGCGTGCACGGCCAGGAGGTGAGCCAAGGCGTCGCCAAGGCGCTGGTCGAGCGCGGCATCGCCGCGCAGGTTCTCAAAGGCGGAATCGAGGAAGGCTGGAAGGCCGCGGGAGGCGCGCTCGACCGCAAGGCGGCCGGCGCGAACACGCGCTGGGTGACGCGCGAGCGGCCGAAAATCGACCGCATCGCCTGCCCGTGGCTGATCGCGCGCTTCGTCGATCCCGCAGCGGAGTTCCTCTACGTTGCGACGAAAGAGGTGCTCGCCGCGGCGAAGGAGCGCGACGCGACGCCTTACGACGTACCCGATGTCCATTTCACGCACGAGGGCGAGCACTGCAGCTTCGACGCGTTCCTCAAGCACTACCGCCTCGCGGATCCGGCGCTCGATCAGCTCGCGCTCATCGTCCGCGGCGCGGACACGGCGCGGCTGGACCTGGCGCCGCAGGCCGCGGGGCTCGCGGCGATTT
The DNA here is from genome assembly GCA_041499655.1 of Gammaproteobacteria bacterium. GTDB lineage: Bacteria > Pseudomonadota > Gammaproteobacteria > Burkholderiales > SG8-39 > VBDM01. The sequence continues at coordinate 21,679 of JBGQKQ010000016.1, forward strand.
CGCTCGGGCTCTCGCGCAACTTCGCCGACGACCACGAAATGCTCAGGCACGGCATGGTGATGTACGACGCGCTCTACACCTGGTGCAAGGGCGGACAGGACGAAGTCCACACCTGGAACCCGGTCGCCTACCGCTAGAGGAGACAGCGATGAACGAGAAGAACCGCAGGCTGCTGGAAGTGACCGGCACCTTTTTCAAGATCGGCTGCGTCGGCTTCGGCGCGCCCGCGGTATGGGGCCTGATCCAGGCCGAGGTGCAGGAGCGGCGTACCTGGCTGACGAAGGAGCGCTACCTCGAGGGGCTCGCGCTGGTGCAGACGCTTCCGGGCGCGCCCGCCGTCCAGATGTGCATCTTCGCCGGCCACCAGCGCGCCGGCTGGTGGGGAGGGCTCCTCGGGGGCATCGCTTTTACCCTGCCCGCGTTCGCGATCATGCTCGCGCTCACGGCCCTGTATTCGTCGTACGGTGCGCTGCCGGTGCTGCGCGACGCCCTCTACGGCATCAGCCCGGTGGTGCTGGGCATCTTCGTCGCAACGACCTACCGGCTCGGCAGGATCGCGATCAAAGATCTCGCTTCAGCCGCCGTCGCGCTGATCGCGGCCGCCGCGGTGAGCTGGGTCGGCGTGGCCGGAACGCTCATGCTCGCGGGCTGCGCGGGGGTAGCGATCTACCACTCGCGCAGGGCGGGCCTGCTCGCCGCGCTCGCGACCGCGATCCTCATCGCCGCGGAGCGCATCGCGGAGCCTCTGCTCGCCGGACTCGGCGCGGCGGGAGGCGCGGCCACTTCACGGGAGCTCTGGGACATCGGCGCGTTCTTCCTCAAGGTGGGAGGGGTGACATTCGGCGGAGGCCTGTCGATTCTCGCCTTCATCCAGGACCAGGTCGTCAACCAGTACCACTGGATCACGCCCCAGGAGTTCCTCGACGGGCTCGCGATCGGGCAGCTCACGCCAGGGCCGATCATCATGGTCGCCGCGTACGTCGGCTACAAGGTCGCCGGAGCGTCCGGCGCGGCGGTCGCGGCGGCCGCGATCTTCCTGCCCTCGTTCGCTCTCATGCTCTCGATCGTTCCCGTGCTCGACAAGGTGCGGCGTCTCGCGTGGATCAAGGCGGCGATGAAGGGCATCAGCCCGGCGGTCATCGGTACCATCGCGGTGGTCATCGTTCAGCTCGCCCCGCACGCCGCGCCCGACGCCTTCACGGCCGCAGTCCTCGCGCTCACCGCGTGCGCCATGCTTGCGTGGAAACTTCCGGTGCTGAGCTCGCTCGTGTGCGGGGGCGCGCTGGGTGTTCTCGCGCGTTCCAGGGTGCTGCTGCGGCTGCGCGAGCTCCTCGTATGAAAGTCACTCCGATGAAAGGACTGTTCATGGCCACACTCTTCTCGGCGGCCGCGGCCGCGGCGGAAACAACGGGTTTTGATACCGACCTGGTCGGCGGCCTGCCCGCGGGCTGGCGCGCCGGCGTCACCGGACGCGGCGCTCCGAAATGGTCGGTCGAGATCGACGTTTCAGCGCCGAGCAGGCCGAACGTGCTCAAGCAATCGGGCAGCGGAACGTTCCCCTGGTGCGTGAGGCCGGAGGTGTCACTTGCCGACGGCTATGTCGAAGTGAAGTTCAAGCCGCTCTCCGGGCGCGAAGACCAGGCCGGAGGCCTGGTGTGGCGCTGGAAGGACGGCGACAACTACTACGTCGCGCGCGCCAACGCGCTCGAGAACAACGTGTCGCTCTACTACACGGCGAACGGAAGGCGCAACACGATCAAGTACGTCGACGCGCCGGTGCTTGGGAACGTCTGGCACGCGCTGCGCGTGGAGTTTTCCGGGAAAAAGATCCGCGTAACGCTCGACGGCAAGACCACCATCGAAGTGGAGGACGGCCATATCGCCGGCGCGGGCGCGGTGGGCGTGTGGACCAAGGCCGACAGCGTGACGCTGTTCGACAATTTCAGCTACGGCGCAATCGCGCGCTGAGCTCTCAGCGTTTGAAAGGAAAACCCCGGCGGCGGTACTGGATCACCAGCCAGCCTCCGAGCATCCCTCCCAGGTGCGCGAAGTGCGCGACGCCGTCGGCCGTGCCGGTGACGCCGAACAGGAGCTCGAGCCCGCCGAACACGATCACGAACACGCGCGCGGGCATCGGGATCGGCGGGAAGATCAGCATCACCATGCGCCGGGGAAAGTAGATGCCGAAGGCGAGCAGCAGCCCGTAGAGCGCCCCCGACGCTCCGACGGTCGGCACGGGTGGTCCGCCCGCCAGCGCGATCACGAGCAGCTGGCAAAGGGCCGCGGATACCAGGCAGGCGAAGTAGTAAGCCAGGAAATAGCGCGACCCGAACAGGCGCTCGATGTCGCTGCCGAACATGTACAGGCCGAGCATGTTGAAGAAGATGTGCGCGAACCCGCCGTGCAGGAAACCATAGGTGACGATCTGCCAGGGCGCGAACAATCCCGATCCGGGCGGCCACAGCGCGAACCAGGTCTCCAGCGACCCGTCGGTCGAGGACTGCAGCAGGAACACCGCCACGTTGGCGATGAGGAGCGATTGCGTGACCGGGGGCATCGGCTCAGAGAGCGTACTTGACGACGATGCGCGCGATTCGCGTCTTTTCGTGGCTCCAGTTCGCGAACGCCTGGCAGATCTGCTTCGCGCCATCCTCGGGCCGCTCCGAGAACTTCTCGGCGAAGCGCGCCTGGCCGGCTTCCTGGCCCGGTTGCACGCGCGCCTCGGACCAGGGCTGCTTGGGATCATCGGAGCGGATGTAGAGCTGCACTTCCCTTACGGTTGCGGCAGCGGGCACGCCGGCGCAGATCGTGACGCGCAGGGCGCTCTGCTCGGTGCACTCCTCCCGCGCTCCCGGCACGCCCCCGGGCTTGCACGGCGCGACCACCGCGCTCGCCGCCGCGCCGTCCTCGCCCAGGCGCGACGCGTCGGCGCGCTGGACCTCGGTCTCGATCTGCTTGCGCTCGTTCAGGCGCGCCTGCTCGAGCCGCAACGCGGTCGCGTTGATCTCGGAGAGCTTCGATTGAAGATCCGAGCGCAGCGCATCCCGGTCTCCCTCGCGCAGCGATACGAAGTATTGCGACAGCGCGAATCCGCCCACCGCGGCCGCGATCATCAACCCGAGCACCGCGATCACCGGCCCACGGCGGGATTTCTTGGTGATCGGCTGCCCGCGCTCGCGCTCGCGCAGCTCCTTGCGCCAGGACAAGCGCAGCTGGATGAGCGCGGTGACCACGGTCGCGCCGGCGGCGATCATTGCGGCCAATACGTTTTCGGAAAGATGCGGGAAATCCATGGGCGGATGATACGAGATCGGACCGCGGAAGAAAAATGCAGCGCGAGACGGGCGGCCTAGGAAAAGCCGAAAAGACCGCGGGGATTGTCGACCAGGATGCGCCGCCGGGTCGCCTCGTCGGGCGCCCAGCGCCCGAGCAGGTTCCACAGCTCCACCGACCCCACCTTGTCGGCAAAGGACAGGTGCGGATAGTCGCTTCCCCAGATGAGGCGGTCGGGCGCCGCCTCGATGAGCGCGCGCG
>JBGQKQ010000017.1:0-25026 GCA_041499655.1 Gammaproteobacteria bacterium
CGCCAGCCGATCGCAGTCCACGAGTTCCTCTATCCGCTCATGCAGGGCTATGACTCCGTCGCGATGAAATCCGACGTGGAGCTCGGGGGGACGGACCAGAAGTTCAATCTCCTGGTGGGGCGCGAGCTTCAAAAGCACTACCGCCAGCCGCAGCAGTGCATTCTGACCATGCCGCTGCTGGAAGGGCTGCGCGGGGGCGAGAAAATGTCGAAGTCCCTGGGAAACTATGTCGGCATCAACGAGCCGCCGGAAACGATTTTCGGAAAGCTGATGTCGGTTTCAGACGAGCTGATGTGGCGCTACATCGAGTTGCTGTCTTTCCGGCCTATGGAGGCTGTGGACAAGTGGAAGGAAGAGGTCGCCGGGGGCGGGAACCCGCGCGACGTCAAGGTGCGCTTCGCATGCGAAATCGTGACGCGCTTCCACGGCGCCAAGGCGGCCGAGCTGGCGATTGCCGATTTCGAGGCGCGATTCAAGCACGGAGACCTGCCCGACAACATCCCCGAAATCACGGTGAAGATCCCGGGGGAGGGAAAAAAATCCGCAGAGCAAGTCGCTGAAATGGCGATCACCAAGGTGCTCAAGGAATCGCAGCTGGTTGCCAGCGCTTCCGAGGCCCTGCGGATGATCGAGCAGGGCGGCGTGCGTATCAACGGGGAAAAGGTCACCGACAAAGGGCTGGCCGTCAGGCAGGGCGACACCGTCGTGCTTCAGGTCGGCAAGCGCAAGTTCGCTCGGGTGACCCTCGCCTGAGTGGGCAGCCCGGGGGCTCCGAAGCTCCCCCATTTGCCTGGCGATGATGTTGTGTTATGGTGCCGGCAGAAGAAAAATATCCGGCAGATTCCGTTTCAGCAGTGCTGAAAAAGGGGGAGTCATGGCACGCACGAACAGAACCGTTCTATCGCTCGCGGTGGCGGGCATCTTTGCGGGCAGCGTTTCACAAGCGCATGCGTCAGGCTTCGCCCTGATCGAGCAGAGCGCAAGCGGGCTGGGCAACTCATTTGCAGGCGCCGCCGCTTCGGCCGAAGACGCGAGCACGATCTACTACAACCCGGCGGGCATGAGTCTGCTCAAGGGACCGACGGAGCTCTCTATGGGGCTCGCCTACATCAACGTGTCGACGAAATTCTCCGATGGAGGGTCTCTGCCCTCGGGGACTGCGCTCGGGGGGGTGAACCCGGCGGCCCCGCGTCCCTTGGGTGGGACGGGCGGTGAGGCCGGTGGCCCGGCCTTCGTGCCCAATTTCTATGTCGCGGCGGATATCGCGCCCGACTGGAAGGCTGGCCTCGGCATCAGCGCGCGCTTTGGACTGAAGACTCAGTACGACGCGGACTGGCTCGGGCGTTTCCAGGCGATCAAGTCGGAGCTGATGACACTGAACATCAACCCCTCGCTCTCCTGGAAAGCAAACGACAAGCTCTCCCTCGGTGGAGGCGTGAGCTACCAGCAGATCGACGCCGAGCTCACCAGCGCAGTCAACTACGTCGCAGTCGCGTTCGCTGCGGCTGGGGCCGGGGCGGCGGCGGCGGTGCCGGCTGCGAATGCCGAAGGGACGGTAACGGTCAATGGCAGCGATGGTGCCTGGGGCTATAACGTGGGGGCGATGTTCCAAGCGACCCCGGATACCCGGATCGGCGTCGCGTATCGCTCATCGATCAAATATCATGTTACGGGCGGGGTTTCGTTCCAAAACGCGCCGGCTCTGCTCGGCAATCTGAATACCCCGGTGACGCTCGACATCAAGATGCCGGACTCCGCCTCCCTCGCGCTGCACCAGAAGCTGGGTTCGAGCGTGACCATGCTCGCCGACGTGACCTGGACCGGTTGGTCGAAGATCAAGGATCTGACGATCGTACGGAACTCGGGAGTGGTGCTCAGCAGCACGCCAGAAAACTTCAAGGACACTTATCGCTACGGTTTGGGGTTCACCTACCGCCACAGCGACGCGTGGTCCTTCAAAGTGGGCGCCGCTATAGACCAGTCTCCGGTCAACGACACCGACCGTACGCCGCGCCTGCCCGATCAGGATCGAACCTGGCTCTCGTTCGGCGCCAAGTACGGCATATCGAACGACACCACGCTCGACGTCGGGTACGCGCACCTGTTTATCAAGGACGCGTCGATCAACCAGAACGCCGGGAATACGACGGCCAACGGCCTGATCCTCGGAAGCTACAAGGCCTCCGTCGACATACTCGGGGTTCAATTCGCCCACCGTTTCTAGCTGGATTTGGGGCAATCCATTCGGCGCGTCGATCGGCGCGCCGAAGTTTTTCCGGCTGGTCGATGCGGAGCTCAGGTCAGGCGCGCGCGCTCGAGAATGGGCTTGCATGACGTCGCCGGCGGCAAGGTTCCGAAAGCCCGGCCTCCGTCACGCTCGAGGCGCGAAGCGCAGAACGCGTCGGCGGCCTCCGGCAGGGCATGGCGTTCCATGAGGCTCGCCTGGAGCGCGAGGGCAACGGTCTCGACGATGCGCCGCGCCTCGAACTCCGATTCGCCGGCACCCTTGAACAGTTGCGGAATCGCGGCCGCCGCCTGGCGCGAGCGCGCACCGCCGCGGCGGATCTCCTCGAGAAAGGCTTCGAGACTCTCCGGCGCGCGCTCGAGCGAGCGCAGCGCGTCCAGGCAGATCACGTTGCCCGATCCCTCCCAGATTCCATTCAACGGCGCCTCCCGGTAGAGCCGCGCAAGGGGTGCCTCCTCCACGTAGCCGTTGCCGCCCAGGCATTCCATCGCCTCCGCCACAAAGGAAGGCAGGCGCTTGCAGAGCCAGTACTTGGCGATCGGGGTGATGAGGCGCATCAGGAGCCGCTCGCGCGGATCCTCCGCCTCGCGGTCGAAAGCGCGAGCCAGGCGGAAGGCCAGCAGGGCGGCGGCCTCGGTTTCGAGGGCCAGGTCGGCGAGGACGTTCTGCATCAGCGGCTGCTCGACGAGTCGGCGCCCGAAGGCGTGGCGATGCATGGCATGGTGCAGCGCCTGATTCAGCGCCGCCCGCATCATCCCGGCCGAGGCGATTACTATGTCAAAGCGGGTGAGATGCGCCATCTCGATGAGGGTCGCGATGCCGCGGCCCTCCTTGCCGACGATTCTCGCGCGCGTCCCGCGATACTCGATCTCCGAGGAGGCGTTCGAGCGGTTGCCGCACTTGTCCTTGAGGCGCTGGATGTGGAACGGATTGCGCGCGCCGTTCGGCAGCGAGCGCGGCACGAAAAAGCAGGTGAGTCCGGCATCGGTATTCGCGAGCGTGAAGAAGGCGTCGCTCATCGGCGCGGAGCAGAACCACTTCTGCCCGCTCAGTTCGTAATCGCCGCGACCGGCATGCGCGGCGCGGCATGAATTTGCACGAAGGTCGGATCCGCCCTGCCGCTCGGTCATCGCCATGCCGATCGTGACCGCGCGCTTTTGCGCGAGAGGGAGAGCCCGCGGGTCGTAGTCGCAGGCCAGAAGCTTGGATTCCCACTCGGCAGCGAGGTCCGGGTCGTTGCGTAGGACTCTTACCGAGGCGAAGGTCATCGTCACCGGGCAGGCCACGCCGTTTTCGCCCTGATTCCAGAGGTAGTTGAGCGCCGCGCGGGCGACCCACGCGCCGGGTCTTCTTTCGGTCCACGCAAGGGAGTGCAGCCCGGCGCCGAACGCGAGGGCCATCAGCTCGTGATAGGCCGGGTGATATTCGACCGAGTCGATGCGGTTGCCGAAGCGGTCGTGCGTCCTCAGCTCGGGAGGGAATCGGTTCGCTTGCGCGGCGAGCACTTGCATCCGCTCGCTTCCGACGAGTTCCCCCATTCCATTCGCGCGCGCGGAAATCCAACCGCCCCCTTCTCGCTCGACGGCTTCCCGGAGGGTTGGATCGCCCGCCCAGGCGTTGAAGCCGACCAGGGGCGGCGGTTGATTCGTCGAATCAGCGGCAGGCTGGATCGCAAGCGTCTCGCGCATGCTGCATACTGTAATGAAGTCGGCCTTTGCTCGACAAAATAGCACGTCACCGGAGAAAAAAGGGCGAACGACATGACAGACGTAGCAAAGGAAATCGCGACCCTTGCCGGAGGCTGTTTTTGGTGCCTGGAAGCCGTATTCGACGATCTGAAGGGCGTCGCGACGGTGGAATCCGGATACATGGGCGGACAGACAGTGAATCCGAACTATGAGCAGGTCTGTTCAGGCGGCACCGGTCACGCCGAGGTGGTCAGGCTTACCTTCGACCCCAGCGTGGTGTCGTTCAAGGAGATCCTGGAAGTGTTCTTCGTGATTCACGACCCCACGACCCTCAACCGCCAGGGCAATGACGCCGGGACACAGTACCGTTCTGCGATCTTCTACCACTCCGCCGAGCAGAAAGCCGCGGCGGAACAGGTCATATCGAACTTGAATTCGGCCCGGATCTACGAAGATCCCATCGTCACCGAGGTCGTAGCCGCGTCACAGTTCTACGTGGCAGAGAATTACCATCAGGAATATTTCCAGCGCAACCCCGCGCAGCCCTACTGCGCCTTCGTGGTAAGGCCCAAGGTCGCGAAATTCCGGAAGCACTTTGTGGAAAAACTGAAGAAATGACCTGCATCCGAATGTCTGCGGTCCAGTCCGGAGCGCGTGGCCCCGGACCGGCCGCAGCCCATTCGTAACCCGCTCAGGGCGCGTAGTTCAGGGGAATGACCAAGCTGCCACGGGGTTCGGGGCAGGTCCTGCCCCGGGCGCGACCGCTACGGAAGGCGCTTTGAGCGCCACCTCCGTCACAGCGCTGCCGGTTCGCCGCAGCTTGCCCGGCCTGTTCCCAGCCCTGCTTCTCTCGACCGCGTTTTAGCGGTCGGGCGGGTCTCAGCGACGTCGCCTATCTACTTCTTCTTTTTCTTCGCTGCTTTCTTGGCTTTTCTTTTCTTCGCCATCACTAGCCTCCATCAAAAGTTAAAGAAGCAAGCACAGCGCCCGTTCTAGTTGCAGCGGGCGATTCGACCGTCGGGACAAGCCCGGCAGCGAATCCTTGTGTCGCCCGGCGCACCGAGCGACCGACAATTTTCTTTTTTTACCGCGTTAACCTTGCTTCTTCCGCAAGATTTCTATTCAAACGGTAAAAAATTTTCAGCAGCATTGCACATAATAAGCAAAGCAGCAAGAAGTATTTCACAGTAAAACCGCGTCGTCGCTCGAACAAACTCTTCTCGATCGCAAACTGTTGCGCGGGATCGGCGCGAACGCGAGTTCTGGAACTGCGCTGGTTGCGAAGCGCAGAGACCATCGTGCGATCACATCCAGGCGCGGTGTCGGCAACTCTTGTGAAGCGTTGCGATCACAAAGCGGTCGCGAAGAACGGCGTTGGATTTCCCAACGAAGCGATTGCGAGCGCGCCAGCAAAGTGAATTTCGATCGCAACGCGCTTTCGCGGCCATCGTTCCAAAATTCGGCGGCTGCCACGGTCAAGACACGCGCCGCCGGGAGCGCGCTTACCTGAGCGATCCCGCAAGCCGCTGTCCAGATAACGGGCGCGAAGCTCGCGATGCACGCGGGTGACCGATGCACGCAAGGAGCGGAGGACGCACCTCGCGAGCATGCGAGATCCGCCCTTAAGGCCATGAATTCATTTGATGATTTCTCTGTCATCTCACCTTGCCGACTGTAACATTTTTGAAATACCAGCCGCATACCATGCGTGGGCTTTCCATCGTTTCCCCACCGAATTCTTATCGGGAGGTTTCATGCAAGTCATACGCAATTTCAGAACCAGCTTGCTCGCGCTGTCGGCTCTCGCGCTGGTCGCGGCGAGCCATCCGGGCATGGCTGTCGATATCACCGGAGCCGGCGCGACCTTCCCCTACCCGATCTACGCCAAGTGGGCTGAAGCCTACAAAGCGAAAACCGGAAACAACCTTAACTACCAATCGATCGGTTCCGGGGGCGGTATCCGGCAGATCCAGAACAAGACGGTCGATTTCGGTGCATCGGACATGCCGCTCAAGCCGGAAGAACTCGACAAGAGCGGGTTGATACAGTTTCCGACGGTAGTCGGGGGCGATGTTCCCGTGGTCAACCTCCCCGAAATCAAGCCAGGTGAGATCAAGCTTACCGGGCCGGTTCTTGCCGACATCTATCTCGGCAAGATCAAGAAATGGAACGATCCGGTCCTGATGAGCCTTAACCCCGGAGTGAAGCTGCCCGATCAAGACATAACGGTCGTGCACCGGTCTGATGGTTCAGGGACGACGTTTATTTGGGTGAACTATCTGTCCAAGGTGAGTCCGGAATGGAAGGAAAAGGTCGGTGAGGGCACCTCGGTGAATTGGCCTGCGGGCGTCGGCGGAAAGGGCAACGAGGGAGTCGCTTCCTATGTTCAGCGGATCAGCGGTGCGATCGGCTACGTAGAGTATGCCTATGCGCTTCAGAACAAGCTCGTACATACGCTGGTGAAGAATCGTGACGGAACCTTCGTCGCCCCGAACATCGAATCGTTCAAGGCTGCGGCCGCCGGTGCCCAGTGGGACAAAGCCCCCGGCATGTATCTGATTCTGACCGACCAGTCCGGCAGGAACAGTTGGCCTGTCAGCGGCGCGACTTTTATCCTGGTCTACAAGTCGCAGGAAAAGCCGGACCGTGCTAAGGAGGTGCTGAAATTCTTTGATTGGGCCTATGCCTCGGGCGATAAGCTGGCGATGGATCTGGACTACGTGCCGCTGCCTGATTCCGTGGTCAGGCTGATCCAGGGATCATGGAAGAGCGATATCAAGGACGCGAACGGCAAGCCGGTCTGGCAGTAACGAGCGCAATCGGCAGAGCCAATCCGGGACTACAATGAGCGCCGTTGTGAACAAATTACAGGGGTTTGAGCAAGCGGCCCCTGCTGCGCCCATGTCGAAATCCACTACCGACGCCAGTCTCAGGAAGCACAATCGGCTCGATCAACTGTTCCGTCACACCACGCGATTTTTCGCGCTTGTCGTGTTGTTCCTTCTGGCAGGAATTCTGCTGTCGCTTCTGATTGGAAGTCTGCCAGCGATACGGGCATTCGGGTTCGGGTTTTTCCTGAGTTCGGAATGGAATCCCGTAACCGAACAGTTTGGTGCATTGGTGCCGATTGTGGGAACGCTCGTCACCTCCGCGATTGCGCTTCTGATCGGCATACCCGTGAGCTTCGGGATAGCGCTCTTTCTTACCGAACTTTCGCCGATCTGGCTGCGCCGGCCGCTGGGTACGGCGATCGAGCTCCTCGCAGCGATCCCGAGCATCATTTACGGCATGTGGGGGTTATTTGTGTTCGCCCCGGTGTTCGCGACCTATGTCCAGCCCGCGCTGAGCAGCACGTTGGGCGCGGTGCCGCTGGTCGGTGTCTTGTTCCGGGGGCCGCCAATGGGAATAGGGGTTCTGACTGCCGGCATCATATTGGCAATCATGGTTATCCCGTTCATTGCCTCGGTGATGCGCGATGTGTTCGAGATCGTACCGGCGGTATTAAAGGAATCGGCTTACGCTCTCGGCTCGACCACCTGGGAGGTCGTCTGGAACGTGGTGCTGCCTTATACCAAAGTCGGCGTGATGGGCGGGGTCATGCTGGGCCTCGGCCGGGCCTTAGGCGAAACCATGGCGGTCACCTTCGTCATCGGCAACGCGCATCGACTCAGCGCCTCGATCATGGTCCCCGGGAACAGTATTGCCTCCGCGCTTGCCAACGAATTCACTGAGGCGGTCGGTGACCTCTATCTTTCGGCGTTGATCGAGCTCGGCCTCGTCTTGTTCTTCATAACCTTCGTCGTGCTGGCGCTGTCGAAGCTGCTGCTGCTGCGCCTGGCGCGACGCGAGGGGCGGATGACCTGAAGCGCGCCATGAATCTGTACACACGCCGACTGCTAATCAATCGCTTCAACCTGACGATATCGCTGCTCACGATGTTGTTCGGCTTGTTCTGGCTTGGCTGGATCCTCTTTACGTTGTTCAAGGCGGGATTCGGCGGATTCAGTGCGAGGCTCTTCCTGGAAATGACACCACCGCCAGGCAGTGATGGAGGGCTTTTGAACGCCATCGCCGGCAGCCTGCTCATGGGAGCCACCGGCACCCTGCTCGGAACGCCGATTGGGATCATGGCGGGCATCTATCTCGCGGAATTCGGCAATCGAGGATGGCTTGCGCCGGTGACGCTCTTCATCAACGACATCCTGCTCTCCGCCCCGTCGATAGTGGTCGGGTTGTTCATCTACGCAGCCTTTGTGGTAACTGTCGGGCATTTCTCCGCGTGGGCTGGAACCATGGCGCTCGCGCTGATCGTTATCCCCGTCGTGATCCGCACCACGGAAAACATGCTGCGCCTGGTGCCGAACAGCCTGCGCGAAGCGGCGTCCGCGCTCGGCGCGCCCCAATGGAAGGTGATCACGTTTGTAACCGTGCGAGCTGCCAAGGCCGGGATCATCACCGGTATTCTGCTTGCGGTGGCGCGCATCAGCGGCGAAACGGCCCCCCTTCTCTTCACCGCCCTCAACAACCAGTTCTGGACCTCCAACATGAATTCGCCGATGGCGAACCTTCCGGTGGTCATCTTTCAGTTCGCCATGAGCCCTTATGAAGACTGGCACAAGCTCGCGTGGGCGGGTGCCTTGCTGATTACGCTCAGCGTGCTCGCCCTGAACATACTCGCCCGCGTATTTTTCCAAAATCGGACAGCAACCTACTGAAATCATGAATGCTGCCGTCCTGCAACCGACCGAACAAGCCTTAACGCAGAAGATTCAGGTGAGAAACCTGAACTTCTACTACGGCGGGTTTCACGCACTGAAGAATATCAACCTCGAGATCCCGGAGAAGAAGGTGACTGCATTTATCGGTCCTTCGGGCTGCGGCAAGTCCACGTTGCTGCGTACCTTGAACCGCATGTACGCGCTCTATCCCAAGCAGGAAGCGAAAGGCGAAATCCTTATCGATGGGGAGGATATTCTTTCGCCGCGCCAGGATCTCAATCGCCTCCGCGCGAAGGTCGGCATGGTATTCCAGAAGCCAACCCCTTTTCCCATGTCGATCTACGACAACATCGCCTTCGGCGTGCGCCTGTACGAGAGCCTAGCGTCCCGCGAGATGGATGAGCGCATTGAGTGGGCACTGCGCAAGGCGGCTCTCTGGGAGGAAGTGAAGGACAAGCTGAAACAGAGCGGCACGAGCCTTTCGGGTGGTCAGCAGCAGCGTCTGTGCATCGCGCGCGGCATCGCGGTCAAGCCCGAGGTCCTGCTGCTCGACGAGCCGGCTTCGGCACTCGATCCGATCTCGACGGGCAGGATAGAGGAACTCGTGCACGAGCTGAAAAGCGACTACACCATCGTGATCGTGACGCACAACATGCAGCAGGCGGCGCGCGTTTCGGATTACACTGCCTACATGTATCTCGGGGAAATGGTGGAATTCGGAGTCACTGACGAGGTGTTCATCAAACCGAAGAAGAAGGAAACTGAAGACTACATCACCGGTCGCTTCGGCTGATCGGAGGACACGATATGAGCAGCGAGCACCTTTCCAAGCAGTTCGACGCCGACCTGGAGACCCTGCGGTCTGGGGTGCTTCAAATGGGCGGCCTGGTGGAGTCCCAGATCCGCGGCGCCATCGAGGCGTTCAGCAGCGGCAACTCGGGCTTGATCGAACAGATCATCGCCAACGAAACCCGCGTCAACGAATGTGAAGTCCAGATCGATGACGATTGCAGCCACATCATCGTCAAGCGCCAGCCGGCGGCGAGCGACCTGCGCCTTATCATGGCGATCAGCAAGACGGTGACCGATCTCGAGCGCATCGGCGATGAAGCCGAGAAGATCGCCCGCATGTCCAAGCAGATCCACGAGCGCGGGCGCGCGGACCTGCACCGGTTCGCCAATATCCGGCATGCGGCCGATATTGCGCTGTCGATGCTGCGCCAGGCGCTCGATGCGTTCGCGCGGCTCGATACCGCCCAGGCCGCGAGCATCATCCGGCAGGACGTGGCCATAGACACGGAGTTCCGCTCGATCCTGCGTCAGCTGATCACTTTCATGATGGAAGACCCGCGCACGATCTCGACCGCCCTGGAGATCGTCTGGATCGCGAAGGCGGTCGAGCGCATAGGCGATCACGCGAAGAACATCGCCGAGGACGTCATCTATATCGTCAAGGGGACCGACGTACGCCACACTGCGGTCGAGGTGGTCGAGCGCGAGGCGCTCGGTTGATGCGCTCCCACAGATCGGAAATATGAACGGAACTGCCCTGCGGGGGGCGATCCTGGTGGTCGAAGACGAGCCGGCGATCCAGGAGCTGATCGCGGTCAACCTGGAGCACGCGGGACATCAGGTGCTGCGCGCGGCCAATGTTTCGGAGGCCGAAGCGCTGGTGCGGGAGGTCCTGCCCGACCTCGTGCTGCTCGACTGGATGCTGCCCGGCCCGCCCGGCGTGAATTTCGCGCGGCAGCTGCGCACCGACCAGCGCACCAAGGACATACCCATCATCATGCTCACGGCGCGGGCGCAGGAGCAGGACACCGTCGCCGGGCTGGAGAGCGGCGCCGACGACTACGTAACCAAGCCTTTCTCGCCGCGGGAGCTTCTTGCGCGAATCAAGGCCGTGATGCGTCGCCGCGCGCCGCAGCTCACCGACGATGCCGTCGAGATCGCGGGACTCAAGCTCGATCCCGTCGCTCACCGGGTAAGCGCGTCGGGAACCCACCTCGCGCTGGGCCCGACCGAATTCAGGATGCTGCATTTCTTCATGACCCACCCTGAGCGCGTCTACAGCCGCGCCCAGCTTCTCGACGAAGTCTGGGGCGATCACGTTTTTGTCGAAGAGCGCACCGTTGACGTCCACATACGCCGGTTGAGGCAGGCGCTCGAGCCCAGCGAGCACGATTCCCTCGTTGAAACCGTGCGCGGCACCGGGTATCGCTTCCGGCGCAACCTGCCCTAGTCTAGCTGGCCAGGGCGGCGCGCTCTTCCTTCGCCAGCGAACGCAGCTCGAGCTTGACGCCCACCGAGCGCCATTGCTCGGTTTCCTCTTCCAAGGCAGCTTCCGTCATGGCGTGCTCTTCCAGCCAGGCGCGCGGAAGGGAAAGCTGAAAGCCGCCCTTCGACGATTTGCACGCCGGGGCGGGTAATTTGACATCCCGGCGGCTGAGGTGAAAAAGCACTGCGAGCCGCAGCGCCAGGATCAGCGCCCACTCGGCGCTGCTCTCGGGGAGGTCTTCGATCTTGGCGAGCTTGCCGCGATGAGCGAGGACGAGCCGCGACAAGCGGGATTGCTCTTTCTGGGAGAAGCCCGGCATGTCGGCCTGACCGAGGACGTAGGCCGAGTGCTTGTGGTAGCCGGTGTGCGCGATCGAGATGCCGATTTCATGGAGGCTCGCCGCCCAGCGCAGCATCGTCGCGTCTGCCTCCGAAGGCTCACCGCTCAGATTCTCATAGATGCTCTGCGCGAGGCGCGCGACGCGCTCGGCCTGCGCCGTGTCCACCTGGTAGCGTCTCATGAACTGGCGCACGGTCGCTTCGCGCATGTCGCGGTGACGCACGCGCCCGAGGAGGTCGTAGAGCACGCCCTGGCGCAGGGCTCCGTCGGAGACTTCGAGCTGCTCGATTTCGAATTCGGCAAGAGCGGCGGACATGATGGCGGCGCCGCCGGGAATGATGGCCGCGCGGTCGGCGCGCAGGCCCGGGAGCTCGAGCTTGTCGATCCCGCCCGCCTTCACCAGCAGGGCGCGGAGCTTTTCGAGCCCGGAAGCGGAGATCCCCTGCTCGCACAGCTCGCACCCTTTCAGGATGGAAGCGAGCGACTTGGCCGTGCCCGAGGAGGCCACGGCGTGCTTCCACCCCACGCGGCGGTACGCATCAACGATGTGCTGAAGCTCGTTCGCCGCGGCAAGTTCGGCGCGCTTGAAACAGGACTTCTCCAGACGGCCGTCGGGAAAGAACCTGAGGGTGTAGCTCACGCAGCCCATCGAGATGCTCTCCATCAGCTCGGGCTCCAGACCGGTGCCTATGATGAGCTCGGTTGAGCCCCCGCCGATGTCGATCACCAGGCGCCGCTCTGACGAAGTCGCGAGGCTGTGAGCAACGCCGAGGTAGATCAGGCGCGCCTCCTCGCGACCGAAGATCACTTCGATGGGAAATCCGAGCGTCGCCTCGGCCTCCGCCAGAAAGGACTGGGCGTTCTTCGCTACGCGCAGAGCGCTCGTGCCCACTGCGCGCACCGCGGAGCGCGGGAAGCCGCGCAGGCGCTCGCCGAACCGGGCGAGCGCCTCGAGTGCGCGGGTTTTGGTGGCCTGATCGATGCGCCGGTCCCGTGTGAGGCCGGCGCCGAGGCGCACCGGATCGCGCAAACTGTCCAGAAGGTAGACCTGATCGTCGACGACCCTGCCGATCTGCAGGTGGAAGCTGTTGGATCCCAGGTCTAGCGCGGCCAGCGTCTCTTGTTTCACAGTTGCAGAGCCGATACTTTCGAAGGGCGAAACGACGCTATCATAATGCTGTTGCCCGGTTGTGAATAAAGGCGGCGTCTCGCCTGCCTGTAACAATTCTGCAACAAGCTGTTTCTATAGTCGACATTTTTCGTGCTTCAGCGAACCCGCATTCCAGTCAGCAGAATCAAGCCACAATTCCTCGCTCGCGAGCTCGCCTTGCTGGCGTTCAACGAGCGCGTGCTCGCGCAAGCCGAGGACCGGCGGGTTCCCGTGCTCGAAAGGTTGCGGTTCCTGTGCATCCTGTCGAGCAATCTGGATGAATTTTTCGAGATTCGGGTCGCGGAGCTGAAGGAGCGCATCAGGCTCGGCAACGAGATCGAAATTCCGGGAGAAACGCTTCCCGCTGACGTGCTTCCGCTGATCAGCGAGCGCGCCCACGCCCTCGTTGCCGGTCAATACCGGCTGCTCAACAAGGAGATTTTCCCGCAGCTCGCCGACGAGGGCGTGCGCTTCCTTGCCGAGCAGGACTGGGCGAAGGAGCAGCGGGCGTGGCTGCATAGCTATTTCATGAGGGAGATGATCCCGCTGTTGACGCCCATCGGTCTCGATCCCTCGCATCCGTTCCCCCGCGTGCTCAACAAAAGCTTGAACCTTGCCGTGCAGCTCGAGGGCCGCGACGCCTTCGGACGCAATTCCGGCACGGCGATCGTCCAGGCGCCGCGCGCGCTCCCGAGAGTGATCCAGCTGCCGAAGGCCGTCGCCGGAAAGGGGCACGTCTTCGTGTTGCTCACGTCCATCCTTCAGGCCTTCGTGCAGGCGCTGTTCCAGGGCATGACCGTGCGCGGTTCGTATCCCTTCCGGGTTACGCGCAACAGCGATCTGTTCCTGGACGAGGAGGAGATCAAGAACCTGCGCACCGCGCTCGCCGGCGAGCTCTCGCAGCGCCATTTCGGCGATTCCGTGCGGCTCGAGGTCGCCGAAAACATGCCGGCGGAACTCGAGCAATTCCTGCTTGAGCAGTTTCAGCTCGCCTCCGATGACCTGTACCGCGTGGACGGCCCGGTCAACCTGGTGCGCCTCATGCAGATTCCCGACATGGTCGACGCGCCCAAGCTGAAGTTTCCCGCTTTCGTGCCCGGCCTTCCCAGGGAGCTGGAGAAGACCCCCGACCTGTTCCGGGCTATCCGCAAGGGGGACGTGCTGCTGCACCATCCTTTCCAGTCCTTCGGTCCGGTGATCGACTTCCTGGAGCAGTCGGTGGAGGATCCCAGTGTCGTCGCCATCAAGCAGACCGTCTACCGCACCGGAACCGACTCGGTGCTGATGCAATACCTGATCGACGCGGCCCAGCGGGGCAAGGAAGTCACGGTGGTCGTGGAGCTGCTCGCGCGCTTCGACGAGGAGGCGAATCTCAACTGGGCGGCGAAGCTCGAGGAAGTCGGCGCCCACGTCGTCTACGGCGTGGTCGGATACAAGACGCACGCCAAGATGTCGCTGGTGGTGCGCCGCGAAGAGGGCAGGCTGCGGCGCTATGTTCACCTGTCCACGGGCAACTATCATCCGCGCACCGCGAAGCTCTACACGGATTTCGGACTGCTGACTGCCGACGAGAAGATCTGCCAGGACGTCAACGAGGTCTTCAAGCAGCTCACCGGCCTGGGACGCGCGCGGCGTCTCCATCACTTGTGGCTCTCGCCTTTCTCGCTTCACGACCGCATCCTTGCGGCGATCAAGCGGGAGGCCAACCACGCGCGGGCCGGCGAGCGGGCGCACATCATCGCGAAAATGAACTCCCTGATCGAGCCCAAGGTGATCGAGACGCTCTACAGGGCGTCGCAGGCCGGCGTGAAGATCGACCTAATCGTGCGCGGCGTGTGCGCTCTCCGGCCTGGCATCCCGGGCCTGTCCGAGAACATTCACGTGCGCTCGGTCATCGGACGGTTCCTCGAGCACTCGCGTATTTTCTATTTCCTGAACCGCGGGGAGGAAAATCTCTACCTGTCGAGCGCGGACTGGATGGGGCGCAACTTCTTCGGGCGCATCGAGCTGTGTTTTCCCGTCCTCGACCGGCGCCTCAAGGAGCGGGTGATCCAGGAAGGCCTCAAGCCCTATCTCTCCGACAACAGCCAGGTGTGGGAGATGGATTCCGAAGGCAACTACCGAAGAAAGAAGTCGCGGGGACGGATCCCGCGATCGGCCCAGGACTATCTCCTCGGGGTGCTTGCCGCCGACAAGTAGCCGGTGCCCCGCGACTCTCGCCGCGGGTGAAATTTCCCTGACGCCGGAAATACTGTTGCTACAATCACGGGCATTTCACCGGGGAGGCCGCTTCATGCAGGAGAGTCCTTTCAAGGGCAAGACCGGGCTACAGCGCCTGTGGAACGCCCTCGGCTATTCGCTGCAAGGCATGGCCTCCGCATTCCGGCACGAAGACGCCTTCCGGCAGGAGTGCCTGCTCGCTGCGCTGCTTATTCCAGCAACGTTTTTCCTGCACGTCGGCGCCACCGAAAGGGCGCTGATGATCGCGAGCGTGCTGCTGGTCCTCATCGTCGAGCTGCTCAATTCGGCGGTCGAGGCGGCGGTCGACAGGATCTCCCTCGAGAATCACCTTCTCGCCAAACGCGCAAAAGACATCGGCAGCGCGGCCGTTTTCCTGAGCCTGATCAACGTCGGCGTCGTCTGGGCATTGATACTGCTCTAGTCGCTGTCAAGAAAGCTTAAGAAAACCTTCATCCCGTATTCATGCCGGGGGCGCACTGTGCGCGCGCATGAATACGCCTGTCCACAACCCCGGTGCCCGGAGCGCGCTTCGCGTCGCGGTGGTCACCGAAACCTATCCGCCGGAGATCAACGGCGTCGCCCGCACGGTAGGTCTCATGGTCGAGGCCCTGTGCGAGCGTGGGCACGAGGTCCAGCTCGTGCGGCCGCGCCAGCGCGACGAGCCTGCTCCGCATCCGGATGAGGGACCTGACGTGCGTCTGGTCTCCGGGGTGCCGATTCCCTTCTATCGCCACCTGCAGATGGGATTCGCTCCACCGGGACTGCTCCAAAGAGAATGGTCGGAGCGGCGGCCCGACCTCGTACACGTGGTCACCGAAGGGCCGCTTGGCTGGGCCGCGGTGAGCAGCGCAAGGCGCCTGGGCATTCCGACCTGCTCGGACTTCCATACGAATTTCCACAGCTACAGCCGGCACTACGGCCTGGGGCCGTTCTCCGGCATCGTTTGCCGCTACCTGCGGGCGCTGCACAACCGGACCGATTGCACTCTCGTGCCCACCGTGGAGATGCAATCCAATCTCGAGGCTCTGGCGTTCGAGCGTGTCAAGGTGGTCGGGCGCGGCGTCGATACCTGGCTCTTCAGCCCGGCGCGCCGCAGCGAGCGTCTGCGCGCAACCTGGGGCTGCCGCGGAAGCGAAACAGTCGTGCTGTACGTGGGGCGCATCGCACCGGAAAAAAATCTCGCGTTGTTTGTGCAAGCGGCGCTGGCGATGCGCGCGGTGGACGCGAACCTGCGCGTGGTTCTCGTCGGGGACGGCCCACAGGCCGCCGAGCTGCGCGCGCGGCACCCCGATTTCGTCTTCGCGGGGATGCGTACCGGCGGAGACCTCGCCGAGCACTACGCCTCGGCCGACGTGTTTCTGTTTCCCAGCACCACCGAAACCTTTGGTAACGTGACTCTCGAGGCGATGGCGAGCGGTCTGGCGGTGGTCGCCTACGACTACGCGGCCGCGCGCCAGTACCTGCGCAACGGGTCGAGCGCCCTGCTTGCCCCGCTGGACGACGCTGCTGCTTTCGTCCGGATGGCCGCGCTGCTCGCGGCCAATCCGGAACTTGCTTCGCGCCTGCGCCCGGAAGCGAGACGTACCGCGGAAACGGCATCGTGGATCCTGGCCTTCGACGATCTGGAGCGCGTGCTACGCAACCTCGCCGGCACGAACCGCGCGAGTGTCGCCGTCCGGGAGGATTCCGCCCGTGTCGAGACTTGAAGCGGGACTCGAGCGCCTTCGCCTCTGGGATTCGGCCCTGTGCATCCGCTTCAACGGCGCCGTGCGGATCGCTCCCGTACGCCGGATATTCCGCATCGTCAGCCGCCTGGGGGACGGGGTATTCTGGTACTCGCTCATGCTGGCGCTGCTCGCCACGGGCGGGGTTGCTGCGTTCGGACCCGTCGCGCGCATGGCCGGGACCGGTCTGGTGTGTACCCTGATCTACAAGTGGCTGAAATCGAAAACCTTGCGACCCCGCCCGTTTGCGGTCGAGAATGCGGTGCGTGCGGGGGCCGATCCGCTCGACCCGTTCAGCTTTCCCTCGGGACACACGTTGCATGCGGTGGCATTCTCCGTCGTCGCGATTGCTTTCTATCCCGTGCTCGCGTGGCTGCTCGTTCCCTTCACCCTTCTCGTGGCTGCCTCAAGAGTCGTGCTCGGGCTGCACTACCCGAGCGACGTGGCGGCCGGCGCGGCCCTGGGTGCGTTGATCGCGCACGGGGCGCTCGCGTTATGATCTCTCCTTCCAAAGCCTGAGCTTCCTGGCGTCGCGGCAGCCGGAGCGATCGTGCGATAATCGCCCCGTGACGCGAGGCGATAGGGAATGAGCAATATCCTGGCCCGAACCGCAATCGTCGCTGTCCTCCTGGCGATCGTCGCGTTCGGAACGGGCGTTCTCCTCGGCCCCGAATGGGGCTGGTCCCTGCTCTCCCTGGCGCTCCTCGCCCTGCTCCTGCATCACGTGCGTCATCTCCAGCTGCTCCGCAGATGGGCGTCGTTCTCGCTCTCCGAGTCCGTCCCCGAGGGCACAGGCGCGTGGCAGGAGGTATTCACCCTGCTGTACCGCAGGCAGCGCGCGGAAATCGCCGAGCGCCGCAAGCTCGCGCACTCGCTCGCCCGCTCCCGTCAGGCTGGCCGCGCCCTTCCTTACGGTGTCGCGATCCTCGATTCCGAATACCGCATCGTGTGGTGCAACGATTCCTTTGAAGCGCATTTCGGCATCGATGCTGAGGCCGACGTCGGGCAGCCGATTACCTACATGGTGCGCGAGCCCGATTTCGTCGAGTACGTCGCCGCGGAGGATTTCTCCAAGCCGATGCAGCTCAAGACCGGGCGCGACGGCCTCGTCCTCTCGGTGCAATTCGTTCCCTATGTCGAATCGCAGCGCCTCCTGCTGTCGCGCGATATCACACAGGGCATCCGGCTCGAGACCATGCGGCGGGATTTCGTCGCGAACGTCTCGCACGAGCTGCGCACGCCGCTCACGGTGCTGGTCGGCTTTCTGGAGACCTTGCGGGAGCTCAAGCTCGATCCCGAGCGCTCACGCGACTATCTGAACCTCATGGCGGAACAGAGCCGGCGCATGCAGCGCATCATCGACGACTTGCTGACCCTGTCCACGCTGGAGTCGGCGCCGGAGCCGCCCCGCGACGAGCGCGTCGACGTGGCGCTGCTGCTGTCCCGGATTCAGAGCGAAGCTGTCGCGCTCTCGGCGGGCCGCCAGCGAATCACGCTCGACGCCGATCCGGGGTTCGATCTCGTGGGCGCGGAATCCGAGATCGCCAGCGCTTTCGGCAATCTTGCCAGCAACGCCGTTCGCTACACGCCCTCGGGCGGCGAGGTGCGCCTCATCTGGCGGTGCTCGCAGAAGGGCGCCGAATTCGCGGTCGAGGACACCGGAGTCGGCATCGATTCCGAGCATATTCCGCGCCTCACCGAACGCTTCTACCGCGTCGATCGCGGCCGCTCGCGCGAGACCGGCGGCACCGGCCTGGGCCTGGCGATCGTCAAGCATGCGCTTGCGCGGCACCAGGCGGCTCTCGAAATCGCGAGCACCCCCGGGTCGGGAAGCCGCTTTATGGCCAAGTTTCCCGCGCGCAGAGTCATTCCGGCGCAGGCCCGCACCGCGAAAGACGTAGCCTAGCTCCGCAACCTGGCGCCTGTAACCGGATTGTAGGAATCGCCGTGTATTCTGCCTTTCGCCTCTCCTCGAGGCTCAGCATCACTCCTCCTTAAGCGCCCGTCCACCGACGGGCGTTTTTTTTTCCAAGATCGCCCGCTTTCATATTTCCGAAACATCCCTCGCCTAGCCTTGCGGCCGGGCAGGAACACGGGAGGAAGCCAGGGGGTGCAGGCGGGACGATGAACCGGATTCGCGCGCTGTTCCTCTCCGATATCCATCTCGGCTCGCGCGCGTGCCAGGCGGAGCGGCTCCTCGCCTTTCTCAAGGAGTACGAGTGCCGGACGATATTCCTGCTCGGCGACATCGTCGATTTCTGGGCGCTGAGACGCGTGGTGTATTGGCCCGAGAGCCACAACACCGTGGTGCAGAAGCTGCTGCGCCTGGCCCGCCACGGCGTCGAAATCTTGTACATTCCCGGCAATCACGACGAGGCCCTGAACGATTATTTCGACACCTCGTTCGGCAACGTGCGGGTGAAGAAGGATTACCTGCATGTTGCCGCCGATGGCAAGCGCTACGCGCTCCTGCACGGCGATCAATACGATCAGGTCACGGCCTGCGCGCGCTGGCTGTCGGTGCTGGGGGACGCGTCCTACAACCTGCTCGTCGAGGTGAACCGCGCGCTCTCGTGGGTGCGCCGCAAGCTCGGGCTGGGTGGCTATTGGTCGCTCGCCGACTACGCCAAGCGCAACGTGCAGGGCGCCGCGAGTTTCATCTCCGGTTTCGAGCTCGCCATTGCGCGCCATGGCAAGGCGCTGCAGGTGGACGGCGTCATCTGCGGACACATCCACACGCCGGTCATCAAGCGGCTCGACGGCGTTCTCTACCTCAATTGCGGTGACTGGGTGGACAGCTGCACCGCGATAGTCGAGCATCTCGACGGGAGCATGGAGCTGGTTCGCTACGGCCCCGCGGGAGACGACCCGGACGAGCGGTCCGAAGAGCTCGCCGGGACGGTGGGCGCATGAAGGGGCGTCAGTTCCGCATGCGCGCGTGCTGCCGGCCAAGCCACAGGCCGACTGCCAGCCAAAGGAGGGCACCGGGAATGGCCACCGCGGCAAGTCCCGCGAGGCTCAATCCCAGACCTTTCAGCGCCGCATACACCCAGCCGCTGGCGGTGTCACCGCCACGGAAGACCACCGTGTCGATGAAATTCTTCGACTTGTACTTCGCTTCGCGCGTGAGCACCGTAAAGAGCATCTCGCGCGCCGGCCGCGCGACCGCATAGTCCGCCGCCCGGCGAAGGACCTGGAAAACGATCAGCGTCGCAAGCATCGGTACGAGGGCGATGGCGGCGAACCCGGCCAGCCCGAGCGCCGGCAGCAGCGCCAGAGCCACGCCGACGCCCAGCTTCTCGACCAGCCTGGCTACGAGAAAGAGCTGGCCCAGCAGGGTCAGCACATTGACCACGAGATCCACCCTCGCAAACAGCGCGGTGCGCTGTGCCGACTCGTGGTACGCCGCCGCGACCAGGCGCGCGAGCTCGAGATAAGCGAAGCCGAAAAGAACGGTGTACAGGAGCACGTAGACGACGATGCCGAGGAGATACGGTGAGCGCAGGATTTCCGCGATTCCCGACCAGGTAGTGCCGCCGATCGAGTCGGCGGCCACGGTCGCGTCCACGCCGGGACCGTCGCGGGCTTCGCTGCGGCGGACCAGGGCGCGGACGCAGAAGAGGGCAGACGCCAGAAAGAAGCCGGAGACGAGCAGAAGGTTGGCTGTCCCGAGCGGCACCGCGAGCAATGCCGTGAGCGTCGGGCCGGCCAGAGCGCCGCAGCTGCCGCCCGCCGAGATGAAACCGAACAGGCGCGCGGCTTGCTCGGGACGGAACAAGTCGGCCATCAGGCTCCAGAAGAGCGACACCACGAACAGGTTGAATACGCTGACCCATACGAAGAAGGCGCGCGCGACCGCGGGCGGCGCAAAGCCGGTCGAAAACAGAGCATAGAAAACGAGCAGGTTCGCGATGAAGAAGAAATAAACCCAGGGAACGAGACGCCGGCGGGGCAGACGCGACGCGGCAAAGCCGAACGCAGGCACGACGGCGAGCATGGCGGCGAAGGTCGCGGAGAACAGCCACGGCAGATTCTCGACACCGCCCTGCACGCCCATCTCGTCGCGCAACGGGCGCAGGACGTAATACCCGCAAAGGAGGCAGAAGAAACCGGCGAAAGACCACAGCGAAACACCGATCTCGCCGTGTCCGGCGCGGACGATACGCCTCAGCGCGGAGTGGGCAAGGTCCATGGGCGGTTCGAGGGCGTTAAAAAAGTCACAGTTTCCCCTGGCATCCCTCTTGCTCTAGTGGGGGTGTAGGGGTGAGGGGCAGGGAGATCAGGCGAGTTTTGTCGCACCCCCGACGCTCCCCGAGGAACAACCGACAGAAAGAGGAGGCTGCAATGAGCACACGCAAAGTACTGACACTGATTTCGGCGGTCGGGATGCTGTTCTCGCCGGTCGCGTTCGGCGGCGTTTTCGGCGAGAAGCTCGACAGCGGCTTGGGAGATCTGCCCTCCAGCTACGCGGCGGCTGAATATCAGAACCGCGTCGCGGGCGAGAAGCTCGACAGCGGCCTGGGCGACCTGTCCGCTGACTACACCGCGATGGAATTCCAGCGTACCTACCGCGTCGCGGGCGAGTCCCTCGACAGCGGCCTGGGCGACCTGTCCCCGAACTACGCTGCCGCGGAATTCCAGCGTACCTACCGCGTCGCAGGCGAGTCCCTCGACAGCGGCCTGGGCGACCTGTCCCCGAACTACACTGCCGCGGAATTCCAGCGTAATTACCGCGTCGCGGGCGAGTCCCTCGACAGCGGCCTGGGCGACCTGTCCCCGAGCTACACCGCGGCGGAATTCCAAGGGAAGCAAATCGTCGCTATCCGTTAGAGCAGTCTGACGGGGTTTTGGGCCGGCGGCGCCTCCAAGCCTCCGCCTCCCAGGAACGGCTGGTTGCCTCAGGGCGCCAGCCGTTCGATTTTCCAGGCGCCCGCGGCCTTGCGATAGCAGAGCCGGTCGTGCAGGCGGTCCTTGCGGCCCTGCCAGAATTCGAACCTCTCCGGCGCAAGGCGATAGCCTCCCCAGCCTTCCGGGCGCGGCGGCGCATCGCGCCAGCGCTTGGACGCATTCTCCAGTTCTGCTTCCAGCGCTTCACGGCTCGCGACTATGTCGCTCTGCGGCGAGATGGTTGCCGAGAGCCGGCTCCCAAGGGGCCTGCCGGCGAAATACTCGTCGGATTCGGCCGCGGATACTCGGGTAACGCCGCCTTCGATACCGATCTGGCGCTCCAGCTCTTCCCAGCAGAAAAGCAGCATCGCGCGGGGGTTCTCCTCGAGCTCGCGCCCCTTGCGGCTGCGATAGTGGGTATAGAAGACGAAGCCGCGCGCGTCGAATCCCTTCAACAGGACGGTGCGCACCGAAGGACGCCCCTGTTTCGTCGCAGTCGCGAGCGTCATCGCGTTGGGCAACGCGACTCCCGATTGCAGGGCGTCATCGAACCAAGTGCCGAACTGAGCGAGAGGGTCGGCGTCGAGATCCCTCTCGTGCAATCCGGTGCGCATGTATTCCTGGCGCAAGGCGGCGAGGTCCACGAGGCATTCTACCCGCGGCGCTTCGCGTACCAGCTACCGCCGGACAGGAGCAGCGCGGTCGCCCAGAAGACCGGGACCATCCCGAGCGCCGTGCCCAGCGCGCCGAACAACAGGGGGATCGCGATCTGGCTGATGTTCACCATTGTCATACGTACGCCGATAGCTTCGCCAACCCGTCCCTGGGGCACCGTGTTGTGCAGCAGCGACATGACCATGGGCTGCGACATGCCGAGCCCCAGGCCGAGAAAAAACGCGACCGCCATCAGCAGGACCGCGCTCTTGAGCAGCGGGAACATGAGAAACGACCCGGCCGCAATCGCGAGGGATGCCGCGAGGAGCGGCCAGGCGCTGAGCCGCCGCGATATCGCGGGGAGCAGGCCGCGGATGACGAAAGTCGCGGCCGAGAACGAGGCAAACACCAGGCCGATGCTCGACGCCGAGAGTTCTATGCTCGAGCCGTAGACGGGGATCGCGAAAGTAAACATGTCCCAGGCCGCCGCCAGCAGGCCGCTGGTGACGAACACGGGGCGCAGATCGCGGTGGCGCAGGAGGTCGACGACGCTGCGGCCGGGAGCGGGCGGCGCCGCGTGCGCGTGCGGCTGCGGCAGACGCAGCCTGTCCAGGCCCAGCACGGCGATCGGCACGAGGGGAAACGCGGCGAGCACCGCGAAGGTGAGGGTGTAGCCGATGTCGTCGATCCCGAATCCCGCGATCATGGGGCCGAGGAATCCCGAGATCGAGAACCCCAAGGCGCTCAGGCTGAAATTCACGGAGCGATCCTCGGGTTTTCCGATGTAACCCACGATATGCTGCGCGGCCACCTGGTACATCATGAATCCCGAGCCGATCAGGACGCTTGCGACGTAGAGCGCGGCCATGCCCGACCAGAGGAAAGGCAGGATTGCGCCCGATCCGATCGCGACCGATCCGATCAGCATCGGAGGACGCGCGCCGATGCGGTCGGTCCAGCGCCCCATGCTTACGGCGAACAGCATCGGCAGGATGGCATAGAGGGCCATCAGCGCGCCGACGGTGAACGGTGTGGCGCCCAGATGAATCGCGTAGAGGGATGCCGCCACGCGTGTCCCGGCGAACACCGAGTGGTTGAGCAGCGTGATGAAGATCAGGAGGTAGAGAGTGCGCACCTGAGGTGGATTCAGTGCGGCAGCGGGTCCGCTTGTTTTCCGCCCGCCAGAATACGGGCCCGCCGCCTGAGACTAGAGCGAACTGAAGTGGGCGGCCATTTTGCGCCGGGTGGCCTCGTCCGGGAGGGGTCCTGAAGCCGCACCCAGATTGTCCGCGACGTGTTTTGCGTTGCGCGTTCCGGGTATGACGCAGGTCACCGCAGGGTGGCCGAGGATCCACTTGAGGAAGAACTGCGCCCAGGTGCTGCAGCCGATGTCCTTCGCCCACTCCGGCAGCGCCTTGCCCTTGACGCGGCCGAACATGGCGCCCTCCGCGAACGGCCGGTTTACGATCACCGCGGTCCGGCTGGCCGCGGCAGCGGCGAGCAGGCGCCGGTCGGCTTCGGGCTCGGCGAGCGAATAGTTGACCTGGACGAAGTCGATGTCTCCGGGCTTGATGGTCTTTTCCAGCTCGCCGTGCGCGCCGGCGTGGTAGTGGGTCACGCCGAGGTAGCGTACGCGTCCGGCCGTTCTCCATTCGCGCAGGGTCGCCAGATGCGTCCCGGCGTCGACCAGATTGTGCACCTGCATCAGGTCGAGGCGTTCGACGCGGAGCTTCTTCATCGAGTCCTCCATCTGGCGGATTCCGGCCTGCTTGCCGCTCGTCCAGACCTTGGTGGCGATAAAGAGCTTCGATTTCACGCCGAGCTCTTCGGCGAGCTGGCCGGAGACCGATTCGGCGGAACCGTACATCGGCGAGCTGTCGATCACGCGGCCGCCCAGCTCAACCAGCGTCTGCAGGGCCTCGCGGGCCTGGGAGGTTTCCGCCGCGTCGCCCGCGACGTCGAAGCCCTGCCAGGTGCCGAGGCCTACCGCGGGGATCGCCTCACCGGTCTTCGGGATGGGGCGCTGGATCCGGTCGGCGGCGCGTGTGGCGGGCATGGCTCCTCCAAGCGTCAGCGCCGCGGCGAGCTTGAGCCAGCTGCGGCGCGAGAGGCGAGTCCTGGGACTTCGCTGGGTGTTCATCGTCTTGAACGACCTGGATTCTAGCAGTCCTGACATGCCGCGCTCCCCGCGCTTCCGCTTCGGTTCCTGGATACGGAACGTTGATGGACATCGAATGGCGCACCGACGCCGTTGCGTGGCCTATCGGCAGGTCTTACCATCCGCAATCGAAGGAGGAGAACATGAATCCGGCTCAGGAAAGGCGAAACTACGACGCCGGCCTGCCGTCGAGCAACGCGCCGTTCAATCTGTGCGTGCGCTATGGCGAGCTGATCTTCGTCTCGGGCCTGCCGCCCTTCGACGAAGCGTTTTCGAACGCGCTGCGCGAAGCGCGCGAGAAAGGTTTGCCGATTCCGGCGTTTCCCAACCCGCCTTTCGAAGAGCAGGCGCGGCTGGTGATGGACAACATGAAGAAGCTGGTCGAGGCCGCCGGTTCGAACATGGATTGCCTGCTCAAGGTGATCGTGTGGTTGCGCGATCAGCGCGACGCCGAAACCTTCGACCGCATCTACCGCGGCTACTTCAGCAGCCGCGAGACGTTGCCCGCGAGGACGCGCATCCAGGCGGGCCGCACGCCGCTCGATTGCGGGCTCGAGGTCGAGGCGATCGGCTACGTGCCCAGGAAGGCCGTGCACAAGAGAGCGGCGAGGCGAAAGCGCGGGATGACCCGTCAGAAGTGACGATAAGGAGAGGCACATGGGGACGCATTTTCAGAAGGTCCTGGCCGTCGCGGCGCTCGTCGCCGCTGTTGCGGCCCAGGCGCAGGACAACAAGGCCGAGAAGCGCAACATGGAACTGGTCGGCTACAACGATCTTCAGGGGCGCAGCGCCTACCAGCCCACCATCCACAAGCAGGGCAGCCGCTGGATCGCCTACGTCGGGCACCACGGCGACAACATCCTCAATCCGCTGACCGGCAGGAAGGAAGACAACGGAACGTCGATCCTCGACGTGACCGACCCGAAGCAGCCCAGATATCTCGC